>NZ_FRAY01000002.1:308357-616714 GCF_900142475.1 Fibrobacter sp. UWH4
AACACAAAAAAAACATCCGCATTGTCCATTCCATACTTTTTTTTCTAAATTATCGGCATATGGTTCAATTTAGTCAGACTTCATGGCAGGAATACACTCTAGCGAACATGCTCGAGACGATGCGATATGCACCCATGAACGTGACTATCGAAAAGAATCCCGTCATCCATTACACGCTGCCCAAGGCACTCGAAGCGGGCGAAATCGTCCGTTACGCGGTCGTTGTCGGATTCAGGAAAATCAGCTGGACCGGAAAGATCAGCTCCATCAACAACGGAAAGATCTTGGTGAGGCTTGACAAGGGCCCCTTCCGCGGATTTAACGCCAGCCACGAATTCACCGACGAAGGCAACCTGACCGGTTGCTACGATGAATTCTCTTTCCAGGGTTTTAGCGATTTTCCCGAAGAAACGTTTGCCAAGGTAATGGCAAGCGCCTCCATTGTTTACGCCGTCGCAAGCCGCAAGGATACGCGTGATGCACTTCTTGCGATCGAAAGCAAGAAGCAGACTCAAGGATTTTCCGCTATTCATCAATCCGCAACCGCCGGATAAGGTTGTCCATGTACAAAGACCTGGAACAGGCACTGCTCGACTTGGAAAAAGCAGGCATGCTCAAGCGTGTCTACCAAGAGGTGGATCCGTTCCTGGAAATGGCCGAAATGGCCCGACAGGCATTCGAAAATCACGGCCCTGCACTCCTTTTTGAACATGTCAAGGGGAGCCCCTTCCGAGCCGTCTGCAACATCTTCGGAACGCAGGAGAGGCTTGATTTTCTGTTTCGCAAGACGCTTGCCGGGACACAGACTGCGGTTCTTTTCAAGTCAAATCCTGTCGAATTCTTTAAACATTCCCGGCCGAAGGCCCTTTGTCAAGCAGCCCTAACGGGACTTCATTCGCTACCCCATAAAAGCGGAAGCATCCGGAACTTTAGAGAGTGCAATCTTTCGGATTTGCCGCAGATTGTCTGCTGGCCCCACGACGGAGGCGCCTTCCTTACGCTCCCGCAGGTGGCAACGCGTCCGGCAGAAGATGCAAGCGTCATGACCACAAATCTGGGAATGTACCGCGTACAGATATCCGGAAACGACTATGCCTCAAACGAATGCGGTCTACATTACCAGATCAAGCGAGACATCGCCAGGCACCACCAGAAGGCGATAGAAGAAGGACGCCCCCTCAAGGTGAGCATCTTTGTCGGAGGCCCCCCGGCCCACACGGTTGCCGCGGTTATGCCCATGCCCGAAAACCTGAGCGAACTTCTTTTCGCGGGAATGCTCGGCGGGCGCCGATTTCGCTACTTTATCTACAACGGCTACCTCGTTTCCAGCGACGCAGACTTTTGCATTCTCGGCGAAGTCCAGCCCGACTTGAAACCGGAAGGACCTTTCGGCGACCACATCGGCTACTATTCGGACAAGCATCTTTTCCCTTATTTAAAGGTGGAAAAAGTTCTCTGCAAGAAGAACGCGATCTACCCCTTCACGGTTGTCGGGCGTCCCCCGCAAGAAGACACCCTGTTCGGCAATTTCATTCACCAGGTGACCAAACCGATGGTGCCCGCCTCGATTCCCGGCCTCGCAGCACTCCACGCCGTTGACGAAGCCGGCGTGCATCCTTTATGTCTCGCCCTGGCTCATGAACGATTCCTGCCTTACATCAAGCCCGAAGAACGCGAGCCGCTCGAATTGCTAAAAACGGCGAACGCCATTCTGGGATTCAACCAGGCAAGCCTCACCAAGTACTTACTGATTGCAGCCGCCGAAGATTTCGCCGACAGAGAGGGCTCGCCCTCCCCGACGGCGATTGTACGCGATGTGGAAGGATTCTTCAAGCATGTGCTGGAGCGGGTCGACTTTTCCCGCGATCTGCATTTTGAGACCTGCACCAGCATCGACACGCTCGACTACGCCGGCGGCAGGCTCAATCACGGTTCCAAACTCACGATTGCCGCGGCGGGCCCTGTACGCAGAAACCTGCGACACAACCCGCAGGACATTCAAGCCCTCTGCGAAACACTTTCACCTGTGGGAATCACCGGTGCGGCGAGCCCCATGCCGGGCGTCATCATGCTGCAAGGGCCCGCCTACGACGCCACTAGCCGCAACGTCCTCTTCAATCAAATCACCGAAGCACTCGGCCGCTGGCCTTTCCGCGAAAACTACCCGTGGATTACCCTGGTCGATTCTGCAACAGACGCATTCCCAAGCGGTGCCGCCCAAAACACCCTCCGTGATTTCCTGTGGTTCACCTTCACGCGCTCGGACCCTGCCAAGGATGTATTCGGCTACAATGAGCGCACATGCGAAAAACACTGGAAATGCGACGCCCCGATAATAATTGATGCCCGCATCAAGCCGCACCACCAAAAAGCATTGACACTCCCCGATGACATCCGCAACCGAGCAAGGCAAATTCTTATAGAAGAAAATATCCTTCCGGAGGATCGATGAAAAAGAGCGTCCTCGCCATTCTTCTATTTCTGCTCTGTACCGCCACGACCGCCATTGCACAGCATACCTGCGGTACGGCGCAAGTTCTCCGCAACCTTCTGGAACAAAGAAATGGTTCGCCCATCAAGGAAATTGTTTCAAAGCCCGCCCTGGCGTTAACCTCCAGCGACGCCTGCACGATCGAAGACTACTATGACGAAATCCTGACGCAAACATCGGAACACTTCCAGATTTTCTACACCCTCGACGGACCGCATAAGGCCACCCAGGAATACATTGATTCGCTCTCCAAGCACCTCGAGTACGCATGGAATTTTCACGTCAAAAAAACGGGAATGCTCCCCCCCCTAGGAATAAGCAAGAGTTTTCATTACCAACAGGATGTCTTGCCCGGTCTCTATCCCGTTGAAGTCTTAGATATCGATCTCATTCGCGACTCCAAATCTTTATTCGTAGCAAGCGGTGCATGCCACGGTTGCTACGGCTTGACGATTCCTTTCGATTCCACCCAAAGCACCCTTATCATCGACAACGATTTTCGCAGTACACCTCGAAGCAATGCCACCAAGGCCTCAGTCCACTACAACGGCAAGGAATGTTTTTACGAAGAAGCTACACAGGACTTGACGAATTCAGCTCACGGTTACTCCTACTCCACCGAATGGAACCAGGGACTTCGCGTTACGGCGGCACACGAACTCTATCACGCCATCCAGCTCCGTTTCCTCGATTTTCAGAAACTTTATAAAACACCTTTCTGGTTTGAAGCATCCGCAATGGGAATCGAAGAAGTCGTAGCTCCCGATGTCGACGACTACTTCAACTACCTTTCGAAATTTTCCAACTCCATCGGAATCTCTTTCGACAACCTGAGCGAAGACTACGGTCCCGGACTTTTTTTCATGTATCTCTACAAATTTGTCGACAAAGGCTTCGACAAATCAATCTGGGAAAGTTTTTCTAGCGAACCCAGCAAACCGTTCCAGCACCATCTCACAAAGTACGCGAAAAAGCACCACCTCTCCGCGGACTCCCTTTTCCACAGCTTCGCCATAAAGCTTTCTTTTACCGGGAGTCGCGCCGCTCTCGTTGATTCCAACTTTTGGATAAATGACGACCAGCCGCGATGGCCCGAATTTAAGACCGTTGAACAAGCGGGTGATTTCGAGCCGTATTCGCTAAACGAACTCTCATACCGATTCTATTCCAACGGAAAGCCCGATCTTTCCAAATTTACAGGAAAATCCTCGGCGGTTTCCATCAGCGACAACCGATATTCCTTCCGATTTCTGCCGAATACAAACAGCGTCGATTCCGTCTACATCGAATCCACAAGTTCCTCCGCCGATTCCATCATTTGGATTCTGAGCAGGTTTACCGAAGTCGATCCGATTCCTACGGTTTTCAAGGATTCCACGCTACGCGCCTTCCCTACGCCATGGCGTCACGGCCACCTGTGCTTTACGCCGCTTCCGCAAGACAAAGAATACATCGAAATCCGCAACCGCCGTGGAAACCTCGTTGAAAAAATCAAGTACGACAACTACACGCTTTGCCTTGACGAGAGCAAGGTAAAATCGCTTATGGTTCCGGGCGTCTATCGATTCAGGGCCGGCAATAGCGGCAAACTGAAAGATTTTATCGTCATTTACTAGGCGCAACCCCATAGGCGCCATAAGGCCGAATGTAGGCAAGATTGTTACAACCAGCCGAAGATACTATTCGTCTTCTCTAGTTTCGGCAAAACAGAATGTGCCGTCGGTTTGTCCGTGTTCTTGAGAATAGCCTTGCAGGCTTCCGCGAATAACGTATGGCCATTATTGTAATGGTCGTCCAGGCGACGGCGAGCATAGCCATCCGCCGAATGGTTGTGAATCATAAAAGCCCAGTCCGAAGACTGGAACAACATCAGTTCGCGTTCCATCTGCTTGATGTAGCGAGTCAAAAGCTTTCCGCGCGGCGAACTTTCGCCCATCTTTTGACGGATAGAAATCAAGTGGTCAATCATCGCACGCAGACGATAGGACTGCGGATAATACTTATCGGTTTCACCGTTAATCCACACGGAGCCGAAACCGCCTTCGCCCCAGCTGGAAAAAGCCGGTTCATGCGATTCGGGATCTGCCGACGAAGTCATGATTTCGTCGGCACCGGCAAATTCGATGACCGACGAAGAGGCCGCGCGTTCCAGCATCGCCTCTAAGAACAGGGGACCTTCGAACCACCAGTGTCCAAAAAGTTCGGCATCGTAGGGGCAAAGCATTGCCGCCCTGTTGCCCTCCATGTTCACGAGCAGCTCCGAGATGGTCGTTTCGCGGTTCACCACGAAGAGGCGCGCATGGTCTTCGGCCAAGCGCATCGCATTCCAGGGGCGATAAATTTCTTTATGTTCGCCACCGGTAATGCGGTTATACTTAAAGCCCGAATCAATCGGCGTATCGCCCGCGAAGAAGTATTCGCCCAGGTAATCGCGCGGGCGATCTTTCGCGATATCGGTGAAAAATTCGCGGTACTCGGGGTGGCCCGGATAACCCGTGCGGCGACTCCACACTTCCATAGAGCTTTTCTGTTCACGCCCCATGCAATAAAGCCCCTGCGTGGTACGCAACGGCGTGAACACGCCGTACTTGGGCGTAGGTGTCGCCAGGAGAACCCCATGCGTTTCGAGGAAGAAATAATGCAGGCCGAATTCGGCGAGGTACTTGTCGAGTCCCGGAAAATACCCACATTCAGGGAGCCACACGCCCCTGGGCTTACGTCCAAAGGCTCGCTCAAAGCAACGCACCGTCACGTCAAGCTGCATCCGGATCGATGCCGGATCGCTTTGGTAAGCCGGCAGGAACGGGTGCGTTCCCACGCACGTGAGCAAATTCAGCTTGCCCGCCTTTTCAAGTTCCAGAAATTCCGCGAGCAAATTACGATGCAGGCGATTTTCCCACAAATCGATCAACGTTTGCTGGCGAGAAAGATAAAAGCGAGAAAGTTGCTCCAGCTCCGTTCCGGCATTGCGAGCCACTTCCTTTTCAATCAGTTCGAGTTGCTTTTTCAGATGCTCCGAGAACTTTTCGATCAAGCTCCCATCTGAAAGCATCTCAATCAAAGGAGGAGAAACACTCAGATTGAGCGTCCCGGGAACGCCCTTTTCCAAGAGGCGCCGCATCGCCTGCACCAGAGGCAGGTATGTTTCGGCAATAGCTTCAAACAGCCAGTTCTCTTCGAAAAAGCGCTCAAATTCCGGATGCCGCACAAAAGGCAAGTGTGCATGCATCAGGAACAGTATTTTTCCGGGAGCTCCCATTGAGTTCAACTACTCCGTGCGCTTCACCACGATCGGCACGATTGTCGTCGGGAAATCGCCATCCTTGTCGGTAGCGAACACGGGAATAATCTTTGTAGAATCCGGCAGGTCTTCTTCAAAGCTGAAGGTACCATCCGAATTCAGCGGGAACGGTTCGCCGCGCACCTGGAGGTGAGCATCCGGACGGGTTCCGCCATAAACGATCAAGCGAGTCTTCACCCACAGGAAGAAATCCTTGCCGTAGTTCACAGAATCCTTGGAAACTTCGATGTTGTTGGACTGCAAGGCAGCGCTGGACAATGCACCGGAGAACATGGATTCAGAAGAACTGCCGAAGTTTCCACCGAGGCTCTTGAGCCAAGATTCTGCGGTCTGGCTCGAGAAACCGGAACTCATGAAGTTACCGAGCGTATTGCCGCCGAGAGAAGCCTTTGCAAAGGCGTCATTCTCAGCAGGTGCGGCAGCGGACTTGTCAAAAGTCATCACCGGAGTAGATTCAACGATGGGCATGAAATTCTTGCCGGACACGGCGCCGAGAACGGCTACGCAGGACTTACCTGCCGTATTTTCGACATACCAGCTACGGGCATTGGCCGGCACTTCGATATCGCGGAACTTGCGCTTCTTGCTGCGCTGCACCGTGAGGTCATCAGCAATATCGAACAGACGAAGAACGATTTTCCCCTTACCCTTCTTCGCTTCGTTAATGCGATTTTCAGATACTTCCCAGAAGGCATGCATCCAGTTCGGGTCCTTCTGCATGAGCACCAGGTATTCGGCATCAAAGGACTGCGCCATCTTGGCGACTTCCTTTTCGGAAGCCTTTTTAGCAGCCTTCGTCGCGGTCTTCTTTGCGGCAACGGCCTTAACCCCTTCCACGACACGCTTCTTGGCAGACACAGCCTTTTCGGCCGTGGCGGAAGCCTTGGCAACCGCAGCCTTCTTCACCTTAGAGACTGCCTTCACGGCCTTTTCTTCTGCTTCCTTCATCGACTTGAGCGTCGCGGACTTCGATGCGGTCTTCTTTTCGGCGGCCTTCGTCACCTTCTTGACCTTATCCGCGGCTTTTTCAGCAATTTCCTTTACAGCCACTTTGATCTTGGACTTTGCATCCGTTTCTTTTTTTATAGCCATACTAGGCCTCCTTCGTTAAAAAACTACCGGCGTTCCATTCCCCATGTGGCGATTCCAGTCAGACCGATTCTGAGCCCAATGAACATTTCTTCCCACTGATGATCGGTATCCGCAAAACGTTTTCCACCCTGAATCGCAACGTCAAGAGACGTCCCCTTTCGTCCAAGCGGAAAACCGCCACCCAAAGAACCACCCACCTCGTAGACATCCTTGATATACCAACTATGGAACCAGGCTCCCACGCGGTAATTAATCCTGGTCAAGTACGAATCGTAGAAAAGCGGACTGCCGTCGCACTGATAACCCACAGAGACCATCACATCCTTCTGGGTTTCAGTCGCCTCGGGAATATTCCATCCGCCCGCAATGTTCTTGACATCGTCATCCCAAACGCGCCAGGTCAAATCAAGCATTATGTTATGACGTTTCGCCAAGCGATAATTGATGCCGGTCGCGAGAAGAGCGGGCACATCGATTTCACGAGTATAACGAGTCGAGGTCAGCGTATCCAATTCACTAAACCTTAAGTTGTAATCCAAGGTATTTTCGAGAGTATACCCCGTCGTATAAGAGAAGAAGAACGACGCAAGCTTGCCGCGGTACTGGAGAGCTCCCGTATAGTATGCCGGATGATCCTTGATTTCCCAGGTTCCGTCGACATAATCCGAAATTCTGTAATTACCACCCGCCCAGGCATCGTCTTCATCTAGGCCGGACTTGTCTGCACCCAGAGTCATAGAACGGGAGGTATTTCCCATAACCACGTGGGCGGAAGCACCCAGCGAGAACGAACGCAAAATCGGAAGGCGAACCGCATAAGTCGGAACCAGTTCATACACACTTCCCTTGTATTCGATTTCAACCTTCGAACCATTAGCGGTATAGTCTTCCTTCAAAGACGAGGCATAATGTTGCCACAGGGAGACACCCATCGTTCCCCAATCCGACATCGGGAAGGACAAATTGAACGAGGGCAAAGACAGGCTGTTCAGCGTATAGTGCGAACCGTCTTTTCTGGCCTCGGTCATTTCCATAGCGAAATTCAAATTGAAAACAACCTTTGTATCAAAGGCAAATCGAGCCGGGTTTACTAAAGAAAGACCTTCCGCATCGCCCGTTTTGGCATTACCCGAAAAACCGCGACCGGCGGCCGAAGCCGTTCCGCCCTGCACCTGTTCTTCGCCCAAGGCTTCCATTCCGATCATGGAACCGAAGGAGAAACCCGCCAAAGCACACAAAGCAACTAAAAACTTTTTCATTACTTATCCCCCCGCTTGGACGCCAGCCAAAGCTTGAGCGTCACAGGATTTTCCATCGCCTTCGAAAAGTCGTAGCGGGCATAATCGAAATAACTCAGGCGAAGATAGCTCGTATCTCCATCGGCAGTCCTATAGGTCGCATAAGTCGTATCTTTCTCCTGCAAGAAGGGGTACCCCATACGCATAATGAACTTCATGGAACGTCCATCGCTCGCCTTGTTGATAAAGTCTCGGGCACCTTCAGTCAATTGCAGTGTCAGGGAGTCGCCCTCATGGAAAATCAAGTTCGGGTGTCCCGATTCCAGAATGACCTCGTTATTGAGCAGGTAGCTTTCCATTCTTCTGATTTTCTTGTCGGCGCTATCGACATAGGAGCCAGCGACAACCTGAATTGGCAGTCCCAATTCACTTTCGCCCTGAGAATCGTCGCGCGACATCGTCAACTGCGCAAGGATGACCGTCTGACGCACATCGTTCTTGTCGCCATCGCTGTAAGGGAATTCATCTCCATAGAATTCGGAGAGGGCCTTCAAAATCGGTTCCGACGGGAGTTCCACCACCAGGGAATCGAACACACCGCCATGCAACACCAGGCATTCCTTGCATTCTTCCTCGTTCTTCACGACATTCGCCATACGGAACGGGGTCGGGGCCGGATTCAGGAAATTCAGCGAATCCGCATAAGGAGCGAAAATAGGCGGATAATTGCTGGCATCACCGTAGAAACGATACAGGTGCTTAGCTTCGGGAGCGGACAGACGGAGCTGCAAGTGGATTGCCCCGCGGGCCTTCTTCAGATCTTCAAGCAAGGCGGCAGGCAGGTCCATACGGATCGAGGTGTCCCCCGCCGCATGATTCACGGCGTACACCGTATCGGCAGAACCATCCGCAGTCCACTTTTCAAGGCTCCGGTACCAAGTCGTATCCGCCACCTTAGATATGCTGTCCAGGAACTTCTTTCCTGAACCCGTATCCAGTTTCCAGCTAAGATTCAGCTTCAGGTCTTCTTCGACCGGCAGGGAATCAGACGGATAATTTTCGGAAGTATAAAGAGGGCGCAACCAGAACAACGAAAGGTATGCCCCGGCCGTATCCGATTCGGAAAGGCTCTTCATGAAGCCGGAATCCGGCATAAAGGCGATATCCAGCACCAAATCATGGCTCAAGTTCGCCGTGTGTCCGAGCACAGCCTGGTAATCTGCCGAGGTCGGGAACGTATCCAGGAAAACCTCAGCCGAGGCAATCGACAAATCCGGGATGTTCAGAGTCTGCACCTTATAGCTACTTGGCATTCCCTGATCCGAAAGCCAGTTCGACAAACCATCTTCGTCTGATTCAAAAATACAGGCCGTCAAGGCAAACGCCAAAAACGCAACCAGGCCCAACAAAACAATCTTTTTATTTTTCACTCATTACTCCGAGTATATTCTTCTAATTCCGTGGATAATATAGAAAACTACATCTTTCAAAATATGAATTTTCCTATATTTGTGCCGTAAAAAACTAGAGGATATTATGGCTCAATTCAATGCCCATTTTAGGAACATCAACGGGGACGACACCTACCCGCTGACCGACGTCATTTACAGGAGCAAGGTGGACGGCAGCCTGCTCGAAGTCGAACATGACCGTGCAGCACTTGCTGAGAAGAGCCCCGAAGAATGGAAGAAGCTCTTTGCCGAACGCCGCATGAGCTTTGAACCGGCCGACATGAGCGGCATCTGGAGCAAGCGCGAAATGGTGCTCCCCGACATGCCCCTCGAAGACATCGTGACGATGCGCGAAGGCTGGAGCCCGCTCTTTGACGCAGCCCCGCTGGCCAAGGAAATGGGCATCAAGAGCCTGAAGGTGAAGCTCTGCGGCAACTCCCACACGGGCAGCTTCAAGGACCTCGGCATGACGGTCCTCGTGAGCCAGGTGAACCACATTATCAAGAAAAAGATTCACGAAATCGACGCCGTGGCCTGCGCCTCTACCGGCGACACCTCCGCAGCTTTGAGCGCCTACTGCGCGAAGGCCGGCATCCCGAGCATCGTATTCCTCCCCGCCGGAAAGACGAGCGTTGCCCAGCTGATCCAGCCGATTTCTAACGGCAGCATCGTGCTCGCCCTCGACACCGACTTTGACGGTTGCATGAAGATTGTGCAGCAGGTCACCGCCGACAACCGCATCTACCTCGCCAACTCCATGAACAGCCTCCGCGTGGAAGGCCAGAAGACGATTTCTCCGGAAATCTGCCAGGAAATGGGCTGGAAGGTGCCCGACACCGTGATTATCCCGGGCGGAAACCTCGGTAACGTGAGCGCCCTCGCGAAGGGTTTCGAAGACTGCAAGGCCATGGGCCTCATCGACCGCATTCCGCGCATCATCGTCGCCCAGGCCGAGAACGCGAACCCGTTCTACCAGGCTTACGAACGCGGCTTCGACAAGCTCGTTCCAATGCAGGCGAAGAAGACACTTGCAAGCGCCATCCAGATCGGTAACCCGGTCAGCTACCCGAAGGCCGTGCGCGCCATCCAGAAGACGAACGGCATGGTCGTGAGTGTTTCCGAAGAAGAACTCGCGAACGCCGCCCACCGCGGTGACCGCATCGGTCTCTACTGCTGCCCGCATACCGGTGTGGCCCTCGGCGCGCTTGAAAAGCTCGTAGCCGCAGGCAAAATCGACAAGGAAGAAAACGTGGTCGTCATCAGCACGGCACACGGCCTCAAGTTCACCGAATTCAAGGTGGGCTACCACGAAAAGAAGCTCGAGAATATCTGCTCCAAGTTCGCGAACCCCGTGTTCAAGGCTCCGGCAGACCTCGGCGCCGTCATGGACATCTTGAAGAAAGAGATGGCTGAACGCAGAAGATAATTCGGATTTCAGAATTCGGATTTCGGAATTAATATCTCTGAACAAAGCCGAAGGATTCCTCCTAAAGAATGTAGCTCCGCATAAATGCGGAGCTTTTTTGCACATGACCGAGCCGAAGAGTTAGCTTTATTTTTGCGGCCTTGAGTCTTTTGGAAAAAGACCGGTTCCCAAGGCGAGAGAAGCGGCAATGCTTGCATTGCCATTTCCGAGCCGCTGATCGGCTGAAAGACATGTTCGCAGACCGAGCGTCGCGACCGTGCTTGCACGGGCATGGCCGACCCCAGAACAGGCGTAGAAAAGGCCGTAAGGCGAGCGCAGCGGCGGCAAACAAGTTTGCCGACATTGCCGAGCCGAAGAATTTGCTGTAAGACTAACACATAAGACGAGATTCTTACTCTTGTAAAAAGACTAACTCGTAAGGCGAGAGACGCGACCGTGCTTGCACGGGCATTTCCGAGCCACTGATCGGCTGAAAGACATGTTCGCAGACCGAGCGTCGCGACCGTGCTTGCACGGGCATGACCGAGGTCCAGAACATGCTTTATTTACGCGCCATCGAGGCGCGTAAATAAAGAAAGGCCCCTCTTACGAGGAGCCTTTCCTAAGAAGGAGAAAATATGAATCGGTATGTGGAACCTTGAACCTACCAGGAGGGGAGCAATGATAGTGTCGTTTCAGGATTTACCCTTCTACCGTTTCACAATTCCAAATATATCCTTTTATTTCGAACCGAGAACTACCAAATTGCTTATTTTCTTAATCCGCAACAATTACATTCGTATTGCAAGTAAACTAACATTTACTCTTCGTGGAAAATGATCTTGCACTTCGGAACAAAACGGAATCCACCACGACGGTGACGTTCGATTTCGAAATACTTCTTCACGCCTTCGGACGGATGTTCCGGATCGTCAGAGCCGTTGATATGAGCAATGACGCGGTTCAAGCGGCTTTCGAAGTTCGGACGAAGCGGATCCATGCAAATGGAAGAATCGCGCTTGAATTCACGGTTTTCAAATTCTTCACGGCCCGTAGCGCTGTACTCGCGAAGCAGGTTGCGCAGGATTCGTGCAGGCACGTTACGCATCAGGTGCTTACTGTTCACTGAAATAGAATCATCGCTCTTGTAGTAGATGACCGTCACGGAGTCGTTCATCGCTTCAAGGAGCTGTTCCTGAGCCTTCTGGATCGGTTCCCAGGAATCGAATTCCTGCTTCACGACGGCGCTCATGAGCTTGTTGAACGGCTCCGGAGCGACAACGTTTGCCTTATAATCAAAGTAGACCACGCTAGCCGGTGCGCCGTAATAGCAACCCTTATGAATCAGCACGGCACCCACCTTTTCGTCGACCACATCTTCGGTGGCACGGATGCAGGCCATCTTGCGTTCGGCGTCGAACTCCCAGTCAAGGCCATATTCGTCAAGGCAATCGCCGAAGGTCATGTACTTACCGACCTGACGGCCATTCACATAGACACAACCATCATCGCGTACTTCAGCCGTCGCACGGTTTTCGAGAGCTTCAGCAAAAGAGGTCTGGCTGGCCTTGTATTCGATCAATTCGTAGCGAGGGGTATTCAGGAAAATGGGACCCAACTGCACCAGGCCGTTGAACCAGCGCATGGGGTTCGTGATCAAAAGACCCGGAGAATCAAAACGATAGGTGAAGTATTCCTTGCGGTTACCATCCACCAAATCACGGCGGAGGAACTTCGAGTTCGTGAGCAAGGGATAGCGCTTCGGAATAATGTCAAGGCAGAGCTGACGGACATCTTCGGTCGCATAGAACTGCGATACATAGGGCAGGTAGGAGCGCAACACGCTACGAGCAGGGACTGCCTCGAACGACGCACAGCGGTCTATAATATTTTGAACAAAGGTATCCGGGTTTTCGCCCCTTTCATAGAGCCAGTTCACCACATTGTTCATAATCAATCGGTGAATGCCTTCATCTACAGACAAATCTTCGAAATAGATGTCATTAAGAACCTTGACCGTAAAACGCGGATCGCGTTTGATGAGAGTCAAAATATCCTTGACGGGATACTTAATGAGTAACTCGATATGAGTCAGCTGTAAGAATAGGTTTGAAAGCACTTTTTTACCTCACTCTATTGAATGGTTATTCCTAACAACCACTCAGCCATTTGCTTAATTAATTTAGTAAAAAAAAATACAAAATCTTACACTAAAAGGCTATATTTAGGTCATGAAATCAGCCGAAATACACATTTTATCCGATGAAATCATCAATAAAATCGCCGCAGGAGAGGTCATAGAGCGCCCAGCCTCTGCTGTAAAGGAGCTGATCGAAAACGCAATTGACGCTGGAGCCACCCGTATACAAGTTTCCATAGAACAGGGAGGCAAGAAAAAAATCCAGGTTTCGGACAACGGAAAAGGAATGAATTCCGCCGATTTGGACCTGTGTTATTTGCGGCACACTACATCCAAACTATCTAATGCAGAAGACCTGTTTCACCTGCACACCAATGGTTTTAGAGGTGAAGCTGTCGCCTCGATCGCCGCTGTATCCAAATTAACGATAACGAGCGCCACTGACGACGGCGATTCCGGACGCATTATTCTAGAAGGCGGAAACGTTATCGAAAAACAAGACGTACAAGCTAGCCGCGGCACCACCTTTTTAGTTGAAGAACTTTTTTACAACACCCCCGTTCGCCGTAACTTTCTAAGTAGCGAAACGGCCGAAGGAACGAGAATTTTCGACGTTGTCCTACGCACCGCCATTGCGCACCCCGAAATCCGTTTCGATTACAAGGTTGGCGACAAGACCGTATTTACGGGAGTACCGGGGGAACTGCGCAACCGTATTGCCGAAGCCATCGGTTCTAAAATAGCAAAGGCACTCTTGCCCGTTGACTACACCGAAGCGGGCATTCATGTATGGGGATACATCTCCCCCACCACCGAAACCAACGGCAAACGCAATCATCAATTTCTATTTATCCGCAACCGTCCCATCGAAAGCAAGATGGTGACCAAGGCCGTCCAACAGGCTTACGAACCTTACGGAGCCCAGTGCAAGCCAGTCTCGGTTCTGTTCCTGGACATGCCCGATATGGAATTCGACGTGAACGTGCACCCCGCCAAGCGCGAGGTCCGTTTCGCCAACCAGAATTTAGTGTTTCTCGTCGTCACGCATGCCATCCGAGATACATTCACCAAGGACATGGAAGCGAATTCACCACTCATTGACTTGAGCGATGAAATCGCAGGGGGCCGCGACACAACCGCCGGGACTCGCAACACCTCTTTTTCGCCGCCCCCCTTTGCAGATGATTTACACGAGCCTAAAGCTCCCTACGGATTCTCGGAACCGATTCGTCCCGCAAATCCAACAAATTTCGTACCTGGATTTGCAACTAAAGAATCATCTGGCGACATTCCCGAAATGTCGAACCGTCCCGGCAATTTCAGTTTCGA
Organism: Fibrobacter sp. UWH4; assembly: GCF_900142475.1. NCBI lineage: Bacteria > Pseudomonadati > Fibrobacterota > Fibrobacteria > Fibrobacterales > Fibrobacteraceae > Fibrobacter > Fibrobacter sp. UWH4. The sequence continues at coordinate 322,805 of NZ_FRAY01000002.1, forward strand.
AAAATCTCGCAAAACAAATGCATTTGAAGACCTCGCCCAGGATATGTTCAGCACTCCTGAAGCAGGCAAAGTCATTTCGCTTGAAGGAAACGAAGCCCTGAAGCCCACGGTGCCTGAACCGGCCTGGAATCCACCGACATTCTTCCAGATTGCAAACACCTATATCGCCGGCGAAGATTCCAACGGACTTTTGGTTATCGACCAACACGCCGCCCATTCGCGGGTACTCTACGAACAAGCGCTCGACATTCTCAAAAACGGAGCCGCCCTCGACAGCCAAGAACTTCTGTTCCCGGAGCTCCTGGAACTTTCTAAAATAGAGGTGGAAGCGCTCAAGAGTGTCGAGGACCAATTCAAGCATTTAGGATTCTACATTGAACATTTCGGTGGCGAAACCTACCAGATCCGCGCGATTCCAAGCGCACTTCCGCTTTCGCGCGCCATCAAGGCAGTCAAGGACTTTTTGGACAGCATCGGAGACGAAGGCAAGGGCGAAGGCGACATGGTAAAAGTCCAAGACACCATAGCCAAAGCCTGGGCCAACACGAACGCCTACCAGGCCGGAGACAAACTCAAGTCCGAGGAGATGGCAGCCCTCGTAAGCCAGCTAATGCTCACCGAGGAGCCTCTCAAGTCCCCCTACGGGCACCCGACTCTACTCCGATTCACGCTTGATGAACTGGCGAAAAAATTCCGCCGCTAGTTGATCGAGCGACATCCCTGCTGAAAGTTTAGAATACAGGACGTCCGTATCCGGATTCTGCTTAGAAATGCACTCAGAGGCAATTTCTTGAGCGATGCTTGCGACAGTACATTGTTCTTTGCCTGGAGCACAAATCTTTTCAGGATAAACCAACTTGTTCAAGATAATGTTCGGCAACGCGAAATACTTCGTCTTGACGAAAACGCGGGCAAAGCCATAGGTCAATGCATCCGGCTTGACGCAAACTATCATCGGACAACCTGACAAGGCCAATTCCAAAGTCGCCGTTCCCGGTGCAGTCAACGCCAGTGACGCATCTTGATAAATAGCACGACGAGCATCTGCCTCTTGAGGCGACTCCACCACATGAACTTTTCGTATAAGGTCGCCGTCTCCAAATTGACGCAAGGCTTTTTCAAATACTTCAACCAGTTCCCAACGAGCCGCCAACAAAGTGATTTCCATACGGGAAATTTCTAGCGACTTTCGAGTCATCTGAACTGCTTTTAGCATCAAAGGTAAATTGCGGAGCGCCTGCGCCTTTCGACTCCCGGGCAACAGCAAACAACATTGACTAGGAACCGCTTCGGTCTCGGCAATTCCATGCGACGCCTTATGTCTCTCTAAATGCAACTCCGAACTCCGAATTCCGAATTCTGAATTTACAAACGGATGTTTCACACGAACGACATTGCAGCCAGCTTCGCGATACACCTGTTCTTCAAAATCAAAGAACACCGCTAGCTTGACATACGGATTTTGCGCAAGAACCTTCGCGCGTTTACGTTTCCAGGCCCACACTTGCGGAGGCGCCACATACAAGGCGGGCTTGCGGAGCTTCCCCGCCAACGCTACCAGTTTCATGTTAAAGCCCGGATAATCGATGGCGACAAGCCCGAGACATTCCGGAGATTCCAGCGATGACTTAAGTTCATTATAGCACTGGCGCAACTTAAAATACTTGGGCAACACATCGCCAAAGCCAGAAACCGGCAACACCTCGAAATCAACCAAAGGAACCATTCCCGCCGATTGCATTCGACGACCACCGGCCCCCTTAACATCAATATGTTGAGAGCAGAATGCCTTGACCAGGGGTTCGCCGATAACGTCCCCCGAATCTTCGCCAGCACAAACCAAAATGTACGGCAAAAAAGCCATCACCTTTACCGTTTGGCACGGTTTGAAACCCAGACCTTCGCAATTCCCAATTCCTTACGCAGGAACTGCAGCAATTCCGGAGTATAAACGACCTTCTTATTTTTCAAGGCCAACACGTGCATATTTCCCGAGTCAGTTTCAACATGGCAAACCAATTCGCAACCGCGCTCGCCTTCGAAGGGTTCATACTTTTCCATGGCGGCCATCAACTTGTCGGTGAAATTGTCATCAACCATCGAAGAATAAAGAACCATGTGGATATGGGAAACCATATCCGAACGCACGCGGTCCAGCTGTATGACTTCTTCGACAACAATCTGGACTCCATCGCCCATGCGTTGCTGTTCCAGGCTACCCTTGACAAGCACGCGGTCATCGAGTGCCACCGTATCACGGAACTTTTCCCACAAGTCCTTCTTGAAGAACATTTCCAAGTCACCGTGGAAATCTTGAATGGCGCCCGCACCAATGGTATCACCGCGCTTGGTCTCGATAGAACGAAGCTTGGTCACCACACCACCGACAATGACTGTACCACCCACATGGCGAGACAATTCCTCTTCTTCCAAGGAACAAGTCGTAAAGCCTTGCTGTTCCGGACGGAATTCATCGAGCGGATGCCCCGAAAGGAACATGCCCAAGACATCGCGTTCCTTGTTGAGCATTTCCATCGCGGTCCATTCTTCGGCTTCCTCAAGCACCTCGGCGGAGCTATCCATCGAAGGAGTACTACCGCCCATATCAAAGAGCGACATCTGTCCACGATCCTTATCTTCCTGGAATCGGGACGCCACTTCCATGGCTCGGTCTACAGTCGCCATCAGCACGGCGCGGCTTCCCGGCAATTCATCGAGGGCACCCGCCATAATCAAACTTTCAATCAGGCGCTTGTTCATGGGCGGACGTTTTTCCTTCTGTTCGCCCTGGTATTCCGTTACGCGCTTACAGAAATCAAAGATATCCTTAAACTTTCCACGCCGTTCGCGTTCCGCCACAATATCTTCGACAACGCCAATGCCCACGTTACGAATGCCCGCGAGACCGAAAAGAATCTTCTTGTCGGGAGTGGCCACAAATTCGCCCATCGAGGCGTTAATATTCGGCGACACCACATCAATATCAAGGCGCTTGCATTCCAAGATAATCGTCACAATATCTTCGGTCTTGCCCATCTTCGAGGTCATCGAAGCCGCCATGTATTCAGGGCCGTAATGCGCCTTCAGGTATGCAGTCTGGTAAGCCACATAAGCATAAGCAGCGGCATGGCTCTTGTTGAACGCGTATCCGCAGAACGGGAGCACCGCATCCCAAACCTTTTGAATCATCGCCTTGTCGTAGCCATTGTCCAGACATTTCTGGAAAAACTCCGGTTCGAGTTTCGCCATCTTTTCGGGCATTTTCTTGGCCATGATACGGCGGATATTGTCAGCGCCACCCAGCGAGTAGCCACCCAAAATCTGGGCAAGCTTCATCACCTGTTCCTGGTACACAATCACGCCGTAGGTTTCGCCCAGCACCTGTTCCAAGTCGGGGTGGTAGCAGTCAATTTCTTCTTGACCGTTCTTACGGGCAATAAAGTGCGGAATCTGGTCGATCGGCCCCGGACGATACAGGGCGTTCATAGCGATCAGGTCGAAGATTCGAGTGGGCTTCAGTTCGCGCAGATATTTTTGCATACCCGGAGATTCGAACTGGAAAACCGTCGTGGTCATGCCCTTGCCGAGCAAGTCAAACGTTTCCTTGTCATCGAGCGGAATATGGCCCATGTCAAGTTCGATCGAACGATTCTTCTTGACCATGTTCACCGTGTCTTGAATGATAGACAAGTTGATAAGGCCAAGGAAGTCCATCTTCAAAAGTCCGATGTCTTCGGCGTAGTGCTTGTCGTACATCACCACCGGCGTATCTTCGGGGGCGGCACGGTACAAAGGCGCAAGGTTATAAATCGGGGTCGGCGTAATCACCACGCCGCAAGCATGCACACCGGTCTGGCGCGGCAAATCTTCGAGCTTTTTAGCGATATCCCACAAGTTCTGGTAACTGGCGCGGCTACCGATCATCGCCTGCAGGGGTTCCGGGCTGTAACCGTCTTCCAGGTTATTGCCCTTCTTGTCTTTACCCGTCCAAGCCTGCTTTAGGCTAAAGTTCAAGGTGCGCTGCGGGAACAGCTTGGTAATCTGCTTTGCTTCGGCAGGCGGAAGTCCCAAGACGCGAGCCACGTCGGTAATCACCGCCTTCGATTTGAGCATGCCGTAGGTAATAATCTGGCCCACGCATTCCTTGCCGTACGTGTCAGTCACGTACTGAATCACGCGGCCGCGGTCGCGGTCCGCAAAGTCGGTATCGATATCCGGCATGGACACACGTTCGGGGTTCAGGAATCGTTCAAAAAGGAGATCGAAGGTGAGCGGGTCGATGTCGGTAATACCGATGATGTAAGTGACCAAGGAACCTGCGGCAGAACCACGGCCCGGACCCACGGGAATTCCGTGTTCACGGGACCAGTTGATAAAGTCCCACACAATCAAGAGGTAGCCCGCCACGTTCATGTTGCGGATACAGTTCAGTTCCTTGTACATGCGCTTGCCCACATCGGTTTCGTGGGCAGGGAACTTAAAGTCCTCTTTCGGGAAGCGCCACTTAAGGCGCTGATTACAAAGATGCGTGATGTAGATATCGGCATCGCCACCCGGCTTGCACCAGCGGCGAACGCTCTTGTCCCAAGCTTTTTGATCGTCTTCGTCAAAGAATTCCGGCTGCGACAGGCGTTCAATTTCGGCCTTGTCTTCGTCGGTCAGGGCGTCTTCGGCAATTCCCTTGTCAGCACAATAAGTTGCCGTCACCTTTTTCTTTTTGTCCTTGATGACACCCTTGACTTCGCGTTCGCGTACGACCGGATATTCCGCGTCGTATTCCGCCTTCATAATCGCCTTGATGTTCTGGTATTCATCGGAGGACAAGAAATCTTCAGGAATCTTAAAGCGGGGCCAGAATTCATCGCCGATACCGGTCTTGACCGTGTAATTGCATCGTTCTGCAATCTTCACCGTATTTTCGATGGCCCCCGGAATATGCCCGAACATTTCCACCATTTCGGCTTCGCTACGGAAATAGAATTTACCGTTATCTGGGAAATGTTTGTCATCGAAACCATTGAGCGTCTCTTTCAAGGCAATGCAACGCAAAATCTTGTGCGCTTCGGCATCTTCGGGCTTAATGTAATGGACATCGCCTACGGCAACAATTTCGCGACCCAACTCGCCAGCCAGCTTGACATTGTAGTCGTTCAACAACTTTTGCTGCGGCACACCGTTGTCGCACACCGAAATGTACAAATGGTCGTGGTCAAAAATCTTGTCGAGGGCTTCCATGTATTCGCGGGCAACGCTGTTGCGCCCGGCCGCGACACTCTGGCCGTACTTGCTAAAGAAATCGCCTGCAATGGCGATAATGCCTTCTTTATGCTCTTCGATAACCGAAAGCGGCACCGACGGAATTTCTGCCCAGCGGTCACCGTCTTCGTAGCGGTAACTCACAATGCGGAGCAAGTTATAATATCCCGCCTCGTTTTCGACCAGGAGCGTCAATCGCTCAAACGTGATCGGATCTTTCTGGTTCGCGCTCGAGGTATCCACATAAATATGGCAGCCGTAAATTGTCTTTACCGGCGGGAGGCCCTTTTCTTTGCGGGCCTTGTTCATGTCTTTTCCGCGAGTCTGAATTTCTAGAATACCGAACATCGCGCCATGGTCGGTAAGGGCGACTGCAGGTGCGTTTTCGTCGGCAGCGGCAGCCAAAATACCGTCTAGACGAGCAGAAGACTGTAAAACAGAAAATTCAGAATGAACTTGAAGGTGAACAAAAGCCATAACCGCAATTTAGAAAAAAGACCTTTTCTCGGGGTGAGAAAAGGTCTTTTGAGAGGCAACGATCAGACTCGAACTGATGAATAAGGCTTTTGCAGAGCCGCCCCTTACCAACTTGGGTACGTCGCCAAAGTGAACCGCAATATAGGTAAAATTTTCACCCTTTTCAAGGGTAAACCAAAGTTTTTTTGCATTTTTTTATCTTTAAGGCATGACCAAACAGCCTTTCAAGGTCAGACTGGCGCTTTTTTTGGCTAGTCTTTGGATAAAAAGCTTGCGCGTCAAGCTCAAGACCCCCGATTCCTTTTCACCGGGAATTCTCGGAATATGGCACCGAGACCTACTTGCCGCCACAGCCGCATTCAAAAACTGGGGGGTGCACGCTTTTATTTCGGAATCCGGAGACGGCGAGATATTTGCCACCCTCGCCCAGCGCTTGGGGTATGTCGTCACTCGCGGTTCCAGCAGCCACGGGGCAAGCAACATTAGGTACATCCTTGATGCCCTCCAACAAGGACATTTTGCAGGAATGGCACTCGACGGTCCACGGGGCCCCGCACTCAAAATCAAGCCCGGGTCACAGTGGCTATCCCAAAAAAGCAACCGCCCCCTTTGGATGGTTTCAGCACGATACGGGGCCCATTTAACCCTAAAAACATGGGATAATTTCATTTTACCCCTTCCGCTGACATCTATTGACATCGAAATTAAGTATCTTTGTGACTGATTTGTTAACACTACCATGGTGAATTCATTTTTTCAAGAGGTTTATTAACGTGATTCTAATGCCACCTAAGTTCGTCGCCTTCGACCTTGAAACGACAGGCCTCAACAACCAGAAAGACGAGATCATTGAAATCGGCGCAGTCAAATTCACCGTGGAAACAGACAAAACCGGCAAGGTCGTCCCTAAGTTGCTTGGCGAACTCGAAACGTTCGTGAAGCCGAACATGATGATTCCTGCCGAAGCATCTGCCGTGAACCATATTTACGACAGCGATGTGCAGGACGCTCCTGTCGTTGGTGACGCCATCAAGAAGTTCACCGAATTCTGCGGACAGAGCACCATTCTCATCGCCCACAACGCCAACTTCGACGCCAGCTTCCTTCGTGTTGCCTACAAGAACAATCCCCAGGTCGTCCCCGGCAACCCTGTCATCGACAGCCTTGCGATTTCCAAGGCCATTCTCCCCGAAGCAAGTTCACACAAGCTCGGCATCCTTGCCAATATGTTCAAGCGCCGCGACGAAATCGCCATGAAGATCGAAGCGGACAAAATGCACCGCGCCGTTTACGACTGCCTGATGCTCATGGAAGTGTTCGTTGCCCTGTTGCGCCGCCGTTTCAAGGAAAAGGACTGGGAAATGGTCAACATCATGAAGAACATGGAAAAGTACAAGGGCATTCCGCAGTTCATCAACAAATAGGCTTTCATCCAGAATGCACAAAAAAAGAGAACCAAAGGTTCTCTTTTTTTTACAACTTAATTAGCCTTTCGAAAGGGTCAGCAGCACCGCCCCCGCGAGAATGATAAATGTCGCGAGGAGTAACTTGATTCGTTCTCGCGCGGTCTTGTACTCACCGAAAACAAACACTCCCCAGCCGAGGTTCACCAGCAGGTTCAACTGCGTGAGCGGATAACCGACGGCATAACCGAGCGCCCCTTCCGGGTCGATTGCCCAGAAGCAACCGTGCATTCCCGCCATCCACAAGAATCCGGCGATAACACTCACGACACTCGGAGCAAGCGGATACCAATAGAATTTATGACGACGAATCTGGAGAATGCCAATTAAGAGCTGACTTCCGAAAAAGATCCCTATCGAGAACGGACACATGAATTCGACATCGGTCAATTCAAGTCCCGCGGCCGTCGCCAACTTAAAAGGAATCAAGTAAGTACCAAAGGCGAAACCGCCCAGGAACGAGCGCCAGTTCTTGAATATCGAGCCGCCATGCGAAGGCGAAAGCCGGGAAAGTCCGACCATAAAGCAGATAATCGCCGGAATCGAAAGCGCAAACGAAGACTTTTCGTGAAACAGCAGAACCCCCGAAAGGAACGAGGCCAAGATGCTCATTCCCATGGAGCGCACGCCGGCACCCGCCAGGTCCGCCTCGGCCTTGACCGCCCAGAAACAGAACGTTCCGCCAATGACCCACCACAAGCCACAGAAAAAACCGACCGGGCTCAAGTTAAACGTTCCCGTGACAAAGGCAACCACGAGCGCACTGATAAGCACGCCCCAAGTCATCATCGAAAGGAATGCCCAGCTCGAAAACTTCGGCCACTTTTTGAGAGGGGTCATGTAAGTGCCGAAAATAAAGATGGACATCAACGCGCCAACGTAACTACTTTCCAATGCAGAACCCCGCGAAAATAGATTGTAAAATGTCTTCGGACGAAATTTCGCCCGTGATACTCTGAAGCGCCCTGCGCACCAGCTGCATTTCAAAAGCGAGCAGTTCCACTGCAGGGTTTTTCTCTAGCAGGTCAAGCACGCGGTCAACACCCGCAAGGGCTTCTTCGAGGCAAGACTTTTCTCGTTCACTCGTAATCCAGAGATCTTCTGCGTTTTCAGATTTCTTGAACAAGACGGCATTCATGACTTTCTTGAGGTCGTCTAGGCCCTCGCCAGTCTTGGAAGAAACATTAAGATGACTTGTATCAGGAGATTGCTTCGTCGCTTCGCTCCTCGCAATGACATTTGCGGCCAAGTCGCTCTTCGAAACGACAACAAAATCTGGTTTGAGATCCTTCGACTCCGCTTGCGCTTCTCCACAAGGTGGATAACAGCCACTAAGGGACTTCGTCCCAAGTGTTGTATAGCTCAGGATGACACCTTCTTTGTTCCCAGCGGAGTTGTTTCCATCCACCACCAAAATTTTCATATCGGCTTCGTCGAGAATCTCGCGCGACTTTTTCATACTGAGCGCATCGAGTTCGTCAGTCGCCTTGTCCGCAATGCCCGCGGTATCGATCAGGCGGATTTCACCGCCATCCAAAAACAGACGGACTTCGACAAAATCACGAGTCGTCCCCGGAACATTGCTCACAAGCACGCGGTCTTCGCCGAGGAGCGCATTCACCAAACTCGACTTGCCCGCATTCGGGGCTCCATAAAGTACCGCGAGCGGGAGCTTGCTCAGATTCGCCTTACCACGAAAGCTGTTTAGAATTCCCTTGATTGAAACACGGATATTTTCAAACTTCTGTTTCCAGCCGCTAAAATCGGGATCCGCTTCTTCTTCGGCAAAATCCACATCGAGTTCCAGGCGAGCAGAGATATCCTTGACCTGCGCCGTTAGCGTCGCAATTTTCTTGGAAAGGGCTCCCGAAAGCAGGCGGTGGGCATTTTCCAGCTCGGCTCGGTTCGCACTGTGAATGACATCGGCCACCGATTCAGCCTGGGTCAAGTCCATCTTGCCGTTCAAGAAGGCTCGGCGGGTGTATTCACCGGGTTCAGCCAGGCGAACCCCCTCGATGTCACGAATCGCCTGCAGCAAATCGCGGACAATCAGCGGATTTCCGTGCGGGTAAAGTTCCAGGACGTCTTCGCCGGTGTAGGAATTCGGCGCTTCGAAGTAGATGTACAAGAGGCTGTCAAGCACCTTGCCCGTCTGCGGATCGCGAGCGGTCCCTAGATTCGCCATTCGAGGCACCAGTTTTTCTGCGGCTCGCGCACCGAACAGGCGCCGAACCACGTCACGGACGTGGGTGCCGCTCACGCGGAGCGCAGCAACGGCACTGACGCCCGCAGGCGTCATCGGCGCAACAATCGTCAAAGAATCCATAGAATTAAAGATAGCAAAAGCCGAGTTTGCGGCCAAAAGCATTTCCTATTTTGCATCACCTATTTTCAATCGGATACGCCTTAAGAATATCGCGGACCTTGGCACCGACATTCCCGAACTTCTTGCGATACTTCTTGCGAATCACCAGTTCATCCGGAAGCATCGCAAACGCCTGCAACCAAGCCTTCGCCAGGGCGGCACAGATTGACACCTTCGAAAGCTTCTTTCCATCCCCCGACTGCCCCGGAACCCCGCCCTTCGCCATATTCAGGTAACGCACGACACCCTGAAACGGAAGTTTCAGGACATCAGTCAACGGGAGCAAACGGACGGCAGTCCGCAGGCGGTTTCTCTCCGAATAAAACAGCTTGCGAGGCGAATAGCGCACCGTCGTCATCGAACGTTCATGGTAAACCTTCGCATCGGGGCAGAACACCGTCTTGAAGCCCGCCAGGTTATGACGGAAATACCACTCCGTTTCTTCGAAGAACAAGAAGAAACTCGCATCCATCTTGCCTGCAGCAACGGCAGCCGACTTGCGGAAACTCATCACGGCCCCATAGCAGCCAAAGACTTCCTTTTCGCGAACATCCGCTGCGGAAATATCCAGCCCGCTCGCCTCATTTTTCGCAAACAGATCCGCACCGAAACGCACGCCCACCGCATTCACGACTCCGCTTTTTTCCATCACGAGGCTTGCCACCGATCCCGCCTCCGGATGCCTTTCAAAACAGCGCAACAAGTTTTCGGCCCAGGTCGGGTCAAATTCCAGGTCCATATTGCAAAGCACCTGGATCTCGGAATCCATATTTTCGAGGAGCCCATTGCAGGCGCCCGCATAACCGAGATTTTTCGGGCTCTCGATAACTTTGCAGTCAAGATTCTTTTCCCTTAACCGCTGGATTGAATCGTCGGTCGAAGCATTGTCAAAGACAAGAACGCGAACAGGAACGCTCTGCGCAAGCAAGCTCCCAACACATTCCGAAAGTTCCAAGCCACCGTTGTAATTTATGATACCGACATCTATCTGCATATTCACCCAAAAGAAAAAGGGACCGAAACAGGTCCCTTCAAATATAGATTAAAGCATTCGTTATCGGTATATATTACAAGCCGTAGTAACGGATGTAATCAATTTCACCGTTAAAGTAGCGGTTGCCCTTCGCCTGCTTCATGGCGTCGTAGCCGATACCGATATTGTAGCCCAGCTGGGACACATCGCCCTTCGCAGCGGCCCACACCGAACGTTCACCGTTCTGGAAAACAATCACGGAATCAGCGGTACGTTCGACCCGAATTTCGGTCCATTCGTCAAGAGCAAGTTCCTTGCCCTTAAGCACATTCCATTCCGTGCCATCGGTTTCTTCGTCACGGAAATGCACCGTCAAGACACCGTCGTCAAGGCGGACAATCCAACCGTCACCGTAACGTCCAGGCGGCTCGGCCACAATGATATTCTGCATTTCCGCGAAAGCGGCCGGTTTCACGCGGGTTTCAATCGCGAACGTATTGCGCAGGAACGCTCTCGACAGATTCACAGGCATACCGGATTGTCCATCGAGCACAAGCGTCGTATCGGCAACAACCGCATTTCCGACGACGTACTTCGAGGAATTGTTCGCCATACGGTCAAGTCCCACGAACTCCGGCTCGTTGAATTCCCAAGCAGCAAGCAGCCATTCATTCTTGGGAACCAGGGTGCCTTCGGTAAAGCCCTTGAACACGCCGAAGCGGATATAATCCATTTCACCAACGAAATAGCGATTATGGAAACCTTGCTGCATCGCATCGTAACCGATACCCCAGTCGTAACACATCTGGGTCAAGTCGCCCTGGTAGGCCACGGCAACCGTAAGTTCGCCATTCTGGAACAGTTTGACACTGTCGGCATTGCGTTCCAGGCGGATTTCGTTCCATTCACCGAGAATCATTTCTTTGCCCGGATAAATGCTCCAGTCTACATAGCTACTGTCGGCATCACGAAGATGAACAGTAAGAACCCCTTCGTCGATACGGAGCTGCCAGCCGTCCACCCCACGTCCAGGAGGCTCGGCCACAATAATATTCTGCATCGTAGCGAACTGGGTCGGTTTCACGCGGGCTTCGATCACGAATTCATTGATACGGATATCCGTATCCAGAGAAACCACCATGCCGGACTTTCCGTCAAAACTGGCGATGCCATCAACAGCGCTCACCGAGCCTTCTCCGGCTGTGGCGTTATGTCCGTGACCCGTCACATCGAGTCCCACGTTTTCAGCATCGTTGAAATTCCATTCGGCAATCCATTCCGTCACCACGGAATCGTTCAAAGCCGCGGAAGTATCCAGCGGAATATCCAACGTATCGATCACCTGGACAGAGTCAATCGGAGAATCTTCGATTTCGTCAACCGTTTCGACGCCAATCTGTTCCACGCGTCCATTGTTGCAGTGGCACTTGCCGGGATTCCTTGCGTCAAAGCCAATCGTGAACAGGCCCTTGATTACGGCGCTCTTTCCGTCATCCTTGAAAGCATCGATAATCTTTCCGTTCACGATAATCGCGACAACAACGCCGGCACGTTCCACGCGGACCGTGTTGATTTTTTTCAAGTCCAGCGCCTTTTCGGTCTTGAACTTGAGCCAATCCTCATCTGCAGTATTGCGCCATGAATAGACAACGGCACCTTCTTCGACCTGCAGAACCCAAGCGGCGGAGTCTCCATCGACACCGGCAGAGGCTATCGTGTATGCAGAATCGTCTTCGACCTGCACATCTGCTTCAACGGCAAAGTCGCAGTTCTTCAGCGAATCCACGACCACAGATGCCGTATCCGAAGTTGAATCGGAAAGTTGCCAGGAATCCACCACGAAATGCCGGTACCGTGCAAGATGCGAGTGCGCGTCCACGACATTCACACGAGCAATATTATTCACGGTGGACTGTTCTTCGCTCACCGTACCCCACGACGAAGAGTCGGACGGGCCCGTCGAGCACCCAGCCAGCACACCAAGTGCGGCAGCCAAGGCAAAACTCGAAAAATTTTTCATCGATTCTCCTTTTCCCATCACAAAAACCTTAGTTTGTAAGAATATAATATTTTATATTGTAGCTATGCAAGAGCCCACTCGGAAAAAAATGACGAAATTCACTATAAATGTGATCAAATTATTCGTTACTGTCGGTGGCATCGCCTATATTTTTAACAAAATCCCCTTTTTTGACGCAATTTCAAACTGGCAGGAATCGACCCTCCCCTGGCTCCTGTTCATTTTTGCCCTGACCGTCATCCTGATGGCAATCCAGGCGAACCGTTGGCGCGGGCTCCTGCTGGACGAAGGCAAAAAAATCAAATTACGCACTTTTTACGCCTATATCGCGCTTGGCTACTTTTTCAACAACCTGCTTCCCAGTGGTTTCGGCGGAGATGCCGTCAAGACAATCGCGTTCGGCAAGCGTTTCGGCAACACGGCCAATTCCGTCGCCGCCATTGCGATTTCACGCGTCATGGGCCTTATCGCCATGTTCCTGAGTTTCTTCATAGCGCTCCCCTTCGTACTTGTTCAATACCAAATTCCTAAAGCATACACCATTACCGTTAGTTTGGTCGCTGTGCTTGCGGTGATTATCATTATCGGCGGCCTCTTTTCGGACAAGATAAACATTCCGCACAAACTCGCTGACAAGGTTCCTTTCCTACTAAAACTGCAACAGGCATTCACCCTATACAGGAGCCATCCCAAGGCGTTCTGGCTATCGGGGTTAGACTCGATCTGGTTACAACTGGTGACCATCATCATCCACTACGCCTACTTCAGGGCTGTCGGAGTCGATGTAAACATTGCGGTCATTACGGTGTTCACGACCATCATGGTTACCTTCACCATGCTCCCCATCTCCATCAACGGAATCGGAATCCGCGAAAACGTTCAAGTGAGCCTGTATACGGGACTCCTCGGAATTCCCGCCGATGTGGTCCTCGCCTCGACCCTGCTCAGCTACCTGCCGCTCCTGTTCCAGGCAGCACAAGGGGCGGTCGTTCTCGCCGCCGCGCCCAAGAAATAAAACACCTGCAAAAAAAATGCCCCGGAAAAAACCGGAGCACCTAGAACCAAGAAACCGATTCGGATTACTTTTCGATTTCGTACTGAGCAACGACGTTGCCTTCGTTGTCGAGAGCGCGAACAACATTTTCATCGCGCTGAAGGGTCAGGTTGGCCTTTTCACCCTTGGCAGTGGTCAGTTCCACGGACATAGAACCGTCTTCATTCTTCACAGCGGCAATGGTGTTGCCCTGGGCGTCCTTTTCGAAGTAGGAATCACCGGAAGCGAGCGGGTTGGAGCCGGTCCAGAATTCGATGGTGTTCAGCACGAGGCCGTCCACGAGGAACAGGCAGATGCCGTACACCGGCAACCAGAACAGGATGAAGTGGACAATGGAGTTGATCCACTTGTCACCGAGGGTGCCGTTCCAATTATGAAGCTTGTTGAAGCAAGCGTTTTTGCCATAGCAACCGGAAAGAACGATCATGCCGGCGCAGAGAAGGGTGACAATACCTTTTTTCATTTTTTAATACTCCTTAGGATTGATTTAGTGTCTTTTGGACAGCGGGAAATATAACTAAAAAAACAGATTAGCAACACATTTGCGTCTTTTTTTCCAAGTTTTAAACAAAATATATACTTTTGTTTACAAAAATAGCGATTATTCGCGAATCAATATTATATTTTAGTGACGGATTTCACATAATGAAATTATTTTTTATTTTAGGTACGTATACTTTTACAAAAAAGTGACGAAATTTGAAAGGAGTGATAATGGGTATTGTTATGAATAAGATGAAGCTTTCTGTATTTGCAGCACTATTTGCTACAGCAACCGCCATGGCTGCTCCCAAGCCGTTAACCGTCTGGATTATGCCAAACGGGGCCTCTCCTCAAGAGACTCTAGAAAAAAGACTTGAATTGTTTACCAAAAAGACCGGCATCCCGACCAAGGTGCAAGTGCTGGACTGGGGTGAAGCCTGGAACCGCATCACGTACGCGCTGTCTAACCAGCAGGAAGCCCCCGACGTTCTTCAGTTGGGTACCACCTGGATTCCCTACTTTGCCTCCCGCAACGAAATCAAGCCCTTGAACGAACACCTCAGCGAAATCCAGCCGGCGCGGTTCGTCCCCGTCAGCTGGAATACAACGCATATCGATTCAGACTCCATCATCTACTCCGTGCCTTGGTTCATCGACATCCGTCCGGTTCTCGCCAACAAGAGAATCCTTAAGAAATACGGCATCACCAGGGAATCGGTCAGGAGCTACGACGGTTTCAGGGACGCCATCCGCAAGGTCAACGAAGCCAATGAAATTTTGGAAGACGGAGCCTATGTCCGCGGTTACGCCTTCCCGGGCAGGAACGACTGGAATATCCCCCACAACTTCGCCCCGTGGATCTGGAGCAACGGCGGTTCGTTCATCCAAAAAGACAGTGCCGGCTGGCATGCCAACATTCTTTCCAAGGAAACGCTGCGCGGTATCGCAAGCTACTTGCATTTCGTGATGGACTCGCTAGTCATGCCCGAAGCCCTGCAATCGAACACGGCCCAGATCGCCCAGCAGTTCAACAACGGTGAACTGGCCTTTATCGTCAGCACCTCCGAAATCGTGATGCAGACCCGCATCCATGGTAACCTGGGCGGTCTTTCCAATGCACGCATCGGTAGGGACAGCGTCTTGGTGCTCCCGATTCCCCAAGGTTCCAATGGCAGTGTAAGCTTTATCGGAGGATCGAACCTCGCCATTCCTTCGAACAACACCCGCAAGGAAGCCCTCGATCTTCTGCTGTTCCTGATTAACGACGAGAACCTGGACGCCTACACCAAGCAGATCGGTCTGTTGCCGCCCTCCAAAAAAGTCCTGCAGAAATGGGCCAAGGATGAAGATTACAAGACTTTGACAATCGCCCTCGAAACGGGACGCACCTATGTTCCGGTTCCCGAATGGGGTGATCTGGAACAGCTTTTCGGATCCATGTTCAGCACCATCTGGGAACAAATGGAAATTCCATCGCTCTACTCCGAAGACAAGCTGTACGAAATATTCAAACAGTACTCCATTGAAATTGACAAGAAACTGAACTATCCCACAAACAGTTTCATGACCCTTGCCGAATTCAAGGATAGCTGGAACCAGGTCAACGCTCCCCTTGAAGACAAGTCAAGCGATTCCGCCAAGGATACGACAACGAGCGTGGCCGACGCCAACCTGAAGAAAGCGCCGTTCGTATTTGTGGCCATGCTTGTTCTCGGTTTCCTGTTCGCCTTTTTCCGCAAGAAGAAAAAATAAGCACTTAAGGTAATTTCATGCCTATCGGTTCCTTTTCTGGTTTTTCACGAAGCATCGTCTTTAAGGTCTTGCTTGTGCTGATATTCTCCATGACCCTTGTGGTCACGGGGAGTATCTTCATTTTCAATAATAAGCAAACCGACCTGATGCTGGACTGGAGCTTCAACAACAACGAAGCCCAGCTGAACCAGATTGCCAATATGGCAAGCCTCGAAATGAAACAGTTCGGCGAAAGACTGACCTTGCTTGCCAAGACTTCCGAAATCCAGAGCATGGACGCAATGACTGCCGCCAGCTACCTCAAGAGCTTCAATATTTCCTCGCTGTTCATTTCGGGCGAAGTCATTACTCTGTACGACAAGGACTATCATTTCGTATGCGACAATTCCGTAGTCGGTTTATCGAAGGATCCCGCATACCCCATTGATTTTTCGCGCATCACGCCGCACCGTCCCTACATCACCCCCTGGTTTAGGGATTCCAAGGACGCTCCGCCCAAACGACTATTCGGCATCACCATTTCGAGCCGCAACGGCGGTGACGGAAGCCTTGTTGCCAGTTTTTCACTCCGCAGACTCTGGACGAACTTTCCTAATTACACCATCGGCAAGAATGGCTTCCTAGTCGCTACCAACGGAAACGGAGAAATTCTCTACCACCCTGATTTGAAGAAATGGATGACCGACGTCCACAAGATTTCCGAATTGGGATTGGAAGACATCAACCCGCGCAATTACAAGATCGACAAGGCAAAGTTCTTCAAACTGAACGACGACGAATCGTACCTGTTGAACATCAACTACAATCCCACTTACGATTTCGCCCTCATATCATTCCAACCCAAGTGCGAAATTGACGAGCTGATTTCATCGGCAACACAGGCTAGCATCGCAATCCTGATTGTTTCAATTCTCATTATCCTGATTATCGCCACACGGATGTTCTACATCCTGGGCGTTCCGATGAACAAGCTTATCCTGCACATCAAGCAGATTACCCAGGGCAACCTGGACATCCAGGAAATCGATGTCGGAACTCGCTGCGACGAAATCGGACAGCTGGGCAAGGCATTCAACATAATGCACAGCACCATCAAGCGTCAGATTGGCGAACTGAATGCTCATAGGGATATCCTTGAACAGGAGGTCCGTGAACGCACCAAGGACCTGGAAGAAGCCAACAAGAAACTCGACCTGATTTCCAAGACTGACGAACTGACGGGACTTCCCAACCGTCGCGACATGAACGAGACGATTGCAAACGAAGTCGGACGCGTGCAACGCACCCACAAGCCTTTCTGCTTTATCTTTATCGACATTGACCACTTCAAGAACATCAACGACACCTACGGCCATGCCTGCGGTGACGTTATCCTGAAATCGGTCGCACAGACGATCCGCGGTCTGCTTCGCAAGTACGACGTTTTCGCCCGCTACGGTGGCGAAGAATTCCTGACCCTTCTCCCCGAGACGGATTTGGAAGGGGCGGCCGTCGTCGCCGAACGGTTCCGCAAGCAGATCGAAAAGATGACCGTCCGCTATGCCGACTTCACCATCAAGATCACGATTACGCTGGGTGTCGCCAAATACGACGACCGTCTTGGAGCCGACCGAAGCATCCAGATGGCAGACAAGGCGCTGTACCAAGGTAAGGAAAGCGGTCGAAATCGCGTCATCGTATGGGAACCGGAATGAGTGACGAACGCGGACTACGAGGCTGCCGCCATCGAACTTGCCGCCCTGAAAAAGAACTCCGAAGGTTCCAAGACGGAAAATTTCCAGGTAAGTTTGGACTATATCGACGACACGTCGGACAAGCAGGATCTTCCGAGCTAGCTGATAATGGCAACGGGCACGTCAGAACCGCAAGCAGGTTTTGAGTCCCTTTGGCACTAAATTTTTTCTGAATGCAAAAAACACCGCGTTTACGCGGTGTTTTTTATCGGGATGACTGAATTCGAATCAGCGACCTCTTGAACCCCATTCAAGCGCTCTACCAGGCTGAGCTACATCCCGTTGGGTCATTGGTGGGTCAAAATTAGATAAAAATTAGCTTTTTTGCAAGGCTAACGCCCCAAAAAAGCCAAATTTTTACTTCCAATAACCGACAATCAGAACCTCTGGTGTTGCCTTCGGATACTTTTTGCTCTTGAACGAGACTATCTTGCGGATGCTCTTCTGCTTAAGTTCCCAACCTTCACGGGAAAGGCCGTTGGTCGTAAGTGTCACCTTGAGTCCCGGAACTTTGCCGCCTTCCTTGATTTTGTCAAGCTTGTCAACATTCAACATCACGGGTTTGGCAGACATCTTGAACTGCTTGGCCGATTCGGGATCAAGTGTCAAATCGGGGCGATTTTTCTTGTCGGTCTCCCACACGTAGAACGTCCATTCGCGTTTTTCGCCCTTGGCATAATACCCTGCATCAAAGAGTTTTTCGCCGAAGAAGAACGGGACCTTCACGATGCCGTCCATATTCGCAGTGTAAGGCTTGCCCGTCGTATCGACCAGCACGACCACAGGGTTGATTTGGCCTTCCATGTCGGCCGTACTCAGGTCGAATTCAATCGTTACGGTTCCCTTGGCAGGAATCTTGTTCGGGAACTTGAAGTTCGACATTCCATTGCCCTGTCCGAACACATTCTCTAGGACAATTTCACTGCCGGTCGTATTCGCGCCCTTGAGCACGATATGCTTGACATCGCCCTGGTTCAGGACTCCGATAGGATAATTTTCGGGAACAAAGCGGATAGCCTCGTCGGCCATGGCGGCAGTCGAAAAAAAGAAAGCCGCTGCAAAAGCAACTGTTTTAAAATTCATAAGTATAATATACAAAATTCCCTTAGACAATCCTACGCAGAAGCTGGCATAATTCCGCATAGCTGAGAACGACATTGTCAGGTTCAAGCGACAGAAGATTCACCGGTTTTCCGAAGCCGCAAAGGAGAGTCACGCAATCGGTGCCCGCGTCACGGGCGGCCAAGATATCAGGTTGGTCATCCCCCACCATGACAGTATCTTCACGGGAGACATGGGCCATTTCGATGATTTTTTGAAGTCCTGCCGGACTAGGCTTACGTTCGGGCGCCGTGTCGCCGCAAAGAACGAATTCGAATCGGTTACGGAGCCCAAAATGCTCAAGAATCTTTTCAGTCGGGCGGAGCGGCTTGTTCGTAAGCAAGGCCACCCGGACCTTACTGCGGTTAAGGAACTCGACAATTCCAGGTACGGGGCGAGTGCGTTCCGTGCAATGCTCCCAATAGAAATCTGAATAAACCTTGTGAACCTTTTCGACAGTCACCCCCGTGCGGGCGATATTTTCAGAGAGCGCGGCCTCCCCCATGCTCCGTTCGATCAGTTTCATGGAACCGTTCCCAATAAAGCTACGGACCTGTTCCTCGGAATGTTCCGGCAAGCCAAAATGGCGGAGCGCATAATTCACCGCCACGGCAAGGTCGCCGAGAGTATTGAACAAAGTACCATCAAGATCAAAAACAACAAGGGATTTTTTAGAAAGCATAGAAACCCAATTCCGCAACAGCGCCAAATTTAGAAAAGAACATATCCCATTAGGCCTATGTAATGAACAGATAACATTCTTTACAGAAAAAGCGCCATCCTGCATTAAACCGGACGGCGCTTTTGGGGGTGTGTTATAGGAATTTTT
The DNA here is from genome assembly GCF_900142475.1 of Fibrobacter sp. UWH4. Lineage (NCBI taxonomy): Bacteria > Pseudomonadati > Fibrobacterota > Fibrobacteria > Fibrobacterales > Fibrobacteraceae > Fibrobacter > Fibrobacter sp. UWH4. The sequence continues at coordinate 342,311 of NZ_FRAY01000002.1, forward strand.
TAGAACTTGTTGAAGAAATCCCAAGTGGCCTTCGGAACCCAGGACTGCTGCTGGCCCGGATCCTTATGGTCCCAGATATGCCCGCCGTTCTGCGTGCACCAGCGAACCGGGAAACGTTCTTCAACCGTGGTATAGTCGTAGCACACGTGCGGACCGCTGCCGCCATATTCCTGGGCACGTTCATTCTTGGCCTTGCCACCTTCGGAATTGAGCTCCAAAATAATATCGCGAGCGGCGCGCCCCATTGTCGGCGTGCAAAGGTTGTCTTGCAAGCCGAGCACGCCCATCCAGCCGATACCCATCTGCTTGCGCTGCGGGAGCCAGATATTGCGTTCGGCAGTTTCGTATACAGCCACGGCGCGGAGCACATCCTGATGGTTCCAGGAGAGACCATTACTGAACATGGAACCGTAACTAAAGCCCGTTGAGAACACGCGAGAAGAGTCGATGCAGAAATTGCCTTCGAAGTATGCAAGGAGTTCATCAAAAAGCAAGTAGTCGTCCTGACCCCACGGGGCCTGGTTACCATTGCCTTCCGGAGCAACGAAGATGGCGGAATTTTCGGTATCGAGCGGTTTCAGGCCATAGTAACCTTCATCTTGCACGCCACCGGCCCAGCCGCCCATGCACTGCATGCCGAAAATGAGTTTGTACGGTTTATTTTTGTCGTAGTTCTTCGGAATGTCAAGACGCACCGTGCGCGTACCCTTGCTCCACTTGAATTCGATATACGGCTTGTCGCCGCGATACTTGTAATCAAGCCTTGTGTCCTTGCCGCAACCACGCGTAGGTACAGGGTCGTTCTTGAGGCCCCATCCGTAGGCATACTGCGGCTCAGGTTTCGTAAGCGTTAGCACCAGGTTCGTGTCGAGATTCGCAAGTTTTACAGTCAACGTATCAAAGCCATCGGCAATCACGCGGAGATCGTCAGTATCATTTGTCTTTTTAAGGGCATTTGCAACACTTGCCGACTTGTCACCAAAAGCGGCTCCGTAGTTTCCTTGCGAGGTAAAACGGATATTGCGCTGGACACTCCCGATTTTGACAAGAGCATAGTAAGCCCCCTGAGCCTTGACACAGGCCTGCAAATCGAGACTCCCCGAACCATAAAGCGTTTCCTTCAAAAGGCGGTTACCCATCATGTCAAAAATTTGCACCTGAACGGGTTCGCTTGAACGCTGAGAAAACGAAAGGATACCGTTATTCACGCTAATGTAACCGGGCAACACACGTCCCAAACTGGCTCCAGGAAGAGCATCCGTATCGGCAGATTCATCCTGATGCAAAGTAAATTCACCTTTATCGTCGGTGGTAGTTTCTAGCCCTTTCTGCAGTAACTTTACCGCTGCGCCACTTACCGTTTTCCCTTGTTCATCGCTCACCTTGCCCGATACCGTAAAGGCGTTCGCCGAAACGGCAAAGGCGCAGGCGAGAGCCAATGATTCCCAAACACTTTTTTTCATAAGAGCTCCTTTTTCTGCTTTTCCCCTAAAAACTATCTCTAAAAAAGGGGAAAAACACTCTCTGAAAAAACAAAGTGTGGACAATTAGTCAAGGGATGTAGACAAATTTTTACCGAACAAATTCCATTTCCACAAGGAACCGGTAAAAGCAAAGCGCCGACACGCCCAAAATGAACACCAGCACGATTACAAACTGCACCGGATGCTCACGAAAGCTGTAATCCGCCTTGCCGTAAGAGAACTGCCCGCGGACAATCGCACTCACGAATAGGGCTAGGAACAAAAGGGCAAGCAACAGGGACATCGCGAATCACTCCACGCCGTAATGCGTTTTCATCATTGCCGCTACTTCGGGAAAGACGCGTTCATCCACAACAAAAGACCCTCGGTCTTTCTTGAAAAAGAACATCAAAGCGCCCTTTTCATCGCGCTTGGTCTTTTGCAGTTCCGACTTGTCGAACGAGAACGTCTTTTCTCCGAAACGGGTGCAAAGCACAAACTTGTCCTTGTACCACCGGATCTCGAAAACATCACTCAAATGATAAAATGCACAGATAAGGACTATGGCGGCAAATAAAAAAGCGAACGCAGCATAGCCCGAGTCCGAAGCCAAAATATTACCAAGACCTAAAAATATATTGAAAAGAAAGGCTACGACATACCAGCCCATGGCGACGGGGCGCTTCAGCGGCTTGAATTCCGCATAAACCGAACCGTTTTCGCCCAGCACAAGGTCTTTCGGATTTAACTCGTCGTAAATTCTGCACAACATTTTTGTAACTTCTGGAAACGCCTTTTCACGAAGTACAAAATTCCATTTTCCCTTTTTCAAGCAAACGCTAAACCCTTTGTCGTCTTCGTATCCAAACTCAGCAAACACCGATTTATCAAACGAGAGTTCCGTTTCTCCATAGAGTGTCTTTAAAATGAATTTATCCTTATACCATTTTACAGCAAAAACAGTTCTTGACAAAAAGAAAATACAAGTTCCAAAACACACGCTCACCGGCAACCATATCGGCCACAAAGACTTCAGCTCTTCGACAAAGGACATCGCCACAACAGAAAACAAAAAAGGTCCAAGACAGCAAAGCATTCCCACAACGGTTTTAACAAATTCAAACTTGGCAATTTTAAACACAACATAACCACTGGTTCTTTGGGCAAAGTCCACCTCATCGGAATGCTCAAGATAATCAAAGCCGTTTATTTCACCCTGATTCCGTTTCTGGACAGGACCTACTTTACATTCGGCTTCCTCGACGCGACCATAATTCGGATTCGGCGCATCGCACCACAAGCAACACTGCATGTCATCTTCGTATTCTTCACCGCATTTCGGACAAATCATGAAATTCTCCTACAACGAGAAATATAATTTTTTTATCCGGGTTTCTCAAATCCGAACACCCCTCCATAAAAAATTATTTATGCAGTAGTAGCTTATTATTTTCTTGGAGGCCGTCGTTGTCGAAGCGGACGGTGGGATTCTTGCCGTTCTTGAAGGCTCCTTCGCTTTCGTAGAGGGAAAGAGCTACTGAAACGCCTGGCTGCGTCGCGAGATTTGTCTCGTCTGCCGGAACCGCGCCGCCGAACGAGAACTGCAGCGAAGCGCCATCCTTGAACGTACCCTTGGGAATGCGGATGGTTTTGCCCAACTGCGCGATGGCCGCGCCCGTACTGTCCACGAATTCTGCCACCAAATACACATCGAAGAAGCTGGGCGCCACGCCGGTGTTCTTTACGGTGATGTTCAAGGTGTTCGTCGCAACATTGCCAGCAGCGGTGTCGGCGAATTCCCCTGTGGTTTCGGCGCCGCCGGCGACGGTCGTGAGTTCCGCCCGCGTCACGGTAAAGTTGTACCCGATGACCTTGCTCATGGAATCGGCCAGCGCCTTGTTATCCTTGTAGAAATAGTAACCGCAGTCGTTGTCCTGGTCCAACACGTAGTAGGTCAGGTGCGCTGTGGTAATCGCATCCACCCAGCGTTCAGCAGTCCACTTCTGGGTGCCTCCGGGAATCAGATCGTCATTGGCCAGCATCGTCCTGTAACCGGCGATGTTTTCGGCGATGGTCGGGAGGTTCGCATTGTACGCCCGCAGCAAGGTATCGGGCCTGCCGGGAATGCCGATGAACCCATCGTCGCGCTTGGTAATGCCGAGGTCTAGCGCATGCGTATAGACATCGCCAAAACCGTTGGAGGGCAGCACCAGCTGGGTCTTCTTGAACACGGAGGCGTAATGGTCCAGCATTTCTTTCTGGATCTTTTCCGAGGGCATCTGGCTTCCGTCCAGATTCGAGACATGCCATTCGCCCCATTCTCCGAAGGAGCGGATATCGATATATTCTATGCGGGGGTCGCCGTCGTACTTTTGCGCAAGGGCCGTTGCAAAATCTTTTGCGGCCTGCAAATAGTTCGGATCGTCCCACACAGGGACAACCGCTTTGGAACCGTTCCCCTTGTAGGTCGCCGTAATCTTTTTTGCACCCAATTCATTGTAAACGAATTTCGGGGTCCAGTCGTAGTTTTCTTCGGGTGTATCGTTGTCCATGATAAAGCTGGGCGAATACGGGAACACGCGCAGGGCATAACCCATGTTGTGCTCGGCAAGTGCGTTCAGCAGCTTTTCTAGTTCCGTCCAGTCGTAAACGCCCTTAGCCGGATTTAGCTTGTTCCACTGCTGGTAACCGGAACCGTACGAAACCAGGTCCCACGCCCTGTTGTTCAGGGAACCGTAAGGGCCATATTCAAATTCCGGGACAAAAGTCCACGCGCCACCGGTCGGCACCGTGAAGCCCTTGTGCGGGTTGGAAAGCGGCCCGTCGAAAGGCTTGAGCGCATAGGTGATTTTTGTGGTATCCGAGAATGTCGCAGAACCGGAGTCACCGCTGTTAGAGGATGTCATTCCGGCCAGAGCCTGTCCCGGACCTTGTTCCGGGAAGCCGGAATCACCATTTACACTGCTTGATGAGACCTCTATAGACGAACTCGACAGCGTTACAGACGAGGACGGTACGGAATCCGAAGAACTCGATTCCTCAATCGCGCTGCTTTCAGTATTCTCCAGAGCAGAACTGCTCGCGTCGTCGCCACAGGCGATAAGGCCTGCACATGCGAAGCAGGCAAACACCACTGAAAATTTTGAATCTTGACGCATAGGTAAATAATCCTATTCAGGCTGAGAGGACTTTATTTCAACCGTGTTTTCTTGAAAAGTAATTGGGAAAGTCGCAATAGTTTCTCCCGACTCCACTTTCGAAAACTTCCAACGGCTTACAGCCATTCTGACATGTTTTTCAAATTCTTTGTTATTTGTAGTCGACAAAACAACCTGGCATTCTTTAACAGAACCATCCGCCAACAGTTTTATCTTTAGAATAATTGTTCCTTCAAAAAAAAGTTCTGGATTTTGCTTTAAATATTTATTATAAACATGACGTAAGGACTGTGTTCGTTTTTCCAAACCTGCAAAAACAGAATCTCTTCCAAGAGCACTGCCTTTGGCAACGGTTATTTCTTTCTTATTCAGTTGTTTAACCGCCCCCCTATTTTTTGAAGGGAGCTTTAAAGAATTCCCCGGCTTTTTCACCAAGAAAAATGAGTTACCTCTGCAATCGCCATTACAACCATAAAGCGTTGCACTAGCTTCATTCAAAATACTTGTATCTTTTACTTCAGGCTTCTCATCAACTCTTTTTTTCACATTCTGCAATTGAATAAGTACAGAATCACCTTGCTTGGTGGTATCGTCATCCTTTTCGGAATCGCTGCAACCGGCCCACAGCACCGCTGCGGCCATCAGAACAAACTTCCCAAGGTATTTGCTGAAGGGTTTCGCCATCATTTAAGTATAGCAAAAATATTTTCGCGAGCATCGGGGCATTACAGAATTTCCTGCAACTCCAGAATGACTCCTAAGGAGGGCAAGACTGTAGGCAGGTGGGTTCCGTCCCCATTGGCTAGTATTATAATCAACTCAAACTGCGTATTTTATAAAAACAAGACACCCCTTGCGTTTCTCAAAAGTTTTTATTATATTAAAAAAGAGATTTTTGACTAACGGTGGAGGTTTCTTGAAAGTTGAGTTTAGAGATAAGGATTTGGAACTTTGTGCAATGGATGAGGCTTATGCAATACGGCGAATGGGCAAAAAACGGGCAAAATGCTACAGAAATCGAATCTTCTCCTTGCACTTAGCTAAAAATTTTGCCGCTCTGCCTTCGCTTCCGGGACATTTCCATGAACTCGTAGGCAACCGAAAGGGACAATGGGCATGCGACCTTGATCAGCCATACCGATTGATTATTTGTGGCGCAGAACCGAACAAGGCTATTGTTTGGGCTGAAGTTACCGAGGCCGAAGTCGTAGAAATTGTAGATTATCATAAATAGAGAGGAATAATATGGCAGAAGAAAAAGAACTCATTTTGTGGGGGGCAACGTCCCCTGGAGAAATTCTTGAAGAAAAACTTCAAGAAATGAATGTGGATGTTAACGATTTCGCCGCCCGAATCGGCTACACACCCAAGACGGTGAACGAATTGCTCAAAGCCAAGTGCAGGGTGACGGCAGAAATGGCCTACAGCCTTGAATTTGGAACGGGAATTCCGCAGTATTTTTGGTTAGAAGCACAAAAGCAGTACGAACGGGATCTCTGGCGTGAAAAAATCAAGAGATCCCTCAAGAAAAGTGTTGTTTGGCGCAAGTTCTTCCCTATCGGTGAACTCAATCCGCGCACATGGATCAAGGACTTCAACAACAAGGAAGACGGTGTGTCGCCCATTCTCAGGTTCTTCGGGGTGGCAAGCCCCAAGGCGTGGGAAAATTACTATTACAAGAACCGCCTGAAGGTCGCCTTCCGCATTTCGCTGGCCGAAACCGAAGACCCGTATGCGGCCTCCGTGTGGATGCGCCGCGGCGAAATCCTCGCCGACGAAATCAAGATGGAAAAGCAGAACGACAAGAAGGTGCGTTCCGCCATCAAGAAGGCAATGCCGCAATTTGTGGAACTGGCCAAAAACGACGTTGCCGCGTGGGAAGATTTACGCCGCAAGAAGGCCCTGCCCAAGCCGAAGGTAGGCGAAGATTTCATTGACGACGGCATGCACAAGTTGCAGGAACTGGGTGCAAAACTCGGTATCAAGGTGCTCTACGCGCAGAACTTCAAGTCGGCACCGATTCATGGCATGGCCCGCTGGTACAAGGACATCCCCGTCATCCAGTTGCACGACCGTTTCAAGGACCGCAATGCGTTCTGGTTCACGTTCTTCCACGAGCTCGGCCACATCGTACTCCACGGCAAGAAGGACATCTTCATCAAGAACGTCTATTACGGCAACAAGAACCAGCAAAAAGACGACGAGGCAAACGCATTCGCGCAAAAATACATGGCGCAGGCAGGGCTAGAAGTCTAGGGAAACAAGGAGCGCAGTATGGCACAGGCAACAGTTTCCGCACGCATCGACAGCAAGGACAAGGAAAGTTTCGATAAGTTCTGCAGCAACGCAAGCGACATCGAAGCCCTCAAAAAAGGCATCGAACAGCTGAATGCCGGCAAGGGAATTGTAAAGACCATAGAAGAACTGGAGGCGATGGAGAATGGCTAAAATCGCTTTTTCGGAAGCCGCAGAATCGACGACGCAAACCGTCTGATTTATCGAATCAACGGCGAATTTATCGACATTCTCTCGTGCAAAGGCCATTACGAGAACGTCTGACTAGGAAGGACGGAGCCTTTAAGTCAGATTGTTGCTTTTTTGTCATGCCCGTGCAAGCGGGCTTCCTTTTCCCCAAAAAAATTATATATTTATTCTTGAAAATAGAGTTTTCTCTTATTCTCGGCTTGAAATCTCGACCATTTCTTACACAGAGGATAAGACGAACGCTCACGTCTGCGGCAATTCCATTGCCGTATCGTTTTGCTATGGGCAAATTATATTTGCTTTTTTAGTTACGCGACCTTAACTGGGGCGTGAGTTGTTTGTGTTTATTTGTGTAGGGCTGTCGAGAGCCTCAAGTCGATAAACGCATTCAACTCCACGCCTTTTTTGTATTCAAAAAAATTGGATTGATTGCTGAATAAGGGTGATCTCGTACCGGAGTTCAACTCTTGTTCTTGACTTGAAATCTCGACAATTTCTACACAAAGAATAAGACTTATACTCGCCAACGCCTATGTAATACATGGGTGTAGTGTATCCTGAGAGAATAATATTCTCTTGGGTTATATTGGTCATACCGTTGCAAACCTGTAAAGGCGAAGCAATCTCTTGACTCATATTGCGAGTTTTGTTCTTTGAAATGTCGTGCGTTTTGGCACTTGCGAGAGTGACTCGTTCACTTTCAGTAAGGAGTCAAATAAAATGCCCGCCATTTTACGAGCAGCCAATCCATGGACACAAAAAAGCATCGACTACGCAGCAAACCGCCCCTATCTAGATGATTTGTACACAGTCTATCCTGTGGTACACGAAAATGTACGCAGAATAGATGAAAGAATCATGTATCGCGTTGAAATGTACTTTAACGAGAGAGATAATTTCAATCTAATAGCCTCTCTGTTGGATTTAGACCTGTTTCCTGTAAAAGACAGTTATATTCCCTTCTTACGAAAATCAAAAGACGCCATTAGAAGAAATCCGCAAATAATCAACCGCATCTGCGGGGATCTCTATGAAATGGGATTCAGGGAGCTCTATAAAAGATGCACCGAACCCAAAGAAGCCAATCGCCAAATGGGTCCCATGTTTCGCAATTGGCTTAATTCTGGGGCTTTAGGAATTAGACCTGTTCCTGAATCAGTTTTTGTTCGTAGTACAGGAAATGCAATTCTTGATGGATCCGACAGCTCAATGATGGATTTTGCTAGACGGAATTTCGGATACAACCGAGAAAAGGGGCTTGATTTCATAGCTCGATATAACGGCCGTTATGTTATTGGCGAAGCAAAATTCATTTCTGATTTTGGTGGTCATCAAAATGACCAGTTTGTGGATGCTATTGCGACAATTGAATCTCCCCTTAGAAATAACGATGTCGTAAAAATCGGCATAATTGATGGTGTTCCATATATACGGAATAACGGGAAACTTTTCCTTAATTTGATCAGGACAGAATACAACATCATGTCGGCTCTTGTACTTCGTGATTTCCTGGAGTCGCTATGAAAAACACTCTCATAAAAGGCGACAACATAGATTCACTGGTGTATATCCGTGATAAGATGAAATTACGCGAATCTATTGATTTGGTCTATATTGATCCTCCTTTTGCAACGGGAGGTGAATTTAAAACAGATTCTAATGGACGTGTAGCTACAATTAGTAGTTCGTCATCCGGTAAAATAGCGTATTCTGATAAATTAACTGGTTCGGCTTTTATTGAATTTTTACGCGAGCGGATTCAAATCATATACGATCTTCTTTCTCCGCAAGGTTCATTCTATTTACACATAGACTATAAAATTGGTCATTATGTAAAGTGTATGCTTGATGAAATTTTTGGAATTGAAAATTTCAGAAACGACATCACAAGAATAAAATGCAATCCAAAAAATTTTTCAAGGATTGGCTATGGCAACATTAAGGATATGATTTTATTCTATACAAAAGGAAAGAAACCTATCTGGCATGAGCCAAGAATTCCTATGTCAGAAGAGGAAATTGCAAAGTTATATACAAAAGTTGACAAAAACGGAAGACGCTATACAACTGTTCCAATCCACGCTCCTGGCGAAACAAAAGATGGAAAATCTTCGCAAAAATTCAAAGGGATTTTACCCCCTCCAGGAAGGCATTGGAGATGTAGTGTGGAAGAACTAGAACAATTAGATAAAGATGGTTTAATTGAATGGTCTGCATCGGGAAATCCGCGTAAAATCAACTATGCCGATGAACATCTGACCAAGAAGTTGCAAGATATTTGGACTTTCAAGGATTCTCCTAATCCTATTTATCCGACAGAGAAAAATCACGAAATGTTGCAAACAATTATTAAGGCGTCCTCCAATGAGGATTCCATCGTGATGGATTGCTTTGCCGGCTCGGGAGGCACTTTAGTTGAAGCAAGCAGGTTGGGCCGCAAATGGATTGGCGTTGATAAATCAGATATAGCAATTGAAACCATCAAAAAGAATCTTGAAAATAACGGTTTCTTTGCTAATGAATCAATGTATAAATATATTGAAATTTAGCTTGTAAATTACTTGACAATTCGGGAGTTTGCAGAACCAATTCAGCTCAGCCATGACAATTCGTGCAAGCACGATTGTCACGGCATTCGCCTTTTGGGGTGTTAGGGGACGGAGCCCCTTAGGCGAGAGGGTGACGGAAGACTTGCCCTAGATCCTGCTCCTACGAACCTAACTCAACTAAGGCTACAAGTAGCCAAGTTTCGTATATCGACTTCGCCCTACGGGCTTCGCTCAGGATGACACGCTCGTAGCTCAGGGTGACAGAAGGGCAAGGCTGCAGGCAGGGGGATGCCTCCCCCCCCCTTTACAATAACCATAGATTCTATCGCTGCGCTCCAGAATGACTTTTCTAAGCTCTAAGTTCTAAGTTCTGCCAACTAAAAATGCTATCTTTACCCGCATGAAAAAATACCACTTGGCCACATACGGCTGCCAGATGAACGAGTATGACTCGGCGATGATTGCCCAGGAGCTCGACATGTGCGGTTGCGTCGAGACGAGCAACCAGGAAGATGCCGACTTCATCATCGTGAACACCTGCAGCGTGCGCGAAAAGGCCGAGGAAACCGCCATCGCAAACATCAGCAAGCTCAAGTACCTGAACAAGAAGAACCCCGACGTGAAGGTGGTCGTTTGCGGCTGCATGGCGAAGAACCGCGGGCCGGAACTTTTGAAGCGCCTGCCTAACGTGAGCTACATTGTGGGGCCGGACCAGTACAAGAAAATTCCGGAGTTGCTGCTGGGCGATGCCAAAAGTCCGTTGCACCAGACGCACCACAAGATGTTCATCGACGAGGATCTGAGCGAGAACTACCTGGGCGAATACGCGAAACTCCAGAACGACTTCACCACCTTCGTCGCCATCCAGCGCGGTTGCAACAAGCGTTGCAGTTACTGTATTGTGCCGTATCTTCGCGGGTCGGAAAAGTACCGCGACATGGAAGATGTTCTTGCCGAAGTGCGCAAGGCGGCCGACAAGGGCATTACCGAGGTGACGCTGCTGGGCCAGACTGTGAACGCCTACAAGACGGAAGGCGGCAATTTTGCCGACCTGCTCACGAAGGTTTCTGAAATCGGGGGCATCCGCCGCATCCGCTTTACGAGCCCGCACCCGAGGCATTACACCAACGAGCTCATCGACGTGCTGCTGAACAACCCGAAAGTCTGCCATTACGCGCACATCCCCATCCAGAGCGGCTCCGACGCCATGCTCAAGAAGATGCGACGCCAGCACAACATGGAGCAGTACCTTTCGATTATCGAACAGCTGCGAAGCAAGGACCCGTTCTACGGGATTTCGACGGACGTGATTTGCGGATTCGTGGGCGAAACGGAAGAGGACTTCGAGCAGACGCTCAAGGCATTTGAACAGTGCCAGTTCGACAGCGCCTTCATGTTCATCTACAGCCCGCGCAAGGGCACGGAATCGTACAAGGAAGCGGAGACGCTCACCGAGGCTGAAAAGAACGAGCGTCACACGCGTCTGGTGGAACTGCAGAACGCCATCACGCTCAAGAGGAACCAGATGATGCTCGGCCGCACCGAGGAACTCCTGGTAGAAAAGAATTCTGCTCGCGACGAAACGGAACTGCGTGGCCGCACCGACAACTTCAAGAAGGTGGTGTTCAAGCCCGAAGTTGGCCAGATTGTGAAGCCCGGCGACTACGTGAAGGTGAAGCTGGACGACATTCGCGGATGGACGATACGAGGAACGCTGGTGTAAGATGTGGGGTGTGAGGTTTGGGGTGTGGGGTCGCGCCTTCGGCGCTTTGAGGTATGAGGTATGAGGTGTGGAGTGTGAAATGTGTAGTGAGAAGTGCGAGGCGATGAGTATGAAGTTTTGGAATGTTCGTAGGGTTGCTGCAGTTTTGCTTTCTGTTTTTGCAGCAAGTGCATTTGCGCAGTCGATGGCGGATGCGCAGAAGGCATACGTTGCCGGCAACTGGAAAGAAGCCGCCGCCGCATACGAAGCCGCTTGCCCGAAGGAACCAGATTCCCTGCGTGCCGAATGCTACCTGTGGAACGTTCTCGCCCTTTCGCAAACGGGAAGCGCCCAGTCGTTCAAGATTGCAGGCAAGCGCCTCGACAGCCTTATCCAGACGACCAATCCGCAACGCGCCATCTACGCCGACCTCATGATGACGAGCGCCCAGTTCAGGCTCTACCTTGGCAAATACGACAAGGCTGCCGAAGACTTGATCCAGGCCATAGAGACTTCGCACCCGCACCAGGCCGTCGTTCTCCAGAAAGTGTGTCAGGCCGTAAAAGCCAAAGTAAAGTCGGACGAACTCAATGACCGCTGCAACCTGCTGAACAATCCCGACTCGCTAGCAGCAATGCAAAAATCAAAGGCCGCCACAGTAGCCCCTGCCGAACCCGCAAAGGTTTCCGCCCCGGCTCCGAAAAAAGACTCTACCGTAGCCAAGCCCATTCAACCTCCTGTGGCAGACAGTACTTCCTCAAAGGTCGCCGAGCCCCCCAAGCCAGCCCCTGCAGTTGTTCCGACCGCCACCGCTACACCGACCGCAAACGTTCCTGCAGTCACCAAAGCCGAGCCCGCCCAGGAATACTGGACACTCCAGTTGGGCGCCTTCGGAACAAAATCCAACGCAGACCTGCTCGTCACCAACCTCAAAAAACAGAAAATTTCCTGCACCATCATCGAACAGCCACGGGCGGAACGGACTCTTTACCTTGTACAAACAGGGCGGTTTGAGACAAAGGAACAGGCCGTTGACTTCGCCGCAAACAAGCTTGTGCCCCTGAAAATCGAATACCAGCCCCTTCTAAAAAGATAAAATTGCACAAAAATGGGTATTTTTCTCTTATTTACCCTGCAAAAAAGCAAAAAGTGTTCTATATTTGTGCAAACCCCGCGCCGGGGTGGTGAAATTGGTAGACGCGCCGGACTCAAAATCCGGTACTCGCGAGAGTGTGAGGGTTCGATTCCCTCCCCCGGCATTAAAAACTGAAGGATGAAATTGATGGCGAATTGGTGCAAGATTCTCTCAACAGTGTTGCTGTGCGGCTCTATTGCGTTCGCCCAGTTCGATGACGAATCTTCCGAAGATTCATACTCTTACGGAGCATCTTCCGAAGCATCCGATGACGCATTTGCAAACGACGACGAAAACGTTGGAGAAGCAAAAGCTTCCGGAGACGAATGGCAGGGTTTCAACTACGAAGAAATGGGACTTACCCAGTGGGAATTCCAGCAGGCCAAGGAAGAAGGCGTGTCTAGGGACAAACTCACGAACCTTGTCGAAATGGGAATCCGCCCGTCCGAATATCTCCAAAAGCCCTGGGAAAAGCTTGGTGTTTCCGAAGAAGAATGGATTAGCCAGCGTTCCGGCGGACTTGAAGATGCCGATATTGACCGTTCTTATCGTAACAATGCCGGCGATCAGAGCTACGCTTACCTTTCCCTGTTGATCCCCTCGCTTTACCAGTGGCACAAGGATGAATCCATGAAGGCCATCTGGATGGACGCCCTTTGGGTGGGAAGCGTCGGAACAACGGTCTACCTCGCCACTGACGGAAACACGGCTTGGTGGTACGGCCTGATTTTTGTTGCCGCGGCCCACATCTGGTCTTTCGCTGACGCATTCTTCAGCACCCAGTGGGACAGCAACCCGGACGCAAACCGTTTCAGCTACGGAATCCTCCCCACTCCTGAAAATGGTGTCGCTGGATTCTTCAACGTAAAATTCTAAGCGCATCATGCAGCTAGAATTACTCAAAAGCAAAATTCATCGCGCAACCGTAACCGACGCCAACCTCAACTACGAGGGGTCGATTACCATTGCCCGCGATTTGATGGATGCAGCAAACATCCTCCCCTTCGAAAAGGTGGGCGTGCTTGACGTGAACAACGGCAACCGCCTCGACACCTATGTCATCGAAGGTCCTGCCGGTTCCGGCGTCATCTGCTTAAATGGAGCTGCAGCCCGCTTGGTCCAGCCAGGAGACTTGGTAATTATCGTTGCCTACGCCACTATGAGCGAAGACGAAGCCAAGACGTGGAAGCCCACCGTGATCCACGTGAACGCCAAGAACGAAATCGTGTAAACATTCAATCTCATTTTTTCTATCGAAAAATTTAAGGTCTGTCATTCCGTGACAGATCTTTTGTTATATATTTAGAGTAAACAAAATGGAGGATTAATTCATGCAAGCAAGCATTCTTTTCACAATCATCTTTTTCTTGGTGGTTTTTCTCGTCATCGTCTTCGTGATGTCGTATATCAAGGCCGCACCAGACGAAGCCATTATCGTTTCGGGGCTTCGAAAACTTCCGAAAGTCATCATCGGACGCGCAGGCCTTAGAATTCCCTTCTTTGAACGAGCCGACCACCTTTCTTTGCAATTGATTCAAATTGATGTAAAGACTGGAAGCCCGGTCCCGACAAAGGATTATATCAACGTTTCTGTCGACGCTGTTGTGACCGCCAAGATTTCGGATAATCCAGACCGTCTCAAGTCTTCGGCACAGAACTTCTTGAACAAGAAGCCCGAAGATATCCGTGCCATGATTGTAGACATTCTAGAAGGTAACATGCGCGAAATCGTAGGCCGCATGCAGCTGGTAGACCTTGTGGGTGACCGCAAGCAGGTTTCCGAACTTGTGCTCGAGAACGCCATTCCCGACCTTGAAAAGTTGGGTATCGTGGTTCAGACATTCAACATTCAGAATTTTGAAGATGCCAATGGCGTGATTGAAAACCTGGGCGTGGACAAGACCTCCGCCATCCGCAAGGCAGCCGCCATTTCTAAGGCTAACGCCGAAAGAGATATCAGCGTTGCCCAATCCCAGGCCAAGAAGGACGCCAATGACGCCGCCGTTGCCGCCGAACTTGAAATCGCCCAGAAGCAGAACGACCTCGCCGTGAAAAAGGCCAACCTGCAAAAGATTTCGGACACCGAAAAAGCGATTGCCGACGCCGCCTACGAAATCCAGAAGCAGACCCAGCAAAAGGCCATTAACGTTGCTCAGGCCGAAGCCGAAGTTGCCAAGCAGGAAAAAGAAATTGAAATTCGCGAACGCATGGTGACTGTGACAGAAAAGGAACTGAAGGCCCAAATTGAAAAGAAGGCCGAAGCTGAACGCCAGGCACAGATTCAGCGTTCCGAAGCGGAACTTTTCCAGCAGCAGAAAGACGCCGAAGCTGACCGTTACAAGGAGGAACAGCGCGCCAAGGCAATTAAACAGATTGCTGAAGCGGAAAAGGAAAAAGCTTTCGCCGAAGCCGAAGCCACCAAGGCAAAAGCCATGGCCGAAGCAGATGCAACAAAGGCAAAAGGTCTCGCTGAAGCTGAAGCGATCAAGGCTCAAGGCCTTGCCGAAGCTGAAGCGTTGAACAAAAAAGCCGAAGCCATGAAGCTGTACGGCGATGCTGCCCGACAGGAAATGCAGTTGAAGACCATCGAAAGATATTTCGAACAGATGCCGCAGATAGCCGCCGCAATCGCAAAACCCATGGAAAAGATTGGAAGCATCACCATGTACGGTGAAGGCAACACGGCAAAGCTCACGGGCGACATTACCAAGACACTCACGCAGGTCACCAACGGACTCACGGATTCCCTCGGTATCGATTTGCGCACGGTTCTCGGTTCTATGTTCGGAGCAAAACTTGCTGGCGTCACCAAGCCAGATAATACACCGGAGAACAAGAAGTAACTTGGCATGCGGTTATTGTTGCTAACAATAGTGTTTGTTGCATTTGCCTTTGCGGAAAATCCCGTAAAGGCAGATTCTGCGATTGTTACTACAGCTCCCAAAGACACCGTCGTTGATACGGTCTACATCGTTCCCGACGACGGCATTCCCTGGAACCGCGAGCATTTTGACCCCGAGCGCTTGGTGCGGCACGAAACATTCGACCCCGCGCTCAAAGTCGCCTACACCTACTCGGTGAGCTTTATGGGAGGAACCTTTGGGACTTTCGCCCAGCAGAGTTACATGGCGCACCTCGCCTACGAATTTTCACCGGAACTTCACTTGTACGCAAACGTGGGCCTCTGGATGCCGCTTTACTCGAACTTTCGCTTCGGCACGCCGATTGCCAAGGAAGATGTGCGGCAGGGCAACGTGGACATCATCCTCCCCGACATTGCGCTCGAATATAAGCCTAACGAAAACATGAGTTTCAGGCTGATGTTCGTGAACGAGAACGACGCCTTCAAGGCATACGGGCCCTACCGTCATTTTTACGGCGGATGCCCGTGGAGAACGAGTTATTACTGTAGGTAAGCGGAATGACAAGCATGGTGCATTTTTTCTAAATTTAAATAGGAAAATGTCCTTGATGTACGCCAAAACATTTCGTTTCTCTTTCGCCGCAATAGCCTTGATGGCTACATTGCTTTTTACGGGTTGCGAAGAGGAACAGAAAAAGGCGCCGGTAGAAAAGGTGGTGCGCACCTACAAGGGCGATGTCGAGGTGCTGAACAGCTGCGGAAAGCAGGGAGCGGCCGCCAAG
The DNA here is from genome assembly GCF_900142475.1 of Fibrobacter sp. UWH4. Taxonomy (NCBI): domain Bacteria; kingdom Pseudomonadati; phylum Fibrobacterota; class Fibrobacteria; order Fibrobacterales; family Fibrobacteraceae; genus Fibrobacter; species Fibrobacter sp. UWH4. The sequence continues at coordinate 358,447 of NZ_FRAY01000002.1, forward strand.
ATGCGCTCCTACCTGCGCGAAAACGGATTTGACGTCGTCAGTTCTAGAAACGATAGATTACAGAACTACGATGAAACCGTGTTGGTGCTCAGGAACCCCGAATGGGAAGGCGCCAAGGCGCTCGCCCGCGCGCTCAAGACGAAGAACGTACTCGTGGTCCACAGCAGCCGCGCCGTCGTAGATGCCGCCGTGTACATCGGCAAAGACTTTGAACAAATAATAGAACCCAAACAGGGAGAAACAGATGACAACGAATAAGCAAGAACCTCCCCAGTCCGTCCAAATGGGCGCAAGCATTTTGTTTGAGCTGCGCGCCCAGAACGTGCAGCTGATTGACCTGCGCGGCATCAAGGATGTCACGGATTATTTCCTCGTGGCGACCTGCGAAAGCGAAGCCCAGATGCAGGCGATTCTGAACGAACTCCGCAAGGAATTCAAGGCGAACAAGCTCCCTTCCGTGGGCGTGGAATACAAGGAAGGCGTGCGCTGGGCCGTGTTCGATGCGGGCCTCGACCTGATGGTTCACCTGTTCGAAGAAGAAAAGCGTAACGAGATTTCGCTTGACCGTCTCTATGCCGACGGCAAGATTGTGGAACTCGATGAAAATGACTTTGTAAAGACCACCGACAAGAAGGCCGACGACAATGAACTCGTTTGAGCAAGAAATCGCAGAAGCGCTCGCCGCTACCGGTTCCTTCGAGAAGGAAGCCGCATTCAAGCTTATCTCCGTGCCGCCTGACACCACCCACGGCAACTTCACCATTCCGTGCTTTTCGCTCGCGAAGGTGATGCGCAAGGCCCCGAAGATGATCGCCGAAGACCTCGCCGCACAGGTGAAGCTCCCGGCAGGCCTCTCGAAAGTGGAAGCCGTAAACGGCTACCTAAACTTCTTCATTGACCGCGGATTCCTCGCGAAGTCTACGCTCGAAGAAATCGCCGCCAAGGGTTTGGAATACGGTCACGCCGCACCGAACGGGAAGGTCGTCTGCATCGACTTCAGTTCCCCGAACATCGGTAAGGAACTGGCCTTCCACCACCTGCGTTCGACGATGATCGGAAACTCGCTTTCCCGCATCTACAAGGCCGCAGGCTACAAGGTGGAACGCATCAACCACCTCGGTGACTGGGGAACCGCATTCGGTAAACTGATTGTGATGTACCTGCGCGAAAATCGCCCGACGGACGACGCCACGCTCGATAGCCTCACCGTGAAGGAACTCAACATCCTTTACGCAGCATTCTCCAAGGCATCTAAGGAAGAGCCAGGCCTCGAAGACGAAGCGCGCGCCGCATTCACCAAGCTCGAACAGGGCGACGAATTCTACCGCAAGCTTTGGACCGCCTTCCGCGCCGCAACGCTCAAGGAACTCATGCGCATCTACGACATGATGGGCGTGGGCTTTGACCACTACACCGGCGAATCCTTCTTCGAAGACAAGATTCCGGCCATTCTCGACGAACTCCGCGAAAAGAACCTGATGGTCAAGAGCCAGGATTTGGACGTGGTGATGCTCGACGAATTCGACCTGAACCCTTGCCTGATCCGCAAGAGCGACGGATCTACCTTGTACGCCACCCGCGACCTCGCCGCCGCCTGCTACCGCAAGAAGGAATACAACTTCGACAAGTGCCTCTATGTGGTGGACCTCGGACAAGCGCTCCACTTCAAGCAGGTGTTCCACGTTTTGAAGAAGATGGGACGCGAATGGTACAAGGACATGTACCACATTCCGTTCGGCGTGATTCTGCAGCTGGTGGACGGCAAGTGGGAAAAGGGCAAGACCCGCACGGGAACTGCAAGCCTGCTTCGCGACGTGATTGAAGCCGCCCAGAAGAAGATTCTCGAATTCATCGACCAAAAGAATCCGGGCCTCGAAAACAAGGAACTCATCGCCCGCCAGATCGGCATTAGCGCCCTTACCTTCAACGACCTGAAGAACAGCCGCCTGAAGGACGTGCGTTTCGATTGGGATGCCGTGATGAGCTTCGAAGGCGATACCGGTCCGTATGTGCAGAACGCCCACGTGCGCCTCTGCAGCATTATGCGCAAGGCCGGCATTGAACGTGCCGATCTCGCCGCCGCAATCAAGGACGTGAACTTTGCCGAACTCGGCGACGATGCGGCCTACAGCCTCATCAACATCCTGTCGAAGAAGGGCAAGAAGATTCTGGATGCCGTGGCCGGTGACGAACCGAGCGTACTCGCCCAGTACGCCCTCGAAATCGCAGAAGCCGCGCACAAGTTCATCCACGAAGACCGCGTGCTCGGGAGCGCCGAAGAAAAGTCCCGCCTGTTCCTGGTGCAGGCAACACAGATTGTGCTCGAGAACGTGCTCGACCTGCTCGGACTCTTCCCGATTCGCCAGATGTAGTGCGCTTTGTGCACAGTAGACGGTAGGCAGTAAATTTGCTGCTCAACCGAAATCAAAAAACGAGAGCTTAAAGCTCTCGTTTTTTGTAGATCCCGTCGCTCACTACGTTCGCTCCAGGATGACATGCTAGTGAGAGCTTGTTTATTTCGTAAAACGTTTTAATTCCGTTCGTTTTCCGTCAGTAACGGCCACATGGTAAACACCTGCGGGCAGATTTCGCACATTCATAGCCGCCGTACGGAAGGCTTTGTAACGCATCACCTCGCGGCCCTGCAAATCCAGAACGCGAACAGTCGCGCCATTCTTAAGGTCACTCGCCAGTTCTACAAACAACATGTCGTTTGCATAATGGACTGAAGTTCCGTACACACTTGCATAGTTGCCCAAGTACGAAATCGCAGTCCTACCGGTATCCGTAACAGACGTATCTTTCTTCGTCGTATCCTTCGAAGGAACCACATCGTCCTTGCCAAGCAAACGCCACATCTGGTTCCATTCCCAGTCATTGGCCCAGCTCTGCACCACGCGCTCGCCGTCCGTAGTTGCACGCAAGTACATATTGCTGTGCTGCATCTTCATGCGCACCACGGAGCCTTCGTAGCCGGACTGCTTCTCCATGACAACCTTCTGATGACCGCCACCATTCCACTTGTACAGGCCCATGGTAATACCCGCTTCGGTAGATTCATTCGGAGTATCAATGGACAAGTCACCGAAGCCGAACCGGTAAGTTGTCGAAGAAAGCGGAGTAATCGTGACGACGGCAGCATCGGAATTGCAATCGCCGAGAGCAAGTTTGTCTTCTGCAGTTCTAACCATGCAAGTGCCAAAGTTCATCGAGAAAATGCGAACCGTATCGGGCTTCGCAGGTTTCGCCTGCCACACGCGCACCCAGTCCGCTTCAAAATAAGCAGGCTTGTCAGCCGTAATGGCGATGTCGTCGCCGGCCCAGCCGCCAATCGCCAGGTTCACGATAATGTACTGCGCCGAGAGCTGCTTGATTTCAGTCGGGCGATTGTAACTAGCAAACTTCTTGTCGTCAAAGTAAAAGCTTAAAGTAGATTCATCCCATTCCACGGCATAGTTGTGGAAGCCCGCAGAACGATCCACGTCGTCGTCCTTGTGGCCGCCAAAAGACGCCTCGTGGTCCCAAGCCGAACCATGGCTGTTATACCAGCTCGGGTCCGTGTAATGCAAGTAGTAATGGTGTTGCTTGCGCGAAGCGGGAATTTCCAAGATATCGATTTCGGGAGGCCAACCGTCTTGCAGAGTCCAGAAGGCAGGCCAAGTTCCTTTCTGCGACGGAGCCTTGAAGCGGCCTTCAATGTAACCGTACTTGACTTCGAAGTGTCCCTTGGTATCGATGGCTCCACTTGTGTAGTCTACCGGAATTTCTTTGTTGTTGAACTTCGCCTTTTTCCCGTTGGCATTCGGATGAACTTTCTTTTCGCCCTTCAGCTTGAGCGTACCGTCAGAGACAATCACGTTTTCTTCGGCACAGTAGGCGCGGTGGTTGTGCGTCGGCCCCCAGTTATACGTAGGGTTCCACTTTTTCTTGTCGAGGCTGGTGCCGTCGAAGTTATCCTCGAACACCTTTTCCCAGCCGCTAAAATTAGCGGGAGGATCAGCCAAGACCAAAGAGGCTGACAACGCCACCATACTTGATATAATAAAAAGCTTTTTCATATCCAACTCCAATCCTCACCCACAACACCAAAAAGCCGTAGGCATTATAAATATACCTACGGCTTCGCTTTTTTCAAAGTCAAAAGTTATTAACAAGCTGTCAAAAGACTCTATCTAGTGCGGCGCGGCAGTTCCGAGGCATGCTTTTCAAGCCACACGGCATCTTCGAGCGCGCGTTCGGCTTCGGCCGCCCAATCGGAATCCGGGAACTGCTGCACCACTTCGCGGTAACGCACCACGGCGCTGTGGAAGTCGCGGAGTTCGCGGTAGGCGTTGCCCAGCTGCAACATGGTAAAGTAGCGATCTTCGGGCTGCTGATCGGTCTCGAGCAGAGCCTTGTACATCTTGAGGGCGGACTCGATGCTACCTGCGCTGTAAAGCAGGTTTGCATTGGCAAGAGTCGGCGTACTAGACGGAGCATCCGCAATGTCAGCCACCTTCGGTTCTGCAACCGGGGCTTTGGCCACTTGCGTCGGCGCGGGTTCAACCGTTTTCGGCGCTTCGGCAGGCTCAGCAGCCTTTGAATCGGCAGCAGCAGATTGATTCTTACTTTCCTTTTCAGCCTTGATTTCAGCGATGCGGGCTTCGGCGGCAGCGCGGTACTTGGCGTTCGGCGCAGCCTTCTTCATATACGCGGCAAGGAACTTGAGTTCCTGATCGGACTTGTTGGACTTTTGTGCAATCTTTGCCAAGAAGAAGTTCGCGTCGTTGCCTTCTTCCTTGTATTCGAGGCCCTTCTTCAAGTTGAATTCAGCCTTGTCCATTTCGCCGAGTTCATAACGGGTAAGGCCCGCGTAGAAATACGCACCGGCGTGTCCCGGCTGCTTACGCAGCACTTCGCGCCACAGGGGGGCCGCTTCCTTGTACTTGCCTTCGGCGAAGAGAGCCTTTCCCTTTTCGAACGGGTCAGTCGGAAGCGCGGCAGATTCTTCTTTCACAGGTTCGGCAGCCTTGGTCTCGGCAACCTTTGCTGGCTCCGGTTTCGCCACCTCCGCAGTTTTTTCGACGGGCTTCGGTTCCGGAGCGGTTACCGTCTTCGGCGCCTCAGCTACAGGCGCGGCAGGAGCGGTCTCCGCCTTCGGAGCATCAGCCTTCGGAGCTTCGGTAGCAGCAGGAGTTTCCGCAGGAGCGGCGGCTTCCTGGACCGGTTCTGCGGCAACAGGATTGTTCTTCGGATCCTTCGCGCGTTCGGCATCCGCTTTTGCCTTCTGACCGAGGACCTCATAAACCTTGGCGGCACCTTCGTAGGCGGCGCTCATGGTCGGTTCAAACTTGTAAGCAAGGCGGTAGTTGGCAAGCGCCCCGCTGTAATCCTTCATTTTCATGCGAACTTGCGCGGCGGCAAAGTAAGCTTCGGCACTCTTCGGATTTTCGGCCAAGACGGCTCGGTATTCGCCAAGTGCCATTTCGAAATCACCCTTCGCCTCAAAACGGGCGCCCTGTTCCATTCGCGGGTCGGCACTGAACGACAGTCCCACCAAACAAGCCAATGCAATCGCAGAAATACGGATATTCATGTGTTCAATTTAGCAAAATTTACAGCAAAAACATTTTCCTTACGCCAAAGAAATACTACATTCAGGGTATGAGCAAAATTATCGCACGACTTCTTGTTGGGATTCTCGCCGCACTCGCCCTGAAACTGATCAGCACCCTGCTCCTGCCCACGGCAATTACCGAAAGCGAGAGTTTCGATGCCGTCATCAGCCTTTGCTATGCGGCATGCATCATCGTCCCGTGCGTCATCTATTTCGTAAAGGCTCCCCCGGAAAAGACAACCGAGGGTAAAAAAAACTTTTTTCTGACAACCTATCGTAACGATCGCCACAAAAAAAGCCCTCCTGCGGCGTAGCAGAAAGGCTCGTTGAAATTTATTAATTTGTTCTAGCTAAATCAGACGGAGGATTTCCTGGGCGGTCTGTTCTGCGAAGGTATTGTCCTGGACAAAACGACGCACCTCGGTCGGGTTGATTCGGGCGTATTCCGAAAGGGCACGACCGATACCGTTCCTAATGTAGTAATCGTCGTCCTTGGCGCAAGTCAGGCAGAACTCACGGAGCAGAGGCCAGTCGGTGCGGTCCTTGTACTGGATCTGGAAGATGATTGCGCTGCGGCGGACCCACACATTCGGATCGCGGATCCAGGATGCAATTTTACTGCGGAGCGCGGGGAGACGGAGAGCAAGGTCACCCAGGACGCATGCAGCGAGCGTATCGACCGTGTCGCGCCAAGCGCGGGTCTTGATGAGCTTTTTAAGGAAGGCAAGGTGCTGACCACCGAGCAGGGCCCTGTGACGGAACAGGTAGTCGCAGGCCGCATACTGAATTTCACGATACGGCTGTGCCCACATGTCCTCGACCCTGGCCACCAACTCGTCACCGTCTTTCGGCGGGTACTTGTCGAAAATGGGATAGGTCACCTCGCGGCGGGGAACAAGACGAATTCCAAGGAAGTCGAACTGTTCACGAGCCTTCTTAGACATTTCATGTGCCTCCTCCTCATTGGAGATGGCGCGGAGTGCAAGTAATATTTCTTGTGTAAACCGAAGCATGTTATGCCAAAAATAGTCCAAAAAAAATTTTTTTTCTAGGTCTTGACAAGCATTTTTTTTCATTTTTTTTAAATTTGGTCTGCATTTTTTACAATAAAATGACATTTTTTACTCTTGACAAGTTAAAAAAAGGCCAAAAAAACAGTTTTTATGCACCAAAATACGGCTACGGACACTCTAAAAACCATTGAAGTTCCCCCCGAATTACGGGGTCTTTCCGACGAAGAAATTATCCGGAATTCCGAAGAATTCCAGAAAAAATTTGAAGGGAGACGTAAAAACGGGGCGGCACGGCCTTCCAAGAGGGAACGACTTGCCCAGAAAGAAGAAAAAGCCAGGCGCGAGACCGAAAAAATCGCCGCTGAAATTTTCGGGAAGAGCCCTGTCCTGGGCAATATACCGAAAGCCATGTCTACGCCGTTTCCGCCAGTTACGCCCCTCAACGAACTTTCGAACGAAAAGCGAAAAATGCTCGAGGACGCCTTCTCGCCAAGCAGCAAGGGATACTCCCTTCTCAAAACCGACGAAAAGAGCGTGCACGACACCCCCCGTTCCATGATTTCGGAAATGCCTAAGCCCACTTCGGGAAGAGTCCTCAAGGTCTCTTTCGGTGCCAAGAACGGCCCCGCCCCCAAGGCTGTCATCGTCTCGGCGGCAGACCTCGCAAAGCAAAAAGCCGAAGAACGCGCCAAGAAAATCCAGGCGTTTTTCAGGGCCAAGCATCCGGAAGCGACTACGATGCCCGACGGCGCTCCCATCAAGCGCCCCCGCGGCAGGCCCCGCAAGAACCCCCTTTAGCACAAAATTTCGTTTACAAACAAAGAAATCTTTTAAAAAAAACTTATTTATATATGGCAATGGGACTGTTTGCCCCATTTTTTGTGTAGATTTATTTTGATATGAGTCAATTCAAGCTTATTTACCGCCCGTTGGGCACCATTCCCTGCTTCGTGATGCAACGCGACGACGGAGCCGAATTTGAAATTTTGAGCGGATTCGGCGGCGGGCTCAATGCCTGGCGCGTACCGGTCGAAGATCCGGAAAACTCTCACAGCTCCAAAATGCTCGACCTGCTCTACGGCTACAGGGACGAGCCGACACTCCGCAAGATTTCGCCCGACACCAATGCAGGTTGCAGACTCACACCGTTCCCCGGACGCACAGCTTACGCCCAGTTCAAATGGAAAGGCGAAACCTACAAGCTGGTCAACAACGTCAGCTGGGCGCCACATGCCCTGCACGGTTTTCTGCAAGATAAGGAATGGACTTTCGAAAGCTTTGAAAGCGACAGCGACAGTTGCACGGCTATTTTCAGCTGCGACTGGCCCGGCGCCTTTACAGGATTCCCTTTCCCCTACCGCGCCATCAACGAAATCACCTTTACGGGCGAAAGTGTCACGGTTACGGCAAGAGTCCAAAACATCGGCAAGGCGGAACTCCCCTATTCCGAAGGTTGGCACCCCTACTTTATGCTGGGCGAAAAAATCGACAACCTGACGATGACGCTCCCACGTAGCTCGCTTGCACTCCTGGACAGCGCCGACCTCCCCACGGGCAACTTCAAGGAAGATACGCGCTTCGTGGACGGTCGCAAGATTGGCGACGAATTCATCAACGACTGTTTCTGCCTCGAAAAGGAAGTGACGCAGCTGAAGGCGACCGATTCCGACTTCATCAACAATGTACACGCCTCACTCGAAAGCGACCGCTATACGCTTGACATTTGGCAAAAGGCCGGCATCGAACAGTACAACGCCATCCAGATTTACACGCCGCCCGACCGCATGAGCATCGCCATCGAACCCATGACCTCCGAACCCGACGCCCTGAACCACCAGCGTGGTCTGATCGTGATCCAGCCCGGTGAAGAACGGACATTCACGTTCGGGTTCCGTTTCCACGAAAAAACGGGTATCGAACTTTAAGCTTGAAACCGATTTAGCGCGTTTTTTACGCATTTTTTGCGAAAATCGCGTAAAAATATTTTTTCAGGATCCGTCTTTCGGGGCGGATTTTTTGTTGAGAAATACCCAACGATTTATTCAACGCCACACAAAAAATGCTTTGAGGAGCCCCTTTTTTAACCTATTTTCCAAACGGACAATATAGGAGTTATCATGAAATTCACTAAAACCATTCTCGCATTCGGTCTTGCTGCAGCAGCTACCGCTAGCGCTGCCATCAGCTACAGCCCAGTTACAGCTAACGCTACCGAAGGCGCCCAGAAGCTTTACAACTTCCTTGCCACGAACTACGGCGTTAAGACCGTTTCCGGCGTGATGACCGGCGATGTCAGCTCCGCCACCGTCAAGGAACTCCCCGACGTGATTTCGTTCCAGGAACATACGGGCAAGCTCCCGGCCCTCGTGGGTTTCGACTTCCTGTTCGCAACCGGCGTGAAGGCTAGCGACGCCTGGTACCAGAGCTACACGCAGATGGCTCTCGATGCCGCCAAGGACCTGTGGAAGCAGGGCGGTATTCCGGCCTTCACCTGGCACTGGAAGGATCCCAGCGACCAAATTGACGCGTTCTACACTAAGTCGGGCAACGACAAGGAATACACTGAATTTGACTTTACCAAGGGCTTTGCTGACCCCGCCTGCACGGCGAACTGCACCTGGAATACGGAATCCGAAACCTACAAGCAGCTCGTAAGCGATATTGACGAAATTGCCGACATGTTCCTCGGCCTGCAGGAGGCCGGCGTGGCCGCCATCTTCCGTCCGCTCCACGAAGCAAGCGGCAAATGGTTCTGGTGGGGCACCAAGGGTGGTGCCGCCTTCCAGGCCCTCTACAACCTCGTCTACGACGAAATGGTTTCGGTGAAGGGTGTGAAGAACCTCGTGTGGGTGTGGAACCCCGAATACACGAGCGACAAGGACTGGAACCCGGGTACTGCGAAGTACGACGTGATTAGCCTCGACATCTACGAAGCGTGGGACTACACCACCAAGTACACCAAGGCCTATGCAGAACTCACCACGAACTACGGCACCGACAAGATTCTCGCCGTGTCCGAGAACGGTTCCATTCCCGACATGTCTGCCATGAAGGCTGGCAACACCGTGTGGTCATGGTGGATGCCCTGGTACCAGACCTGGGATGGCAAGTTCCTCGACCAGACCGTAGAGGCGGTATGGAAGGCAAACATGGAAAGCCCCTGCACTATCGATCTTGAAAGCATGCCGGGCTGGGACAAGTACACCATTTCGAATGCCCCCGTGGCCGCCTGCGATGCGGATTACAAGCTTGGCGAACTCGACACGGCACGCGTTATTGAAGATAAATTTCCGGGAGACCTGGCTACGAACGGCTGGTTGCAGGTCAAGCTTGCCGCCGGCAGTGACACCGCCAAGGGCAACATCGTGATTCTCGACAAGAACATTCCGGACCTCTCCACCGCGAAGACGCTCACGATGAAGGTCTACAACACCAATTCCATGTCGGGCATCTGGTTCACGGTCGCATTCCTCACGGGCGCTCCGGACTGGGCATGGGCACAGCCCGATGGCTGCTGGGTGAACGCGGGGGATTCCACCCTTTGCGAGATTGACCTTACTACAACCGCGAAGGACCAGGTTGTGCTGGAAGGTGCCGACTACACGGCATTCATGGGCAACATCTCGAAGGTCTACCTCGAAGTGTTCGCGGCCGGCTTCAACGGCACCGTCTATTATGATGACGTAACAGTTGACGGATCCATCCTCATCAACGACTTCAACAAGGCCCAGAACATCAAGGTTGAAGAAGGCCAGAAGCTCGCGGTAAAGGTTCTCACGGCCGGCAGCAGCGCCATCAAGCCGGTGGCAGCAGCAAGCGCCGCCGCCAAGTTGAGTGTATCGGGCAAGACTGTTTCGCTCACCACCGCCAAGGCAGGCATGGTTGCAGTCGAAGTGTTCGGCATGAACGGCAAGCGCGTGGCAACGCTCTACAAGGGAAACCTCGCCGCAGGCACCAGCGCATTCAGCCTCGCCGACATGCCCAAGGGCCGCTACATCGTCCGCGTGAAGGGAGCTGGACTCGCCGCAACGCAGCCGATTCTAGTCAAGTAATTTTTCTTTCATGACTCCTGGTCCCTGCGGGTTTACTCCCGCGGGGGCTTTTTTTATGATCGTTTGACCCTGGACCGTAATAAAATTTGCATATCACGATAATCCGATCGGCGCCATCGGTGCATAAATTGGTGTGGACAAAAAACAGGATTTATGTCAACACCCCTAAATAAAAACCGTCCCATTTGCGTCTTATTTTTTTATTTTCCCGATGGACGCCCCTGACGGGCGTTTCGAGGAGTCATATGAAAAAATTGAGTTTTGCGGCTCTTTGCGGGGCCTTTTTGCTCGGTGGAACTGCTTTTGCGGCCCCGGGCCTCACGGTGAGCGGCACCGACCTGCTCTATAACGGCAAGAAAATCTTCTTTTCGGGCACGAACCTCGCCTGGAGCGACTACAATTCCGACGTGGGAGCTTCCCCGCTGAACGAAAACGCCTGGCGCAAGGCTGTGGAAGGCACGCGCGCTGCGGGCGGTAACGCCATCCGCTGGTGGCTTTTCAACAACATGAGCCAGAGCCCCGAAATCGACCAGACAACGCACCTGGTTTCGGGCCTCAAGGAAAACACCATCAACAACATGAAGAAGGCCCTGGACATCGCCGAGGAATACGGTGTGATGGTCTCGATGTGCCTCTTCAGCCACAACCTGATGGAACCCAACCAGTGGGGACTTTACGACGAAAAGCTCGACATCACTGCGAACACGAACCTGTTCGAGGACGAGGGCACGCAGGCGTTTATCGACAACGCGCTCATCCCGGTGGTGAAGGCGATTGGCAACCACAAGGCGCTCATGACCTGGGAAGTCTTCAACGAACCCGAGGGCATGACGAGCGAATGTAGCGGCTGGACTACCAAGAAGATGGCGCTTTCCAAGATTCAGGCGTTTACAAACAAGGTAGCGGCAGCCATCCACACCGAAAACCCGGAACTGCTCGTTTCTACGGGTAGCGTGAACATCCAGTATCAAAAACACTGGAACGACGCGGCCCTCGTGGCGGCGGGCGGCAAGGCGAACGGCACGCTCGACTTTTTCCAGACGCACTACTATCCGTATTGGCAAAACGATGCGGTGAGCCCGTTCGTGAATACGGCAGCCCAGATGGCGAGCAAGTACGGTTACGATAGCAAGCCGATGATTATCGGCGAGTTCCCCGCAAGCGGCTGGAAAGGCGACACCTACACGGCGAGCATGGCGGCAAAGACCCAGATTTCGACCGAGGAATGCTACCGCAAGGCGTTTGACGGCGGTTACGCGGGTGCTCTCGCCTGGCAGTACATCGGCGACAAGACCGAATCGAACTTCGGCGGTTACACCTATACCATCGACCCGGCACTCGATGCAATGAAGGCGCTTGCCGCAACAGAAGAGGCCAGCATCAAGATTAAGGATGTGGCAATAAGCCAGGAAAGCGGCGATGGCAAGATGGCCGTGACCTACGGAGGCGACAATGCGCAAATCGAATACCAGAAGACGTGGGACCTGAGCAAGGCCAACACGTTCACGTTCGAGGTGAAAAACCAGGGCGCGAGCGATGCTCAACTGAACCTAATTTTCAAACTGACGGATGCGTGGACATGGACCGAAGTAGAAGGCCCCTGCGAAGTGGCTGCGGGCGAATCGAAAATATGTTCGTTCGATATTTCCAGCTACGCTGACCGCAACAAGACCCTGAGTGTTGTCATTGCGAACTATGCAGCAGGCTACACCGGCACCATCCTGTACGACAACTTCAAGGCGGGCGACCAAGTTCTTTGGGACTTCAACGAAGACAAGTACGATGCCTTCAGCCGCGGATTCGAGAACACCGAAGAGATGATTCCCGAAATCAAGATTGTGTTCGGCGAAGGTCCCCTCGGGATTGAGCCTCGCGCAGTCTCGCTCGCTGCGGGTGGCACCTTCAATATCGCAGGCAATACGATTTCTCTTGTGACCGCGAAGGCGGGCGACGTGAGCGTAGACATGTTCGGCATGAACGGCAAGCGCGTTGCAACGCTCTTCCACGGCACGCTTACGCAGGGCAGCTACGCGTTCAGTCTCGAGAATATGCCCAAGGGAATGTATATCGTGCGCGTGAAGGGCGCGGGAATAGCAGCCACAAGGCCTGTACTTGTAAAATAAAGCGTTTCTGACTCCTCGCCCCTGTGGGTTTATACCCGCGGGGGCTTTTTATTGCGAATCAGACAACATCTTTTCCGTTGTTTTACTTGCAAACGGGATATTCTGATTTTTCGAAAGTATATTTAAGGCATAAATTAAGGAGTGTTGTATGGGATGTAAATTACTCGCGGCGCTGTCCGCATTCTCCGTGATGCCTGCTTTTGCAGCCCCCACAATCTACGAAGCCGAAGATTTGCCTGGCGCAAGCGTTGCCGAAGGTGCAGAATTTTCGGGCGGAAAATACGCAAAGACCGCAGACCCGAGCGGCATCACATTCACCGTCAAGGTCGAAGAAACCGCCGTCTACGATATTACCACCAAGGTTCTGATCAAGCAATACGACTGGACCACCTCTAAAATCGCGGTCAACGGAGTGGATGTGGGTTCCATGCTGACTACCCCGCGCAACTGCGATTCGAGCTACGTGGTTTCGGCATCGGCCAAGATGAAGGCCGGCGAAAACAAGATTACCGTAGGGAACCAGGCTCTCGGCGTGGACTACATTACCGTTGAACGCCACCCCGACGCGGTATTCAAGATTAGCGAATTGCCGGTAACTCCGAACGCGACGGAATCGGCCCGCAAGGTCTACACCTACCTCCGCGATAACTTCGGCAAAAAGACCGTTAGCGGCATGATGATTAGCGACCAGAATTTCAACTACGATTACGGCAACATGCGGCTCATTCCGCCTGGCGGCTGCACGCCCGCGGATTCCTGCAAGTTCAACGACGAGGAAGTCTCGTGGAAGGGCCAGACCGACATCGCCGAATTCTACAAGCGTAGCGGACACTACCCCGCCATTGGCGGCTTCGATATGCTGTTTGCGGCAGGCGGCCACCATGAAGAAGGCTGGTTCAAGGGCTACACCGAAAACAACTTGCTCATGACCGAAGACTTGTGGAACATGGGCGGCATTCCGACTTATACTTGGCACTGGAAGGTCGGCGAAGACACCGTATTCTACACGCAGGGCACTCCCGCAGGCTTTAACAACCCCGGCTGCACCGAAGGCGTTATGGGCACTTCGAACACAAATACCTGCTTTAACTACACCAAGGCTTTCAAGGGCGAACAATGCCAGGAACTTGATGAAACCTCACAGGAATACAAGGACATTGTCGCCGACGTGGACATTGTCTCGGGCTACTTCAAGCAGCTGCAAGACAAGGGAATCGCCGTCGTATGGCGCCCCTTGCACGAAGCAAGCGGTGGCTGGTTCTGGTGGGGTACTGCAAGCCCCGAATGCTATGTGCAGCTGTACCGCCTGGTATTCGATCGCATGGTCAAGACAAACAAGCTCACCAACCTGATTTGGGTCTGGAACATCAATACCGACCCGAAATTTGGTTACGACTACAGCGCTCTGAATGCAGCATGGTACCCTGGCGATGAATACGTGGACATTGTCGCTGTTGACATTTACGACCCGCTGAATGACCACAATTCTGCAGCCAATTACTACAACAAGATTGTGAGCGACGTGGGCACAAGCAAGATGATTGCCTTGAGCGAAAACGGAGCCATTCCGGATATTGACAGCATTGCCGAAGACAAGGCCTATTGGAGCTACTGGATGACCTGGAGCCAGACCTGGAGCGGAAATTTCTTGGAAAAGACTCCGACAGACATGTGGAAACGCAACTTGGATGACGAACGCATTATCGCCCTCGACGACATGCCCGGTTGGGACAATGTGAAGGCCGACATCAGGATGGCTCGCCGTATAGGATCCAACAACCTGGCCGTCAATATGCAGGGCAACCAAGTTACCGTATCGCTTGCTCATGCCGGAGCAGCAAGCATTGCCCTGTTCGACTTGCTCGGCCATAAAGTCGCAAGCCTCGCCCAAGGAAACCTGCCTGCAGGAACCACTGCATTCAATCTTGACGGTATCGCCAGCGGCCATTACATTGTGCGCGTCAAAGTCGGCAGCACCAGCCTCGCAAAAAAAATTTCACTAAAATAATCAACACCGAAAATAGACAACACCATATTTCTAGTCAGGAAAGCCGATTTTGAGCAAAAATCGGCATTTTTCTTTTGTTAAAGGCTTTCACAAATATTAAGCGACCTTGCGGCAAAATTATTCCCGTTTTTACATACTTTTCATATAAAAAAGAGTCTTCAGTATGTAAAGAACCTCTTCTTTTTTTTATTGTTACATACTTTTTTCATTTTCAAGCAACTTAGTATGTAATTTTTTTCAAAAAAGAGGGGAAAACGGCAAAAAATCCCCCAAGAAACTTTCTACAAGTACCAAAGTCTCTTATTTTTGCACGGAAAAATCTGTTTTTTACATACTAACCGCACTGTTTTTAGCATTTAGTATGTAACGATGTCCGGCAAAGCACAAAATACAGCCTAATTAGGCATGTAAAGCCGTTCATATTCCTCTTTTAAAGTCCCTGTTGAGAATTCTACACCGCAAAAAACATACAGACGCATATTTTTTGTTTAAAACGGCCTTGCAAAATCTAATTTCAGATAGAACTACAACGGGGCAAGTTATGCCCACATATACCATATAAGGAGTCAAAATGTTTGGTATCGGAAAGTTTGGTATCGCGGTCGGCGCGCTCTCGCTCGCAAGCACCGCTGCGTTCGCCCTCCCCAAGGCGACCGAGATTTACCCCGACATGGGTCTCGGCTACAACATCGGCAACACGATGGAAGTCCCGGGGAACCCGACTGGATGGGGCAACTCTTTCCCTGACGCCGCCTACGTGAAGGCAATCAAGGACGCAGGATTCAACACCGTGCGTATTCCCTGCGCCTGGAACAGCCACGCCTCTAACGGCACCATTAACGCCGGCTGGCTCGACTCCGTAAAGACCGTCGTCGATCTCGTCATCAACAACGGCATGTACGCCATCTTGAACAGCCACTGGGACGAAGGTTGGCTCGAAGACGAAGTCTTTAGCGGCGGACACATCGACCGCAACGGAAATCAGGCCACAACCGACTCGTCCAAGGTTCGCGCCCTGCAAGAAGGCTACTGGAAGCAAATTGCAGACTACTTCAAAACCTACGACGAACATCTGATTTTCGCATCCGCCAATGAACCTGGCGTGAACGATCACCGTGGTGGTTCCGCTGCAGATGGATACACCGACAACGGCCAGCTGGCTTTCAATGAAGACCGCATGACCATCTTAAAGCGCCTCCACGAAGCATGCCTGCGCGCCGTACGCACTTCCGGCGGCAACAACGCCACCCGTATCGTGGTCGTGCAGGCCCCGCGTACCGAAATTGACAAGGTCCCGCTCCTTTCCGCGCAATACCCGACAGATCCGGCAGGCGAAGGCTACACCATGGCCGAAATCCACTTCTACCCGTACCAGTTCTCGCTCATGACCAGCGGCGACGAAAGCTGGGGCAAGATGTTCTACTACTGGGAAGACCAGACTCCGGGTAACGACGCAGCACATACCTGCTCTGGCTCCTCTCTCGGATCCAAGAGCTCTATCGACCAGCTGTTCAGCGGCCTCAAGAGCACTTTCTACGACAAGGGCATTCCGGTCGTGATCGGTGAAATGGGCGCCGTCAAGCGTTTCTCGCTCACAGGAGACAACCTGAAGGCTCACTTGAAGGCTCGTGCCGCCTGGTACGGCTACACAGTTGCAGCCGCCAAGAAGAACGGTCTCGTTCCTTGCGTATGGGACACCGGTGACGAAGGCGATGGTAACATGACCATTATCCGCCGCCAGGTGAACAAATTCGGCGGCAACGTGGGTGACATTACCGACGTCGAAACTTTGAACGCCATGCGTGAAGCATTCGGCCAGGCAGCTCTTCCGGGCGGTTCCATTGATTCTCTCGTCAACCAAAACCCCGACATTCCCGAAGGTTCCGGCAAGGGCGTGCAGGTGACTTACCAGACAGTAACTTCCGACTCCAGCGAAGTGGGTACACTGCGCATCAACCTTGCTAGTGGCAAAAACGACCTTTCCAAGTACGTTGGCATCGAAATTCGTCTGAAGGGTTCCGTCACTTCTGCAGGCCCGTGCACCAACGCAGCAAAGGATTGCGGTGAATACGGCTGGACCTCCATGGACCTCTTCATGATGACTGGTAGCAGCTGGGCATGGTTCGACGCTCCCGTACTGCAGCAGGCCGACCAAGAACTCAATGCGTCCAAGTTCCAGACTTTCCAGGTCAAGTGGGATGACTTCCGTACCACTCCCACAGGCCTCAACTCGGTGAACGCCATCGGCTTGAACCTTTACGGCACGCAGGTCACCGGCACCATCACCTTCGACTACATCAAGGGCATCAAGGCCGACGGCTCCACCGAAATCATCGACGATTTTGACAAGAAACCGCAACTCGAAGGCATCGCCTCTGCCAAGATTGTCGCGCTCAGTGGAACGGATGCCATCAAGCCCGCAGCAGTCGCCGCAACGTCCAAGATGTTCGTGAACGTTCAGTACGGCTCCGTTATGGCTCAGTTTAACGCCGCAGCAACCGCTCCGGCCAAGGCTATGCTCTTGAACAGCATGGGCCAGGTGATTGCACAGCAGAATTTCACCGCAAGCAAGGGCATGAACACAGTTGAACTTTCGAGCGACTACCGCGGTCCGGCCGTACTCATGGTCAAGCAGGGCAGCCAGCGTTACATGCAGAAGGTGATTCTGAAGTAAGTTTCGTGTGGAGTCCCGGCAGGTTGGAGTGTCTTTGCCGGGATTGCTTGGAAAAAAGCAAAAGGAATCTGGTCTGAACGACCGGATTCTTTTTTTTCGCCATCCTTGCAGGATTCCAGGACGGTGTTTCGTAGAAATGTTACAGCACCGAAGCGGAATCCAACGCAAAGATTTCGCCTAATTGCTTATCATCCATGTCGGCAAGCCAGGTTTCACCGGCGTTCACCGTCATCTCGACGACGGCCTTTTTGGCTTCGAGCAGCGCGTCGATTTTTTCTTCAAAAGTACCCTTGGTAATAAAGCGGTGTACCTGCACATTCCTGGTCTGCCCAATACGGAACGCACGGTCCGTCGCCTGCGCTTCGATAGCGGGATTCCACCACAAGTCATAGTGAATCACCTGCGAAGCGGCGGTCAAGTTAAGACCGGTTCCTGCCGCCTTGAGCGAAAGGATAAGCACCTTGTCTTCGGGATCTTCCTGGAACCGACGCACCATTTCGTTGCGTTGATTCTGTGTACAGCCGCCGTGGTAAAAATCCGCCTTGATTTGCAATTCGCGTTCAAGCGTTTCTTGCAGTAGCTCGCCCATTTCGCGGAACTGCGTAAAGATGATAGCCTTTTCGCCCTGTTCCTGAATAGAACGCAGCAAGTCGAGAAGCATCCCCAATTTTCCGGAATCTTCGACCTTCGCCTCCCCCGCCTTCAAGTAGGTACGCGGGTGGTTGCAAATTTGCTTGAGCGCAAGAATCATCTGGAGAATAAGTCCCTTGCGCTTGAAAAGGTTGCTCGCGCCAGCAGGAGCCGCAGAAGCAGGCGCGGCATCCGCGCCATCGGCAACCGCGAGCACATCCGCACCGATATCCATTGACGGACCTTCTTCAAGCAGTTGCAATTCTTCCATAAACTTGTCGAGGATCTTCTTGTACAGCGCCGCCTGCGACCGCGTCAGTTCCGCATACTCGTTCTGCTGAATCTTGTCGGGCAAGTCACTGATAATCGTCTTGTCCGTCTTCATACGGCGAAGCATAAAGGGAGCGGTTATCTTCTTGAACTTTTCAGCGACCGCCTGGTTTGCATTCTTCTGGATAGGCGTTTCGTACTTGTCGCGGAATTCCAGCGCCGATGGCAAAAAGCCACGGTTGCAGAAATCCATAATCGTCCAGAATTCCATCAGACGATTTTCGACTGGGGTTCCGCTCATGGCAATCTTCATCGGAGCTTTGAGTGCGCGAATCTTGCGACTCTGTTCGCTGTCGGCATTCTTGATATTCTGCGCTTCGTCGATTACGATCACGCGCCAATTCAGCTTTTCAAGTTTCTTGAAATCGAGGCGACACGTCGAATAGGTCGTAATCAGCAAGTCTGCATTGAATTTTTCCAGCTTGCGGCCCGCCCCATGGTAAGTAAACACCTTGAGTTCGGGCGCAAACTTTTTCACTTCCATCTGCCAATTGCACAAAAGTCCCGCCGGCACCACCACGAGAGCACGCCCTTCGGCAAGGCGACCTTCCTGTTTCAGCTTCAAGAGGAAAGCGATTACCTGGAGCGTCTTTCCAAGGCCCATGTCGTCTGCCAAGATGCACCCGAAACCCATCTGCAAGTTCTTGTACATCCACGAATAACCGCGCATCTGGTAAGGGCGAAGCGTCGCGTTCAGGTTCTCCGGTAAATTCGTCTCGGTTTCCCCGCGCCACACATCCAGCTGCTGCTTTAGCCCGTCAGTCATATCGACAGGGATGTCGTCGCATTGCCCCGTCAGGCAAGCCTGCAGAAGTTTCGCCGTCGAGGGAATAAAATCCTCGGAAGCATCATCCACATCGGAGTCCGCAGCAGAATCAGTGGCGCCGTCAGCATCCGCAGCCTCACCCGCAGAATCCGCGTCATCAACAGCGCCATCGGCAACAATCGCACCTCCGGCCTTTTTCTTTTCGCGTTCGTCGATACGCTGCTGTAAAAGCGCAAGATCGTCCGCCGTATATTCTATGTAGCGGTCCTTGTACTTGAGGAGCCCTTCGGCATCCTTGGCAAGCCGCATGAATTCCTCGGCGGGAATTTTTTCGTCGCCCAGAGCCACTTCCCAGTCAAAGTCCAGCAGGTCACCCGCGGTGAACGCCCCGATACCAAGGCTTCCCTTGAGCTTCATCTGCGTCTTGGGGCGTGCAATTTCCTTGAGGGAACGCGGCATCTCGGTCACGATGCCGAACACCTCGAATTTCTTGATGGAATAAGTGACAAATTCCTTGAGTTCCGCGCCCTTCATCACGATCGGTTCTACCGCATGAACTTCCAAGTATTGCTTCATCGGCTTGAACGTTTCCGAGACGCAGTTGAGCACGTTCATCAGCGACAGAAGCCGCGGATCGCTATTTTCAAAGAGGGCCTTGAGAGGTTCGCGACCGACCGACGATTCCACGAAAACATCCAGGGCAATTTCCTTGCCAAGTTCCGAGCAGCGGAAAATAATCTTGTGGTTGAATTCCAGCGAATTGTAGACGGAGAACCACGCCTGAATCTTCGACGGAATCTTGAGCCCGTTTGACGCCAGTTTTCCCGACTTGCAGTCAAAGAAAAATCCGAGCAGGTTTTCGTGGGTTCCCTTCTTGTAACTCTGCGCCGTACGCGCAAAACGGAGCAGCTTGCCGATAAAAATCGAGAGGATATGTTCGGCGGCTCCGTCCAGGTCTTCGCGCAGCAAGTCACGCACTGTAAAAGCGAAATCGTCGGGAACACCCTTTTCAAGTTCTGCCACCACCGCAAGCACATCAGGAAGCATCTCCGCCGGGAGCCAGCGCACCTGCGCCGTCACGCCGTTCAGCCAGAACACCTGCGGGTAAATCGCACCGCAGCGCACCAGGTAATACGCCACCATCAGGAGCTGATGCACAAAACGTACCGTCACATGGTTATGCCACACGCAATCCTGGTTCAGGCGGCAAAGCGCTCCCATAATATTTTCAACGGAAAGCCCCTCGGCCACCACGCGCTCGTCTTCAAGCTGGCTGAATGTCCACTGCCATCCGCGAGCATGCACCACCTGCAGGCGTTCCCGTTCCATCAAGAAAGTGTGCGCATGGTAGATTCCAAAATCCTGTGCAAACTGTTCAAACTTTTCAAAATGGTTGTAGAACAGGCGGCAACGTTCCAGTTCGTCAACAAAACTCTTCTTGAAATTGCCTGCGGGGCAAAAATCCGGACAATTCGACAACATCGCCGGAAGCACATGGGAATAATCGCGCCACTCGTTAAAATTGAACTTGGGTACGCGCGGCATCTCTGTACGGTCGTTTACCGGCAAAATCCGCACCAGAGTCGATTCGCTCGGCACATCCGATTCCACCGGTTCCGGCTTATAGTCCTTGAGGTAAGCGATATCGATTCCGTGAATCCTGAAAAGCACAAACGGGTCCGAAGAAATCATTTCACCCAGTTTCAGGAACACCGATATCACGTAACGGCAAGGAAGCGGATCCTTGCAGTCACAGTTCATGTTCACGTGGTCGCAGGTTTCGAACAGGGAAAGCCCGCACTTCGACAGGAGCAACTCAATCGAGGGATTCATCGCCTCGTTTGAAAGAGCCGTGAGCTCCACCGGCTGCTGCTTCAGAAGCCCCACAAAGACATTGGCCCGTTCCTTGTCAAATTTCGGGAAAACGAGGTAAACATTGTGCGAACCGCCATTCGGCCCCTTCACCTCGGCCATGACGCGGTTGTCGGACACCGTAAAGGGCTGGACCTGCCCACGCCCCACATACTTGAAAGCCAGGTCAATATCGCGGGCGGACGCACCCGAAAGCAAGTGGTCTAGCCACTTCTTACTCCACCAAGTACTTCCGTATACACCATATTCCATAGCCCCCCAAATATAGTAATTTTTTGTATTAAAATTTGCTCATTTGAGCAATAAAACTACAAACGGCAGCGACCGCCGCTTACAGATCCCAGACTAGGGACCATCAGGTAAAATCCCTGAAAAACTCCGGGCGGTGAAAATCGGGTTTCTCGGTTTCAATCTCGAATGCGCTCAGGTAGTGCGGCGTTTTCGCCTTGTCGGCGCACTTGTACAGGTTTCCCCTGAGTTGGACTCCGTTGAAACTTTGGATGCCAAGGATGCTCGCCGGAATCTGCACCGTCATTCCCCAGCACACCAGGTTGCCTGCCACGCTGGCAAGTTGCTTGGTCCGAATCACCTTGTCGATTTCCGACTGCGGAAGCGCCGTGCGGTTATTGCGGTCGGGGCCACGGGCCGCCAAAAGGTAGCCACGGCTAGTCGTTTCGAAGTTGAAGTACTCACCGGGATTCACTGGACTCTGTAGGAAAATTTCGACGCAGGAATCTTCCCAACTGCGGCCGTTGTCGCCATCGACTTCGGCACGGAAGCAGTCCGAAGGTTCTTCCACCGTAAAGTGGATCGTGAAATAATCCGCGGAAAGTTCCGCCTCGGCAAGCACGGTCGGGAGAGCGATTCCCTGATTCTGGGGCCAGTTCATATTCGGTTTCAAGAGCATGTGTTAATAATAGTAAACTGATTAATCAGTGATTAATCGGTGATTAATCACCTCGGCAGATTCGTCTTTTTTTGAAATTGTCGTTTTTTCGTTTAATTTCGCCATTTTTTCAAATTGGCACGGTTCTTGCAAATAGGGTTCCGACAACGGCACGGGCAATTCGTTACGTTGCCAGCAAATTCACACATAAACTAGGAGGCCTATATGGCTGAAGAAAAGAAGAAGAAAGAATGGAATGCGACCGGGGCGTTCGACTGCCTCGCCGTCACCAGTGTGCAGGTTTACCCCTTCAAGGAAGGCCCTTCCATGGGGCATATCAAGGGGCTCGCATCGGTCGTGCTCAACGACCAGTTCCTGGTTCGCGGGCTTCGCGTGATGGAAGGCGAAAACGGCATGTTCGTGGGTTACCCGATTGATCCGTTCTTCAAGGGCGAAGAATTCCGTAGCGTATGTTTCCCGATGGCACGCAACCTGCGCGAGCATATCGAAAATTGCGTTCTTGAAAAGTACCAGGCCGCAGTCGCCTAAGGAGAATCCATGTTCCGTCGAATCCGTTCTTACTGCTTGTTTGGAATAAAGGCTGTCCCGGTGAGTGTCGAAATCGATGCCTCGCAGGGGCTGCCGGGTTTCACCATGGTAGGGTTACCCGACAACGCGGTAAGGGAATCACGGGAACGTGTCGTTTCGGCGATTCGTTCCATTGACAAGGTGGTGACCGGTTTCCGGACTACGGTGAACCTGTCACCCGCGGATTTGCGGAAAGAAGGAAGCGCCCTGGATCTGCCGCTTGCCATCGGGCTGCTGGTTGCGACCGGCGAAATCGAAGTTCCCCAACTTGAAAACCTCGTTATCGTGGGGGAACTTTCGCTCGATGGCCTGCTGAAGCCGATTCGGGGCGCGCTTTCGATTGCCATGAGCCTTTCGGAAAAGTCCAAGAACATCCTGGTGATTCCTCGCGCGAACGAAAGCGAAGTCTCGCTGGTCGAAGGAATCCGCTATGTCTGCGCAGATACCCTCAGGGAATGCGTCGAGGCTTTGGAAGCGGGTGCAGAGAATGTTGCCAGGTGGGCCACCGGCTTCCGTTTTAAGAATAAATCAACTATTACCGCAAATGACATTCCCGATTTCAAGAATGTCGTCGGGATGGAGGGCGTCAAGCGTGCGCTGGAAGTGGCCGCGGCTGGAGCGCACAACTTTCTGCTGGTAGGCTCGCCCGGAGCGGGCAAGACGCTCTGTGCAAAATGCCTGCCGGGCATTTTGCCCGAAATGACCGAGACCGAGATCCTAGAGACAACCCGCATCCACTCGTGCGCAAGAACGGCCGGTGATTCCGACGAATTCAAGCCGGTCATGACGCGCCCGTTCCGCACGCCCCACCACAGCGCGTCCATGGTGTCCTTGGTGGGGGGCGGCACCCGGCTAAAGCCGGGCGAAGCGAGCCTCGCGCACAACGGCGTCCTCTTTCTGGACGAGCTCCCCGAATTTAACCGCAGCGTTTTGGAGGCCCTGCGCGAACCAATGGAAGAAGGTTCCATCTCGGTCAGCCGTGCGAGCGGCACCGTCGTCTGGCCTGCCCGATTTATGATGGGAGCGGCCATGAACCCCTGCCCCTGCGGTTACGCCATGGATCCCAAGCGACACTGCACCTGCCTCCCCGAGGCACGCAAACGTTACCAAGAAAAAATTTCAGGACCTCTCCTTGACCGCATCGATATCCAAGTGAGCGTTCCTCCCGTAGACGCCTCGCAATTTGCATCGAAGGCCTCCGCGGAGCCGTCCGCAGAAATCCGCAAGCGAGTCTGCGCCGCCCGCGACATCCAACGCAAACGGTTCAAGGGAACCCGCTTCAAGACGAATGCGGAAATGAGTTCCAATTTCGCCAAGGATAGCTGCAACCTCTCCTCCGCCACCGAAAAATTCGCCATCAACGCCGCCGACCGAATGAACTTGAGCGCCCGCGGCTACTATAGACTATTAAAGGTCGGGCGCACCATCGCCGACCTTCGAAATTCAGAATCAGTTGAAATCGAGGACCTCTCCGAAGCCCTGCGCTACCGCGCCTTCAGAAGCTAACCTAGCGGATTATCTTGATGGAAGATTCGGCGCCGGCGCTTTGCGGGATTGCGAGCGGCTTGCGGACAGAAACTTCTGCCGCGACGGTCTTCGGGTAGTGGTTCAGGATATGTTTCGCGGTTTCTACAACCAGCGTTTCTTCTAACTGAAAACGGGACTTGCAAACGAAGTCCTGTACATCATCAGCTAACTGAACATAATCAATGGAATGAGCCAAATCCTCGTTGCGAGCAGCGAGGGTAAAATCAAGCCACACGGAAATGTTCATCACCACCGGCTGCTCGTTTTCGCGTTCGAAAGGGAGCGTGCCGATAATGCAGCTGAACTCCAGGTCCCGTATAGAGATTTTACCCGTTTCGACTACCATACGAAGAGGACAACAGCGCCAGCAATGGCACCGGCAGCGACACCGAACCAGATGTTACGGGCGGTGGCGTAAGAATCGTGAGTTGCCTTGTTTTCGTCCATGCGCTTCTGCATGTTGGCCAAGGACCAGTCAGAGTTACCGGCCTTCTCGGACATTACCGCACGACACTTATCGGGGTTTGCGTCAGCGGCGCAAACACTCAAGACCTTGTCGTTGATTTCGGAAAGCTCGTCGTAAGCATCCTGAGCTTCGCCGGCCTTGCTGTGGTTCAAAACACCCATCACGATGCCGGCACCGGCAACGGCGGACAGAGCAACGGCAGCCCAGAAACGGACTTCATCAGCAATACCGAAACGGTCGCCCACATCGTTTGCAGCGTCGCTTGCGGCGTAGTCGCGATCATCGGCAGATGTATTGTCAACCGGAGCGGAAGTATTGTAAGAAGTGTAATCTTCTTCATCTTCGTCTTCGCAGTCCGGATCGTATTCGTCACATTCTTCTTCTTCGCTAGAGCTTGCGGCGGGAGTGGCAGCGGCAACGGTTTCTTCCTCTTCTTCGGCAGCCGGAGCGTCGCCCTTCAAGGTCACCGGAGAACCGTCAATAAAGACAATCGCAGTCGTAAGACCAGGTGCGTAAACAGCCTTACCATCGAAGTAGACCTTTTCGACATCCTTATCGGCGGACATACCGCGACGTTCATAGAGCTTTGCCGAAATGAGCTTGGAATAATCAACGCCTTCGGCAGTCAGAGCGGTCATCGAGGAAAGGTCACCCTTGCCACCCTGGTAGAGCTGGTAAGAGGTTTCGGATTCACCAAACGGATCTTCAAACTTCTGACGGACGACCAGGCGGCCTTCTTGGAGCGTTTCGACTTCATCTGCAGGAGCGACCTTAAGCGTTCCGCCAAATTCGGCAACGATATAGTCATCCGGTGTGCCCGCATCCTTTGCGGAAAATTCTTCAATATCGTACACGCCAGCAAAAGCCGATACGACAGACAGGCAGAGAACCATCAAAAGTGAACGTTTCATTTATCACTCCAAATTGTCTAATTTTTTTTTTGAAATATATAAAAAAATATGGACAATTGCATCAAAAATATGCCTTAACATTACACATTTGTGAACATTATGTTTTCCCATCGGGCGAATTGTTTCCCAATGTTTACAAGCATCGCGGAAAAATGCAAGCGGGGCGTTACGGGGCCGGCGATTACAGAAACCCATGACGCTCGGTCATAGCCATGCAAGCATGGCTGCGACTCTCGCTTACAGGGTTTTGAGGCCCCGTTCGAAGGGGTAGCGCCCTTCGACAGACTCAGGGACCTATGTTCCTGAGGATGGCGATGGAAGCGAGGGGGAGACTCCCTCCCCCTACAACCTCTACTCTGGATCCCCTCCCCCATCGTGCTACGCACTCCGGGGTCGAGGATGACTTATGTGAAATCGGGCGGCTCGGCGATGCCCCAAAGCATTCGTTTTTTGTCGCATCACTCGCCTTTGACGGGTTCAAAAAGGGATTTGCAAGCAGCTCCGCATTGTTCGCCCTACGCAAAGTTACTATATTTTGCCCGTAAAATTTTAACCCTAAAAAGAGGATTGCTACAATGGCAAAGCTTTCTATCGAAGATCTCGAACTCGCCGGCAAGCGCGTGTTCATCCGTGTCGACTTCAACGTTCCGCAGGACAAGGTGACTGGCGAAATCACCAACACCAAGCGTATCGAAGCCGCTCTCCCGACCATCCAGTACGCTCTCGACAAGGGTGCAGCCGTCGTGCTCGCTTCTCACCTCGGCCGTCCGAATGGCGAAAAGAACATGAAGTACACGCTCGCTCCGGTTGCAAAGAAGCTCGAAGAACTCATCAAGAAGCCGGTGAAGTTCCTCTCTGACTGCGTGGGTCCGGAAGTCGAAGCCGCCTGCGCCGCTATCAAGCCGGGTGAAATCATCCTCCTCGAAAACCTCCGCTTCCACATCGAAGAAGAAGGCAAGCGCAAGATCAAGAACGCCGATGGCACCGAAACTAAGGAAAAGGCCGACAAGGAAGCCGTGAAGGCCTTCCGCGCAAGCCTCACCAAGCTCGCTGACGTCTACGTGAACGACGCTTTCGGTACCGCTCACCGCGATCACTCCTCTATGACTGGTGTTGCACTGCCGCAGCGTGCCGCTGGTTTCCTCATGAACAAGGAACTCAAGGCATTCGACCAGGTGCTCAACAATCCTCCGCGTCCGTTCCTCGCCATCCTCGGCGGTGCAAAGGTCGCTGACAAGATCCAGCTCATCAACAACCTTCTCGACAAGGCCGACAAGATCATCATCGGCGGTGGCATGGCTTTCACCTTCAAGAAGGTTCTCAACAACATCGAAATCGGTTCTTCCCTGTTTGACGAAGAAGGCGCCAAGCTCGTTCCGGATCTGATGGCCAAGGCCAAGGCTGCCGGAAAGGAAATCATCCTCCCGGTTGACTACATCGCTGCCGACAAGTTCGCTGCCGACGCTGCCACGAAGGCTGTCTCTGACGCCGAAGGCATTCCGGCTGGCTGGATGGGCCTCGATGTGGGCGCTGAATCCACCAAGCTCTTCGTGAACGCTATCAAGTCCGCCAAGACCATCGTCTGGAACGGTCCTGCAGGCGTGTTCGAATTCGAAGCCTTCGAAAAGGCTACCAAGGCTATGGCCGACGCTATCGTCGAAGCTACCGCTGCCGGCGCAATCACCGTGATCGGTGGTGGCGATACCGCAACGGCTGCCAAGAAGTACGGCGCCGACAAGAAGGTGACCCACACCTCTACGGGTGGTGGCGCTTCCCTCGAACTCCTGGAAGGCAAGGTTCTTCCGGGCGTTGCAGTGCTCACGGATAAGTAATGGTTTGTCATTGCGAGCCCCGTAGGGGGTGAAGCAATCTCAATTCAAATTCTTAAAGGGGACCCTCGTTCGCGAGGGTTTCTTTTTTTATCTTTGAACTTATGAGATATCTTGTTTTTATTCTTTTATTTGCAATGTCCGTGTTCGCACAAGAGACAAATTCATACGCTCCGACCGAAGCACCGATCGAGGATCCTGCCACGCAGCCCCAATACGTGCAATATCCAAACCAGCCGCAAGATGTGTCGGTTCAACAAAATGTGCAAACTCCGCAATACGCCCCCGCGCAATACGGTCAACCCAGCCAATATCCCCCGCAACAGCAGTACGCCCCGGCGCAGTATCCGACACAATACCCGAATCAGTATCCTGCCCAGCAGCCTTATTATGCTCCGGCACCGTACCCCGTTGCACAGCCGCAGTACCCGCTTCAATACTACCAGCAGGTTTTCTATGACGACAGTGTCGCCTACTACCAAAACAAGATTGAAATCTACACTCAAAGCGGCAATTCGAAGCGGAGAGCGGGCAACGCCATGATGATCGGAGGCGGTATTGCCGCTGCAATCGGAGGGATTATGATGATCGGCGCATTGGACGATACCGACGACGATGACTGTCGCTACAATGATTACCGGTGCAATGAAGACCACGAAGGTAAAGAGAACATCGCCCTTGCTGGTTACTGCGTATTCCTCGGAGGCGCCGGCGTTTTCATCGCAGGCGTCGTCGTAAAGATTGTGGGCGGATCCAAGCTGCGCAAGGCAGAGCGTTTCCGCAATTCCCTTGTGCAGTACAACTACAGAAGACAACACGCCCTGCAACTGCAAATCGAGCCTTTAATCAACGCCCGCAAAGGCTCCTACGGCAGCAGACTTTCCTTGAATTTCTAGTTCGTAGACACTTAAAAAAAATGATTTGCGCAACTCTGCAATATACTTTGCAGAGCTTCTTTTTTACAATTTATTAGATTTTCGCAAGGAACCCCTATGCATAAGTTCGAGACATTTCTTTTATTCCTCGTCGCATCGTTGTTATGCGGGTGTACCTTCATCGAAACCAAGGTCGAAATGACCAAGGGTCGATTTAAAATTCCCGAAATAGAAAACTTTAATGGCGTGGGAAAATTCGTACCTGAACAGACCTTACTAAAGGGATTCTCGTTTTCTGTCGCCAAATCAAAAGACCGAGAAATTCCGATGGACGTCTCAAACGAAAAAGAAGACTTTTCGGATTCAATCACCCTGCCCAACAGCAAAATCGACTTCGCCTACGTACACAAGACCTGGGATTTCGCAGGTACAGCAGACTTTTTATTCAAGGACGAAATAGTCCTATCGGGACTATCCTTCGGCTTCAATTCGTCACTATCCGCATTTATACGGGGCGTTGTTGGTATAAACTTAACGCATTTTGAAAGTGGACTTTTCGGATATTTCGCCTTAGGGCAATGGCAAAGTTCTTACACAGGATACCAATACACAGAAAGCTTCTATGACATGGGCGATCGCATCCCTGCATCCAAAGAAACGTACGAAGAAAATTATTCTGGAAAAATTGTAACCACCGCCGCAGCAGGAACCTACGCTTCCGTCTATGCGGGACCAGCGGCCCTTTCAGGATCCATTTCTATGTTCTCCCCGTGGGGCGGCACCGAAGACAGAATGGACCTGACCTTTGAATTTCCTTACCTGTTCAAGGCGTACCTGGGGACATCGCTCTGGATTGGTGACCATATCAAAATTTCCGCAGGCATCACTGACTACCTGAACGCCGAAAAGAGGAATTTGTCATTCGGCGGATCCGCAGGACTATGGCTATAGGGGGGAAGATTATGGGATCTCTATCAAAAAAATTCCTTGCCGTATTGTTAATGACGCTGATGATTTCCGGTTGCGCTAGTGTCAATACAGGCCATGCAGAAATTTATTTCAACCAAAGGACCGTAAAGCATCAAATTCTAATTGATGGGGAAACATACGCCGAAATAAGCCCCGCCCAAAATTCCGCAATGGTAGCCGTCAACATTCCCAAAGGGGAACATCAACTGACCATAGTAAACAACAGCAATATCTTGTTGGATACGACCTTGGTCATCGGAAATAACCACAACCGCAACAAATGGCTAGAATGGTCCATAGGCACGACAGGACTGCTCGGGTCGATTACTTTTGGAGGTGTAGGGTGGATTGTAGGCTTGTTCTTATTTACTGTGCCTCATCTTCTTGATCAATCATTTAATGAAGCGGACGCAATTCTCAACATAGCGGCAATCACGCCCCCAGATATCGAAGAATTTTACAGTGATTCCATATACGCAAACATTATCTTTAATTCCGTTACAAACAGAAAATTTTTTTTCAAGCCAGAAGCTCTTTGTTATGACGAACCCACTAACCTGATTTGGATAAAAACCTATAGCAACCTATCTTATTACGACTTAGAAATGGTCTCGTTATGCACATCTCAAGAGTCTGACATTCAATGCAAGACCCCAGACAAAAAATTCTGGCAAGATTTTCAGTGTCGTCCAAAACCCGAATAAATCAAAATGTTGTCCGTCAAAACGGATAACCCAAGCGCAAAGGATTCTACGTAAAGTGGTAGGCTAGTTCGCTTTCTGGACGCTGTCGCCGTAGATGGTTTTCCAGTCGTTCTTCATGGACACGGGAATCCATCCGTTCTTTTCACTGGCGGCACGCATCTTTTCGGCCTTGGCCTCGTTGCCGTATTCGCGTTCGAGGTCATCGCAGAGGAGCATAAAACCCATAGCCCTGTACTTGTTGCCGTGAATGGCATAGTTCAAGAGGCTTGCGTCGGTACCGCTGTTACCGAAGGCGAGCACGGGCTGGTAGCCGATTTCGCGGGCAAGGGCTGTCACCTTGTTCATCTGCAGATTCTTGATGATGCTCTCCCCCGCAAGCACGAGTTTGTCGCCATCCTGGATGGTATAGGCGAGACCGTCGGCGCCGTTCTGGTTATTTGACACCACGACTACATCGGAACCGATAATCTGCCGAGGCGGAAGACCGAGGCCGTCCATGACGACGGGGCGCATCGTGTAGCGTTCGGTGCCGCTGCTCACGTAAACCGTAAATCCGTTTGCGGTCAGGAACTTGACCACTTCGACCATCGGCTTGTAATAGGCTTCGCCACGCTTGAGGCCCGTAAAGCCCGGCTGCGGTTCTGCCATAAAGGCGCGAACGTAAGCCTCAAATTCCGAGAGCGTCATGCCCTTGTAGGCCTGCGCGACCATACGTTCGCGTTCGGCGCTAAGTCCAGGGAAGACCTTCTTTTCGCGACCTTCGCGGGCGGCCTTCAGTTGCTGCTTGGACGGCTTGAAAGTTGAATCGTCAAGGACGCGGTGTTCAAAAAGCATCCAGTCAAAGTAGGTCGGAGCCGTTTCGAGGAAGAGTGTACCGTCCCAGTCGAACGCGGCAATACGGCGTTCCACCGGGATAAAGTCCGGCGAAGTAGAATCTGTCACCGCACGCACGAAAGCTTCCAGAGAATCCTTTGCAGGAGCATGTTCCGTCCACAGCGAGAGAGTTACCGGGCGTTCCGGGAGCGAAGCGGACTGTTGCGCCTGCGAGGCAACCGGAGTCTGCGCAGCGGCAGTCTTTTCTTTGGGACATTTTTCGCAGCAGCCTGCAAAAAACAGGGCTGCAATTGCACTCGTCGCAATAATTCGAGAAAACATCATACACCTTCCTTCTTATGTTTTTTAGAAATATAACACATTTTGATAGAAGGTGAAAATGTATCTCTGGATCCTCCCCATTCGGGGACCATGCGCACTAAGGTTACAAGTAACCAAGTGCTGTCCGCCGTCGGGCGTACCGCCCTCCAGGATGACAGCAACGGGAATAATGCAATATTGCGAAGTTTGCAGGTGAATTTAAGTGGAGAATTTTTTGTTCGTGTGAGCCTCGACCACGTTCACCACGTAGTCACCGAGCTTTTCGCAATCGTTCACCACGTCCATGTAGTGAACACCCATCTGGTAGCTGTACTTCTGCGATTCGATGTCGGTGATATTTTTCTCCTTGAGGAGCTTGCGGTAATCGTTGATCTCATTCTCCATATTCAGCGTACGGTTTGCGTCGGCAGTCACAGCATCGCTAATGACATCAATCATGTTCGTTAACGCCTTGTCGCAAAGCTGCATCATGTGCTTGATGCGGTTGTACTGCTCTTCGGTAAAGTCGTCGGTACTCCTAAACTTGCGGTTGATGGCGCGGGCCATGTTATAGCAGGAATCCCCGATACTTTCGATTTCAGAAATTTCGCGGAGCATCGACTGGATATTCGTCTTACTTTCGGGACTCAAGCGGCCTTCGGAAACCTGGTTCAGGTACTTGGCAATTTCGATTTCCATGTTGTCGCTGATGCCTTCGTACTTTTCGATGCGGGCAAAGAGCTTCACGAAATCGTTCTCGTCCTTCATCTCGAGCAGTTCGGGCACCATGCGGAACATCTTCTGCGTGCGGGCTGCAAACAAGTTAATTTCCTTGCGGGCTTCAAAAAGCGAAAGTTCCGCAGTGCTCATGAGGCCCGCGCTGATAAACTTGACCTTGAAATCCTCGCCGTCTTCCTTCTCGCGGATAATCTTGCAGATGATTTTTTCCATCGGCTTGATGAACCAGATGAGGATAAGCACGTTGCAGAGGTTGAATGCCGTATGGAAGGCAGATAGCGCGTAGGTCACACGGACGCTCGCCTGGGCAACTTCTTCGTCGGTGTGCGGCACAAACGTCGGGTCGAACCCTACGATGCTGCACACCATGTTCACGAACGGGCGGAACACTATCAAAACCCACACCACGCCGAACACGTTGAAGAGCATGTGCGCCAAGGCCGCGCGCCTTGCCTGCGTACTTGCCGAAAGAGCGGCGAGGTTCGATGTCACCGTGGTACCGATGTTTTCACCCATCACGAGCGCAATGCCCTGGTAAATCGGAAGCACTCCACTGCTGCAGAGCAAAAGCGTAATCGCCATGATAGCCGCAGACGACTGCACGCACATGGTAAGGACGCTACCCAGCAGCAAGAAGAGGAGCGTGCTGAAGATTCCCCAACCGCCAGTCGTCGCAAAGAAGTTGATCACCGTCTGGTTGTGAGCCAAGTCCATAGCCACCGCATTTTCACGCAGCGTGGTAAGGCCGAGGAACATGAACGCGAAACCGAACACGAATTCGCCGATACTCTTGGTCGAATTCTTCTTGGTGTAAGAAAGGATGATGCCGAGGGCGAAGAAGGGCCACACCACCGAGCTCATGTTGAACTGGAACCCGAAAACGGACATAATCCATGCCGTGGCCGTAGTACCGATGTTTGCACCCATGATAACAGGAATGGCCTGACTCAATGTGAGCAGGCCAGCGTTAACGAAGCTTACGGTAAGGACGGTCGTAGCGGTAGAAGACTGCACCGAGGCAGTCACAAAGGTACCTGTGAGAAGGCCTCCGATGCGGTGCTTGGTCATGGTTCCAAGGACAGCACGCAGGTGACCGCCCGTGAGTTTCTGCAAGCCTTCGCTCATGGTCTTCATGCCGAACATGAGGAGCGCAAGGCAACCTATCATTTTAAGAATCATAAGTGTCATAGGACATTCCTACGGAACGCCACTACCGGATCATCGTCGCTGCCTTTCAGCTAGTTCGGGCTCATGGCGGTGAGTTGTTTATTGTAAAGAGTACGTAAAAATATAGTAAAGTACCAGCATTTTCCCATTCCATAAAGGGCTATAAAAAAGGAAAAAATTTATTACAGCAAGGCCCCCGTCAAATGACGGGGGCTTTTGTCTCAAAAACTAGCGGATATTTACAATTCTTGTCTGTTTTCCGCTACGGACAATGTAGCGACCCGCCCTCGGAACCGAGAGATTCACCGTAGTCCCATAGGCACGTGCCGTCGCCACCAGGCGGCCCTGCATATCGAGTACCGCCACCGGCCTTTTTTCGGCAAGACCAGTCACAGAAATATTCCGTGCAGAAACTTCCACCTGCATCAAAGGCGCCACAGGCTTAACCAGCACAGGAGTCGTTCCACCTTCACCCTGGCCCGTAGAATCGTCACCCGCGAGCACCACGTCTTCCCGGAAACTCAAGACATACGGCTCATCCGAATCCCCATAGAAATCCTTGACCACTTTTACATTGCAAGTCGAGGTCGTATCCGTTTTCATCTTGGGCAGGCAGTCTCCAAATACCCACTCTGCATTAGTCAAGAAGGCAAGATTACCCTTCATCTCATCAAAGGACTTGAAGACGGTCGTTTCGGTATCAAATTCGTTTGTCTCATCGACAGCATACTTTGCAAAAGCAGAAACCGACTTGCCACCATAATAATAGTTGGCCAAGGAATTACTTCCGCCTAAAAATTCATACACCAACGATGCTATGCCGGTTCCCGACAGTGTATCCGAATAATTATATCCCGAGGCAATTCGTCCACCATCGATTACAGACGCAATTCCTCCTGTATATCGAAGTGTCGAGCCACCCTC
Source organism: Fibrobacter sp. UWH4 (assembly GCF_900142475.1). Taxonomy (NCBI): domain Bacteria; kingdom Pseudomonadati; phylum Fibrobacterota; class Fibrobacteria; order Fibrobacterales; family Fibrobacteraceae; genus Fibrobacter; species Fibrobacter sp. UWH4. Next base: position 392,229 of record NZ_FRAY01000002.1, read on the forward strand.
GTTCTTGACAGTTCCCCTGTTGTAGTCGTCATAGACAGATGTAGCAAGGCCATACCCCAAAAGGCCTCCAGCATAAGCGACACTATCCGAAGCCTTGACAGTTACAGGTCCATAGTTATATGAATAAACGACAGTTGTTGTTGCGAAACGCGTCCCACTGCTCAAGCTACTGAAGGATCCGTTACTTAAGCCAATCACACCACCTGCATACACCGCCTTACCCGAAAGGGCGTGAACACGACCCCAGTTGCCACCAGCGGTAAACGTATTCACAGAATCCAACTGTCCCGCAATGCCGCCAATAGTAAGGATACCCGAAGTGGAGCGACCTTCAACCAGTCCCGTATTATGGTTTCTACTCATCGAGCTCCTGACCGCATGTCCCACGATTCCTCCCGCAGAAACAGATCCGTCACCCGAAGCAAGCACCATTCCGCTATTAGAATTATCAATAATCGTGGCCGAGCCGCTGTATCCAGAGCCCGCATAACCGATAATGCCGCCCACAAGTTGCCCAGACACTCGGCCTGAATTTGCATTTTCGACAACAACGGCATTGCCCTCCGCAACGATACCACCAGCAACGCCATCCGAAAGAACAACTGTATTTTCGTTCGTATCATTACGTACGACGCCATAGTTATGCGCCACAATTCCTCCCGCTAAATCCCCACCGCGCACAAGGCTATTGCGTATCTTGACATTGCGGATACAGGAATTTTTACCGAGTTCAATCGCAACACCGGCCGCAGACATTCCATAGTTATTTTCAAAGCGGCTATTGGCAATCGTCAAGTTTTCAACAAGCGCTGTATCCCCGACACAATAGAATATGGAGCGCGACATATTGAGCCCATAAATGGTATGTCCGTTACCGTTAAAGCGCATTTTCAGGCACCCGGTCCGGCTCGTGTCAGTTGCAATTTTCTGCTTCGCCAAATGAACTGTATCCTTCCCCATGACGATGTCGTTGGCAAGTTCAACCTTGAGCTTATAAGGATACCTTTTATAGGTATAACCCATCTCCAGGAAGTTATTCAGTTCAGAGGAATTTGAAATGGTGTAGACAAGGGTATCGCCCTCTACGTGCGACAACGGCATTGCAAATTCGCCCTTGTCAAAGAAAACCGAATCGTTTTTATACAAGCTATCGAAAGTGAACACCGGATACCCACCGCGGCGCACACATAGCTTTCTGTCTGCAGTTTCTCCGTTCGATGTATTCAGCGTTGCCACCATTTCGTCACTTTGCAGTTCCGCAGTCGTTTTCTTGCAGTCCGTACATTCCACTAAATCGCTGTACAAGATTTGACCCAGCGCGCTCACATTAGAAAGAGTGCCGTCGTAATAGGTATTACGCGGAGGAACCATAGCGTTGGTGTAGCCGGTTATGCCCCCGATGGAATCTCCCTTTATGCCGGGAGCCGCACTATAGGCATTCTGGATATAGAAATCTGGATAAGTATAGCGTCCCACGATTCCACCAACATAACTTCCGCCATAAGAGAGCTTTCCCTTTGCCGAGACACTTCCACGGTTATAGACATCGGTTATCATCATCTCGTTTGCGTAGCCCGCAATGCCACCTACATCCAGTTCTTCCGAAAGGGTCGACGTATCCGCTACGCTACCCGTCACATTACCGTAGTTGTAGGAACGGCGCAGTGCATCATTAAGATTGTACGGACGATCCGCCCACCCTAAAACACCGCCTACATAAGTTCTGAAAACACCTTCCGCATAAACATTTCCGCGGTTACCCAACTTGTCAAATCCAAGATAATTGGAATTCATCTGTTCATTACCAATAACGCCACCAACATACGTCTTCAGTTCACCACCGTAGCCGTAAGCCTTGACCGCCCCCTTATTCAACGCGTTGCTTATGGGAAGATAACGATTTTCACCAAAGATTCCTCCAACGGCGAACTCACCCGTTTTAAAGGCGCCTTCGACCATTGCAGTCACATTACCTTCATTCAAAAAATCGCGGAGTTCACCCGTTTCGTACCGATGAAGATGCTTGTTGCCAATAACACCACCCACATAAGAATAAACCGGCAAAGATGAAGTTGGATCGCTTTCAAACGAAACCTTGGACGACACGTCGCCATAGTTTTGCAAATTGGCAACCGAGCCGAGCACATAGCCCGCGACACCGCCCACATACACTTCCCTATGCGCCGTTACCACTTCAACTGCACCACGATTGACACAGCCTTCTATGGCATAGCCGGGTTGCGATTCCGCGTACCCAACGATACCACCAATATAAATATCGTACGAGAAATCTGTTCTGTCAGTCACCTTTTCCGAATAGATGACCTTCGCCGAATTGGAACAGCCAAGGATGCGGCCTCTAGAGTAGCCAACAATGCCGCCCACATAGGATGCCCCCGTAACAGAGCCACCCTCGACGCTACTATTGAAAATGGCAGTAAGTTCATCGTCCGACGAAATCATGCGGCCCGCGATACCACCGGCATAATAAGCAGACACCACCTTCGTATTGGTCACATTCACATTCTGCACAACACCGCGCAGCATGTCGGCAATGGCGCCAACATAATAAGCCGTATCGCTACCGAAGGAACTGTTTGCCACATTGACGTTGCGGACTTCGCCCACGTTAATTCCGATGGTTTCGAACATGGAATTCTCGGCATTCAAACCATAAACAGTATGACCGCGGCCATCAAAGAACCCCTGAAAGAGGGACTGGTCCTTATTTCGAACCCATTTTTTAGAGCAAAGCTTCGACGTGTCCGAGCCAAAAATAATATCGTTTTTTAGATAGGCTCGAAGCGTTTCGTCATACTTCTTCAGCACCGTTGCCGAATCCAGGAACCAGACTAGTTCTTCTGGGGTCGTGATTTCGTAGTAGTCCAGGCCATCACTCTTGACGACCTTCGGTAACTTGGCCGAGCCCGACCACGCCGCAAAAGCCCCCTGCACAACGGCAAGCAGGGCAACTGCAAAGCACCACTTTTTAAGCATAGATTTCCTCCTAACAAATTATACGCAACAAATATAAATTATTCTGCGTCGTTAGGAGATCCCCGCCGGATTTTACCCCGCACTTGATGCGGGGCGGGGATGACATAGCAGCCTAAAAGCTACGGACCATGGCGATGGCCTGGGAGGCGATTCCCTCGCCGCGACCGGTAAAGCCGAGCTTTTCGGTGGTCGTTCCCTTAATGCCAACCTGCTTCACGTCAAGACCAAGCACGCGGGCGATATTCGCCTTCATCTGGTCCTTGTGCGGGTTCACCTTCGGGCGTTCGCACATCACGACACTGTCGATATTGATAATCTCGTAACCGGCCTTCTTGACTTCTTCACCGACCTTGCGCAACAGTTCCAGACTATCGGCACCTTTGAAGGCGGGATCGGTGTCCGGGAAATACGTTCCGATATCGCCGAGCCCAGCGGCCCCGAGCAAGGCGTCGCTAATGGCATGCAACAACACATCGGCATCGCTATGGCCGAGCAGGCCCTTTTCGTACGGAATGTCCACCCCGCCGATAATGCACTTGCGACCTTCCACCAACTTGTGAACGTCAAAACCGATACCCGAACGATAAATCTTATCCATAATGAATCCTTTATTATAATCTAACTAACACTTGGTGCGGCAACGTACGGCGGTGACTGCACCGAGAACAATCAACAGCACCGCTGCAATTACACTCACAAGAATCGTCTTATGGAACGGGGCGCTGCGGTATTCCATGCGGACTTCGGAGTTACCAGCCGGAATCTGCACGGCGCGCAAGGTTCCAAACGCCTTGTAGACTTTAGTTTCTTTGCCGTTCACGTAAGCCTTCCAATACGGGTGATAGTTGCCGGCGACGACCATGAAGCCTTCGCGGTCCGCAGTCACGTTGAACACCTGCGTATCCATCTTGGGACTTGCGACAAGCTTTGCAGAACCCTGAATCGGGCCCTTGGCAGCCACGCTGCCCTTGCCGTCGAATTCCGGAGCTTCAGACAAAATAACTTTTTCGCGGTAGAAGAACTTGCCCGGCTCGTCGCCGTATTCAGGGGCAGTCGGCTTTGCCGCCACAGCACTTGCGGAATCAGCGGTAGCGCTATCGGCGGTCGTAACGGCGGAGTCTGCAACGGGTTCTGCCACCGGTTCGGCGGTTTTCTGTTCACGAATGGCGGCCTGTGTCTGAAGCGTCTTTATGGCAGCGGAATCATCCATCACCACGGCTTCGCCGTAGAGGTAGGCCTCGCCCATTGCCGTCGGAATCGGCATGTAGGTCGTTCCCTGACGACTATCGAAAATGATGGCGCCCACGTTCATCAAGTCGAGGAACGGGTGCACGGCCGTCGGGTCATTGATATTCATCAGGTAATTCGCGTCCTGCTGACCGCCGCGGAAGGCACGGTAGCTCGCCAGTTCGTTATCGTGAATGCCGTCGGCATTGCGCATGTGGTACTGCGGGAAAATGTTTCCACTCAATGCCTTGTTGCGCGACAGCGAAAGCACGCGCGGCGTATTCAAGGAATCACTCTTGTACGGTGCCTTGATAGCGGCAACCACCGGATTAGTCGGCTGCAAGTATTCACCTGCCGGAACATTCTGAACGAACGCGCCATCGATAAAGAAAAGTTCGATACCTGCGGCAAGCGCAAGCACGCCCGCCTTCTGTGCCACTGGAGCCTTCCACTTCGCCACAAAGAGCGTCACCGCGACAATCACCAGCACCAGCACAAAGCCAGGGACAGCCTTGCCGGCGGTCGCATTCATCACGATTTCGTTCAGCGGCTTAAAGTAAGGAGCGGTAATCGGATCTTCCAAAAGTTTCTGGCCGCTCATGAGCATCACGCCGAGATAGGCAAAGCCGATAAAGATGCAAGCCTGCAGTGCACGCGGAGTTCCCGGAAGGCCCTTCTGGAATGCCTCGGTCAAATTTGCAACGGTAAGCTTTTTCTTCTGGTCATCAAGGCTCATCACGCCAAGGCAAAGGGCGGCATAAAGAATCATCACCACCAAGCCGACTGGGCCAATAAAGATTGTCCAGGCAAAACGGGCAATCAAGGCAAGCACCAGGAGCACGCCATACATGGCAGAACCATGCAACAAGGCGCGACGGTTATCTTCGGCTTCGGCGGATTCTTCAGGAGTCTTGCCCTCGGCCGAGAGAGCCTTCAAAACCGGGCCCGCCATCATCACGAGCAAGAGCGGCAACCAGAACAGCGCCATGCCCGGAGCACGGAAGTTCTTGACACCCGGGAGCACATTGTACCACAGCTTGAACAGCGGAGAATGATCGCCCATGCCGTAGCTCAAGGCGACAACAGCACCCAAGCCCCAGAAAGCCGCATAGCGACGCTTTCCCGGCAAGAACAGGCAAAGGAATCCGAGGAAGGTGAGCAAGGCGCCCGCATTGTTATGGTCCAACTTGAACGCATTGTGGCCCCAATAGAACGGCGAACCGCCCTGCAGCTTGCGGTATTCGTCCATCGAGAAACTCACGAAAGAGGAACCTTCGAGATCACCCGTCTTTTCGTTCTGTTCGTAAACGTCCACACCCACAAAGCCCGGCAACAGAATCTGCGCCATTTCTTCTTGGTGCAAGGACCAACTCACGGCGTGGCCGTAATTGGTGTGGCTATCGTCACCGCGCACCGACTGCGTGGTCGTGTACATGTAAGGCGGTACAATCTGGAAGCAAGAAAGAGCAAGGCCAAAGCCGAGGCCCACCGCAGCAAGGCCAAGGCGCTTGCCGCGAGTCTTTAGGGCATCGCAATGGAAGGCGACTTCGTAAAGCGTGTAAAGGCCAGCACCCCACAGGAACAAGTAGGTAAGCTGCAGGTGCGAACCCAAAATCATCCAGGCGACCGAGAGCGCAAGCACAATCATGTAAGGAATGCTACCCGAGCGTACCACCTTGCGAATAGCAAGCAAGGCAAGAGGCGCAATGGCAAAGACCATCATCTTGCCGTCGTGGCCACCGTACAGGTAGGTAAAGAATTCCGGCGAGAAGGCGTAAAGCATTCCGAGGAGGCCCGCCCACCAGCGGTTCCCCGTCAGGTTCCAGGCGAGAGCCATGGCGCTCATAAAGGCCACCCACAAGGTCAAGATAAACTTGAAACCCACGGCGCGGGCCGGGTCCATCAGGAACTGCACCCACACCAGCGGATGGTAAGCGTCAGCGAACAAGGCATCGATCGTCGGCACGCCACCCAAGCGGGAATCGTCCCATTCGGTGAGTACGGCACTTTCGGCGCGCAGAATGCGGCTACCGATACCGTTCAGCTGGTCGCTGTTGAGCATGAGCTGGTTCGGGTCGAACGCAAAGTCGCGGAACACGATCAGCAAGATTCCAAGGAAAATGGCGGAAACCGCCACGAAAAATGCAGGTTTCTTATTTAAGAAATTCATGCGGATAATGTAGATAATTCGGAGTTCGGAATTCGGAGTTCAGAATTATTAGGAACTATTATATACAAGCTACAAGAACCGCTAAAAAGCAGAAAGCACCAAAGGGCGGCTGGGAATCCAGCCGTCTTAATCAAAAAAATGTTTTAAAACTACTCTTCGGACTTGTTTTCGAGCTTGTCGTCGGCAGAAGAATATTTAATCAGGCAATACACGCCGAAAGCCGAGATGACGCAAGCGGCGGCAATGGCGACATACTTAATGATCTTTCCCATAAATTTCTCCTATAAAAAAGCTTTAGCTATAAGATACACAATTTTTTCAAAAAAAGCAAAAAAAAACTAAAACGCTTGGTAAATTTTGAATATCGCGAGAATCTTTCCGATAATCGCCGGAATCCCCGGACACAAGAAGCAGAGAATGACGCGCGTCACGCGGTTTTTCCACCAGCGCCGCACCTGCCAGATATCGTCGGCCAAGGTTTCCATCTCGGACACGCGGGGTGGCCTCATGTAAACCTGCGTAAGCGCCGTAAAGAACCCGACGCCAATCAGCGGAGTAAGTCCCGTAAACGGAGCCGCCACCAGCGCCACCAAAATCGTCACCGGATGCCCGCCCGCAATTACCGTACCGAGCATGGCACCACCGCCGGTAAGCATCGCCCACTGGAGGCTGAGTTCGCCCGCCTTCTCAAAACCCGCATGGACTCCAACCGCGATAATGCTTGCGATAATCGCCACGGGAATCACCCAGCCGATAATCTTCCAAATCGGCGCACTCTTCGGAATCACGCTGATAGATTCCTCGCTCGGAAGTTCGCGGTCTTCTTCGATGATCTTCGCGATTCCGTTCATGTGCCCCGCACCCACGACCGCCACAATCTTCTTGCCGGGAGCATTCTTGATCTTGCTTGCCAGGAACTGGTCACGTTCATCGATCAGCACCTGCTTGACCTCAGGGAAAGACTTGCCGAAATCCTGCATCATAGCACTCAGGGCGTCCTGCTCCTTGATCTTGGCGAGGTCTTCTTCGCTGACTTCCGTCTTGTCGAAGATACTCGCAAAAAGCCCGCCCAGCAAGCTAAGCTTACGGTACCATGGAGTACACGCCCACGTACGGCGCAACGTAATCTTGATGTCACGGTCGGCAAGCACCAGTTCGGCGCCACGGCCCTCGGCGCAGTCCACCGCTTCCTTGAGTTCGGAACCCGGCTTTACGCCCGTCTGGGCACCCATACGCTTCTGGTAAGACCCCAGCACCAAGTTCGCAATCAAAGTTCCAAGTTGCTTGTTCTTGATAACCTGCTTCAGGTCCGTCTTTTTCCAGCGGTCCGGCTCCTTGATAGACTTCAGTCGACCTTCATCCAGCTCGACGCACACCGTGTCGGGTGCTTCCGCCTCGATGGTTGCACGGACAAGATCCTTTGAAACCTGCGAAATATGGGCGGTGCCGATTAAAACAAACTCTCTATCGTCTTTTTTTATGCGGTAAATATCAGATTTTTCGTTCATCGCCTTAAATGATAGCAAGAAAACGCCCCCTACATTGAAAATTTCAGCTCTTTTTTGTTGACTTTTATAAAAAATGTTTATATTTAGGAGGAAATCTATTTTTTCGGAGGTTTTACCCTATGAAAAAAATTCTGGCTTACCTTTCTTTGGCCGCACTGGTCCTAACCGGCTGTGCAGGTTCCAAGTCCGATGACCCGGAAGCCCTCGACAACGCCCTTGTCGGTTTCACCTCTTGCGTGCAGGGTTCCCGCTGGCAAGAAGCCCTTGAATACGTCACCCCGAGCGAGGCTGACGACATCGCCACTTCCGATGGATACGAATTCAAGGACGAATACAAGACCGCAGCACGCCGTCTGCCCCTTTCCACCCTGCGCAGGGCCGGTCTCGAAGTCGATAGCCGCGGTCGTCTGATTGGCATCAAGGCCGCCATGGACGAAGCAAACGAACGCTACGTGATGTCCGAAGAACAGGCCAAGGTCGGCACGAACCTGAAGCAGATGGAAGACGAACGCATCAAGCGCCGCATTGAACAGGGTCAGAAGATCTTGCAGGAAGAAGAGGAAGAAGCTTCCCAGGAACAGGAAGAAATCGTCTATTCCAACAAGCTGACCGAAGAAGAAAAGCGCAAGTACGGCAGCACCCGCGACCTTCAGGCTCCGGAAGCTTACCAGGACGAAAACACCGAAGCAGCCGAAGAAGAAATCTACGGCGGCGACTACGAAAATCCGTAATCATCTTGCCTGACGGAAACGATGAAAGGTCTTTCCAAACATTTTGCAAAAGCGGCGCTTCACAAAGCGTCGTTTTTTTCAGTCGCTCTTGCGGCATTCTGCGGTTTTTTCCTTATTGCTTGCGGAGATCTCGGACCGGATCCGGATGCCGACGGAGCAAGATTCAGCAACCAATTCCGCTACTACTGGACTCAAGACTGCCGTTATGACAGTTTCGGCGCTTATGACTGCGGGCCAATGCGCAACATAAGCCCGTCGATGAAGGTCGGCCTTCGAGTCGATAGCGACGGACTCGCCAGCCTGAACCTGGATGGGGACCGTTACTATTACCTCGAATCGGAATACGACGAAGGATACGATTCCGAATTCGGAAGCTACTTCCATTTCTATCAGGACGACGACGAACTGACCATCTACAAGGACGGTTCTGAAATGGCCTGGTGGAAGACCAGCGAAGGTACAGTCACCTACTATTTCTACGATATATACTAGGCTACTGGAGGTGCGCCGAGAACGGGCACCAGCAGGATTTACAGAATTAACATTCCGTCGCCGTAGCTGAACAGCTTCATTTTATTCTCTACAGCCATCTTATAGGCTGCAAGCGTATTTTCGCGGCCGTAGAACGCGGACACCAGAAGAATCAGCGAACTTTTGGGCCAGTGGAAATTCGTAAGGAGACCATCCACAATCTTGTAGCGGTAACCGGGGTAGAAGAACGCATGGGTCACGCCCGATTGCGCCTTCACGATTCCGTTTGCATCGGCGATCGTCTCGACGACACGCGTACTTGTGGTACCCACCGTTACAATGCGGCCCCCTTCGCGTTTTGCCTTGTTGATAATCTCGGCATTTTCCTTGGTGAGTTCGTAATGTTCGCCGTGCATCTTGTGCTGGGTGAAATCTTCCACCGAGATATTCTGGAACGTTCCCGGACCCACATGCAGCGTGACTTCGGCCACATAAACGCCTTTCGCTTTGAGGGCTTCGAGCATTTCTTCGCTAAAGTGGAGGCTTGCCGTCGGAGCAGCCACAGCGCCGGAATACTTTGCAAAAATCGTCTGGTACGCCTTCTTGTCGTCTTCGTCATCGGGGCGGTCAATATAAGGCGGCAGCGGCACGTGACCTTCACGGTTCATTACCGCTTCGAGTTCCACCGGCGTTACCGCAAAGCGGAGCACGCGGGCTCCGTCTTCCTTGATATCTTCGACAATCGTCTTGACGCCCGCAATATCAAGTTCGCGCCCAATCTTGAAAGCCTTACCCGGGCGAACCTGCGCCTCGTAGCGAGCGGAGCCGTCTTCGGCTGGGATCAACGCCTGCACCAGGAGCGTTTCCACTTCGCCACCGTGCATCGTGTGTCCGTACAAGCGCGCCGGAATCACCTTGGTGTTGTTTACCACCAGGCAATCCCCCGGCTTGAACAAGTCCACAATTTCAGGAGCCTTCATAATGTGGCGTTCACCGCCATCTTTCGGGCAATGCAAAATGCGGGTTTTCCCCTTGCCCGCCGTGCGGCTAGCAATCAGTTCCTTGGGGAATTCAAAATTATAGTCAGAAAGATTATGCGATTCCATTTTAGCGGTCCATTTCGGACAAAGCGTCTTTCAGTTTCTGCTTGACCGTTTCCTTAAGCGATGCCGGCTTCAAGATGCGAACATCCGTGGCAACGCCCATCAGCCAAGAAACAAAGTCCGGCGTAATACGGAGTTTCATATCCACAATCATATTCTTGTTCTTGTCGTAACGCTTTGAAATCGCGGGATTAAAGTGGGAACGTTCAAACTGCGTCTGCAGCCACCTGTTGCGAATTTCCAAGGTGATATCTTCAGGCTTGTCCTTGCCCGTGTACTTGCCGAATGCGTACTTGTAATGCGTTGCAGCATCAAAAACAAACTTCGGCACGGCGTGGTTTGTTTCCTGCACGTTCTTGATTTGCTCGAACAGGTAATTCTTGAAAACCTGATTTCCCTTGTCGTCTTCTTCGCCGGCAATCAAGTACAATGTATCCATTCGCATAATCACCTTGACCGGGAAAACTTCCTTGTTTTCGTCGATGACAGCGGAATGATCGGTTGCGTGGCTATACTGAATCTTGATCGCGAAACCTTCATGAATCGCCTTGAGTACCTTATTGACATGAGTCGAATTCAACTTGTCATCGCTGAACGGGCCGTAATCCAGAACATAGTCCGGGTCCGTCGTAATGGCGTCGGGCTTAAAATCTTCGGGATCGGTGGTCTGCATGACCTTGATCAGCTTGTCCAGCAGCTTAGTCGTCTTGATATCTGCTGCAGAAGTCTCGGACAGGTTTTTCTTGATCTTTTCGAGCTGCTTGACCACGTCCTGGTTGAAGTTCGCTTCTTTATCCGTCTGAATGACATAGAAGGTTTCACCGTTTTCCTTAAACTTGCGAAGGCCGCAGTTTTCGGCATTGATGACTTCCAGATGACGGAAGATGGTACGGGGACCGCACCCCATCAAATAAGCAAGACTGTTGACAGTCTGCTTGACTTTCAACTTGCTCTTAATCGCATTAATTTTTTCGTAACCGGTCGCCATGGGCGCCTCCTTATATCAATCTCAAGCGGTTTTCTACCGCCGTCGTCTTCGTTTTTTTTAACAAAGTAAACAATGCCAGTTGTTTCTGGAAAGTCGACTGGACATGACCTTCCAGCAGGAACTTCCTGTTGTTACAAGAAACCCGGATATAGGCCCCCCGCAGCAACGCATTCGTCGATAAATCGGTTTCCAGTTCCTTACACAGTTCTACATTCATCGGATCCGAAAGTTCCGTCACCAAGCAAACAAGGTCGCGGACTCCGGGAATTTCTCCCAAACGGTTTTCCAAATCCTTGGGACGTTCGTTTTCGTAGCACGAAGACTGGATCTGGACCTTTCCACCGGACACATTGACTTTATAGTCAAAGAGATGCATTGCCGGTGATTCAAGAAGTTCATAGATACTCGATTCGATGTCGCTGTCCGTTATCTGCGTCGAGACCTGCAACCGCGTAAAATTCACGCAGCCACGCACCTTCGGAAGCGCACTCACGCAATTTTCCATTGCACGCTGAATCGTATAGTTCTTGACCAGTCCTTTCAAATAAACGATACCCTGGCCAACTTCTACAGACACCTTGTCGCTGTCTTCCGGGAAGACCTGAGACAACTTTCCCTGCACGATTTCGCGCAAACGGTCATTCGGCAAATTCTGTGCCAACGGAGGCAACGTGATAAAAACAAGTGTCGAATCTTTCAAAAGAACGACAAGCTTGTCTTTCTCGCCATCATTCACCAACCCCACCGCCAATCCGAACTGGTCACGAATGGCATGGTAAACATTGTCACCCAACAAGGTCTGCGCACTCTGGGCCGGCAACAGACGATAACCTTCGGAAGATTCTTCCTGTTCTATCACGACCTTGGGCAGCTCCATTTTCTTTTCGGAGGCGCCATCATAATTTACGACGACTATTTCCCTGTCAGGCCCTTGGAAAACGCTCTTGACCACCCCCGGCTTGGGAGCGTTCTTAAAGTAAATCCAGTTGCCCGGTACAATGCGATTGTAACCGTAAATTTTGGTATAGTCCTGATTGACGCAGTCGCGACGGCAGAAAACAAACTCTTGCGAGAAAGCGACAAACATCGTCGCGCAGGCATCGCAACAACACAACAGCGGAATCTGCGGATCCATTCCCCCGAAAGTCGAATACACCTCGCGAGCATAGATGCCGTGTTCCACTACCTTCTGGCAGCGGCGGCAAAACAGCCTTTGTGTATACAACCTATGTGGAAACTGGGAACGCATGAGAAGTGGTTGGTGGCTGGTGATTAGTGGTTAGTGGTTAGTGGTTAGTGGTTGGTGGTTGGTGGTTGGTGGTTGGTGGTTGGTGGTTAGTGATTAGTGGTTAGGTTTAAATAATCGAGGCTTTACCGCCTAACTATTCCTGTTTACTAACCACTGTTTACTAATCACTGTTTACTATTTCATCAACGGCATTGCGACGTCAATGCGGCGCAGCACTTCGTCCTTGCCGATGATTTCGAACATTTCCCAGAGGCCGGGGCCTGCGGTCACGCCAGAAACAGCGAGGCGCGGAGCACCCACAAGTTCACCGACCTTGTGACCGCAACGTTCGGCGAGATCGTAGAATCCCTTCTCAATAACCGGAGTCTTGAAGTCCTCGATAGAGGCGAGCATATCGCGCACGAGGGTCGCCACTTCTTTGGAGCCTTCTCCGAAGTGCTTCTTCGCACCCTTTTCGTCGTAGGTGGTCGGAGCCACAAAGAAGTACACAGCCATGTCGGCCAGATCCTGCACAAAGTGGGCACGCGGCTTCAGCTGCTTCACGATTTCGTCGAGGCGTTCTTCCGGTTCCTTCGAGAGGTCAATACCCTTTGCGGCAAGGCCTTCCTTCATGATTCCCTTGAGGAACGCGTCATCGCACAGGTGAATGTGCTGGCCGTTCATCCACTGCAGTTTCTTTTCGTCGAAGCTTGCGGACTTCGGGTTGATGCGTTCCAGCGTGAAGCTTTCCACCATTTCCTTGATGGTCATGACTTCGCGGTCGTCGCCCGGATTCCAGCCGAGGAGCGCGAGGTAGTTCACGAGAGTCTCCGGCAAGTAGCCGAGGTCGCGGAAATCGCCCACGGAAGCGGCACCCTTGCGCTTACTGAGCTTACCGCCATTCTTGTCGAGAATCACCGGCAGGTGGCACCATACGGGCGGCTGCCAGCCGAAGGCCTTGTACAAGAGTTCGTGCTTCGGCGTGGAGCTGATCCATTCGTCGCCGCGGAGCACGTGGGTCGTACCCATCAGGTGGTCGTCCACGACGCTTGCAAAATGGTAAGTCGGATAACCGTCGCGTTTGATGAGCACGAGGTCGTCCAGAAGTTCGTTCTGGTAGCTGATGTGACCGCGAATCATGTCGTCGAATTCGGTAACACCCGTTTCGGGCACCTTGAAGCGAATAACAGCCTTTTCGCCAGCTGCAATGCGGGCTTCGGCTTCTTCACGGCTGATATTGCGGCAGTGGCGGTCGTAGCCCGTGACCGGCACGTGGCTCTTTTCCTGTTCAGCGCGGACTTCCTGCAGGCGTTCTTCGGTGCAGAAGCAGTAGTAGGCGCAGCCGGCGTCCAGGAGCTTCTTGATTTCGCGGTGGTAAATGTCCAGACGTTCGCTCTGGAAGTACGGGCCGCAGTCGCCTTCGCAACCCGGACCTTCGTCCCACTGGAGTCCCAGCCACTTGAGGTCGCGCATCAAGTCATGGAGCGCAGTTTCGTTGTAACGCTTGCGGTCGGTATCTTCAATACGCAGGTAGAAGGTGCCGCCCATGTGTTTTGCAAAAAAGTAGTTGTAAATAGCAGTACGCGCACCGCCCACATGCAGGTAGCCCGTCGGGCTCGGGGCAAAACGGACGCGGACAGGACGGCTAGAATTGCAATTTTCGCACATAATTTCCTCTTTTGTTTATTCCGTGTCAAAAAATAGCAATTTAAAATGACTCCAGATTCAACTTTTCTATCTTTGGGGCCGTTAATCGAAACAGCCACCCTTTTCTACGGGATTATTTATGGAAACTTTAAATTCCATCTTAGATGCTATTGACGGCTATGTTTGGGGAGTCCCCCTGATTGTCATTATCCTCTTCGTAGGATTCCTGCTCACCATCCGCCTCGGCTGCCTGCAGGTTCTGAACCTACCGAATGCACTTCGCTATATACTCCACAACGAAAAGGGCGGCGAAAGCGAAGTGTCGAGCTTTGGCGCTCTCTGCACAGCCCTTGCAGCCACAATCGGCACGGGTAACATCGTGGGCGTCGCCACCGCTATCGGTACCGGTGGCCCGGGTGCCCTCTTCTGGATGGAAGTGGCCGCATTCCTCGGTATGGCCACCAAGTATGCCGAAGGCCTGCTCGCCGTCAAGTACCGCACTATCGGCAAAGACGGCAAGGTATTGGGAGGCCCGTTCTACTACATCGAAACTGGCATCAAGGAACGCTTTGGCTGGAACATGAAATGGCTCGCTGTCATATTTGCCGTATTCGGCATTGGCGCGGGACTCCTCGGTATCGGCACCATCACTCAGGTAAACGGTATCACCAGCGCCATGGCCCGCCTCACCCCGAACGCCCCTGAATTCATTAACCTCGGTGGCAATTCCGTTTCTTGGACCACCGCCATCGCAGGCCTTTTGGTTACCATTTTCGCCGCAACCGTTATCATCGGCGGCTTAAAGCGCATCGCAAAAGTTTCGACCTACATTGTCCCGATCATGGCGATTGTCTACATTCTCGCCTGCGTGCTCTTGCTGCTTTTGAACTTCGCCCAGATTCCGCTGGCTATCCAGACGGTCGTGCAAGCCGCATTCAACCCGAGCGCCATTACCGGCGGTGCCGTCGGCACCATCTTTATCGCGATGCAGAAGGGTATCGCCCGCGGTATTTTCAGTAACGAAGCAGGCCTCGGTTCTGCCCCGATTGCAGCGGCCGCCGCCAAGACCAAGGAACCGGTTCGTCAGGGTTTCGTCTGCATGACCGGCACCTTTTTTGACACCATTATCATTTGTACCATGACAGGCCTCGCCATCGTGGTTTCGGGCGCATGGGACCCGAAGCTCGGTCTCGAAGGCGTGAACATCACCATGGAAGCCTTCTCCCGCGGACTTGCCATCGTTCCGGCCGGTTCTGTCATCGCACCATTCTTCCTCGCCATCGCCCTGGTGTTTTTCGCGTTCACCACGATTCTTGGCTGGGCATACTATTCCGAAAAGTGCCTGCAGTACCTGATGGGCGGCAAGAACGAAAAGGCCACCCTGATTTACCGCTGGGTCTACATCGCGGCAATCTTTATCGGCCCGTACCTCACGGTAAGCGCCGTATGGACTAGCGCCGATATCTTCAACGGCCTTATGGCATTCCCGAACTTGGTTGCGCTGATTCTCTTGAGCGGAATAGTCTCGAAGGAAACCAAGGATTACCTTGAACGCCTCCACAACGGCCACGTAGGTGACTAATTAGTTTGGATTTCGGAATTCGGAGTTCAGAATTAGAATTTCGAAGTTCGTTTTTTTAATTTGGAAATGAAGCAAATATATTTCGTCGGAAGGTTTTATGTTGGATTTTAAAGGCAAATTTGCGGCGGTGCTCCCGGCGGGGGGACTCGGCAAGCGCATGGGTGGAAACATTCCCAAGCAGCTTATGGTTCTGGGCGGCAAGCCCGTTTACCGTTACAGCCTAGAAACCTTCCTTTCGATGGAAGAAATTGCCGAAGTCGTGATGGCCGTACCCGCCGACTGGAAAGATCATTTCGAAAAAGAAATTTTCGGTCAATCACCAAGCGAACTTGACGCCCTTATTACAAACAAGTTAAAAATTGTCGTGGGTGGAGCGGAACGTTGGCAGTCCGTGGAAAACGGCGTGAACGCGCTCACGAGTGGTGCCGAATATGTTCTGGTACACGATGTGGCACGCCCGTTCATCAGCAAAGAAATCATTCTTGATGTCTGCAAGACTCTTGTTGAAAAAGGCAGTTGCCTTGTGGCAAAGCCCGCGGTCGACACCATCAAGATTGCAAAAGACAGCTGCGTACAGCAGACTATCGACCGCAACACCGTATGGATGGCGCAGACCCCGCAGGCGGCCTCGATTGCCTTACTGAAAAAGCTCTACGGGCGTATCGCCGCAGAGCCTTTGAACTTCACGCCCACCGACGAAGCGAGCATTCTTGAATACTTCGGCGAACGCGTCTACATCGTCAAGGGTAACAACCTGAACGACAAGCTTACGACTCCCGAAGACTTCGAAATTTTCGCAAACAGAGCCCATTAGCATACGCGCTCTACCGGCCCTACACAACAATTTTCTTGTGACGCCGCAGCACGCAAACGCAAAAACAAGTTTTTGCGCGTCCTCGCCTTGCATTGCTTTGTCGCTGCGCTCGCCTTTTACTAAATTTGAGCCCGATGAAAGATAAAGCTAAAAAACTGATTGAAAAGTACGAGGAACTGGAATCGGAACTCGGTAATCCGGATGTTCTTTCTGACCAAGCCCGTTACAACAAGATTCACAAGCAGTACAAGGGTATCGAAAAGGCTGTACTCAAGGCTAAGGAATACCTGCAAATGCTAAACGACCAGGAAGAATGGAAGGCCGCCCTTGGCGATTCCGACCCTGAAATGGTCGCAATGGCGAAGTCGGAACTTTCCGACATCGAAAAGAAGCTGCCGGTTATTACCGACGAGCTCCAGATTTTGATGGTGCCGAAGGATCCGTGGGATTACCGTAATGCCACGCTCGAAATCCGCGGCGGTACCGGCGGCGACGAATCAGCCCTTTTTGCGGGCGACCTGTTCCGTATGTACCAGGGCTACTGCAGCCGCATGGGCTGGAAAATGACTATCCAGGATGCGAGCGAAGGCACCGTAGGCGGTTACAAGGAAATTCGCGTATTTATCGAAGGCGACAGTGTTTACGGCACCTTGAAGTTCGAAAGCGGCGTGCACCGCGTACAGCGCGTGCCCGAAACCGAAACGCAGGGGCGCGTACATACGTCTGCCGCAACCGTTGCAATTCTCCCCGAAGCTGAAGAAGTCGACGTGGAAATCCGCGAAGCCGACATTCACATGGACACCTACCGTTCTTCGGGCGCCGGCGGTCAGTACATCAACAAGACGGACTCCGCCGTGCGACTCACCCATATTCCGACAGGCGTGGTGGTGAGCTGTCAGACCGAACGCAGCCAGCTGCAGAACCGTTTGCACGCCATGGAAATGTTGCGTTCCAAGATTCTTGACGCCGTGATTGCAAAGAAGGAACAGGAAGAAGCCGCGAGCCGTAAGGCCCTGGTGGGCACTGGCGACCGCTCCGCAAAAATCCGCACCTACAACTTCCCGCAGAACCGCGTGACCGACCACCGCATCGGTCTTACACTCTACAACCTGGACAAGGTCATCACCGGCGACCTCGATGAAATCATCAACGGCCTCCAGATGGCGAACGCCCAGGAAAAGCTCGGAAAGTTCAACGCTTAATTGGATTGCCGCGCCCCTCCCTTCGGCAAGCTCAGGGACCTGGGGCACGCAATGACGCACGATAGGAATGTCTATAATGCCGCAGATGACCGTACTTGAAATTTTGAACCGCACCAAGGTATTCTTCGAAAAGAAGGGAATTCCCGATGCGCGCCTAGACGCCGAGTACATCATCAGTCACGGGCTCAAAATGAAGAGCCGCATGGACATTTACCTGAACTTCGAAAAGCCGCTGACCGACGCAGAGCTCGACGTGCTTCGCCAGATGGTGGCACGCCGCGCGAACCGCGAACCGCTGCAGCATATTATCGGCGACACGAGTTTCCGCGGATTTATCATCAAGTGCGACAAGCGGGCGCTGGTCCCGCGCCCCGAAACCGAAATGCTTGTCGACATGGCGAAGGAACGCCTCAAGGGAATCGAAACTCCGCTTATCGTGGAAGTGGGCACGGGAACAGGGGCGATTTCGATCGCCTGCGCGAAAGAAATCGCCGGAGCAAAAGTGCTCGCCACAGACATTTCTGAAGACGCACTTTCGCTCGCCCGCGAAAATGCAGAAGTCAACGAACTGGGTTCAAACACAGAAGGCACAAATCTTACCTTTGCTCAAGGCGACTTGCTGGACGCCGTCACCGGCGAAGCACTTCGGCAAGCTCAGTGCCCTTGCGATGCAAAAATTGACTGCCTGATTGCAAACCTCCCCTACATTCCCGATAGCGAAAAAGGGAAGCTCCAGCCCGAAGTCGACAAGTTCGACCCGGCGCTCGCCCTCTATGGCGGACCCGACGGACTTTCACTTGTCCGTAAGCTCCTCCAGCAGACTGAAGGCAAGCTGAACGCAGAAGCCTCGATTCTCCTTGAGATCGGTTCCGAACAGGCTGAAGTCCTGAAAAACGAAGCCGCCAACTACCCGTGGCTTGAATTCGCAGGAATTCACAAGGATTATTGCGGTAACATCCGCTTTGTCAGCTATAAGACCGCTCACGCCTAATCATCAAAGTACGGCCCCGAAGCGTTCGCTCTCGCAACCACGCCTCGTTAATACGAGGCGTTTGTTGCTCACAAAAGACCGTTCGCGCTTAATCACTCCTGACCGCCCCTGTTTAAGAACAGGGGCTTTGTCGTTTTTTCGGCGCTTATTTCAAGCCGTTTTGAAGCATTTTCTTTATTCCGCGCCTCAATTTTATACTATTTTATTACAAAATAACTCAAAGTTTGGAGAGAATATGAAAAAGTTCTGGACACTTGTCGCCTGCACACTAATGGCAACCTCGATCTCGTTCGCTCAAGAAGAAGAATATTACTACGGAGTGCAAACCGAGGAACCGTCCGCAAACCAAACTTCTGAACCCTGGCCGGACGAAGCAGAACAATCCAGCGAAGCTGAACCCGCAGAAGAAGCACCTGACGCACCGGTAGCCAAGCAGGTCAATAATCAGGTTACAAACCAGACCAACATTCAACAAGCAAATCAGGTCACTATTCAGAACAACTTCTACGCACAAGCGAACGAAGCTCCCGCTCCGGCAAGCAATGCTCAAGCAAGCGAACCGCAGGATTCCTACGAACGCCCTGCCAACAATGAACAGAAATTCGGCATCGGCCTCCGAGCCGCTTTTGACTACGGCATGATGTACGGATTCAAGAACGAGGATGACGATGTGGACGGCTCCCCCACCGGCATTGGTTTCGAAGGCGGCCTTATGGGAAGAATCCAGCTTGTTTCCAATCTGCATTTCGCACCGGAAGTCAACATCGCCTTTGTCCGCACCGAACACGAATACCTACACCAGAAACGAACCTATACCAGCATAGACCTCGAAATTCCTCTCCTGATGCGCGGAATCGTTCTGGACAAGTTCTACGTCACCGGTGGTCCGCAACTGAACCTCAACCTGAGCAACGATTTCGACTACGACAACAAGGAAGCAGCCGAGGGCTACGAAGAAAAAATTGACGAAGCCAAGTTCACCTTCGGCCTTGCGGTGGGTGCCGGATTCAACATCATCGAAGGACTCTTTATCGATGTACGCTTCTACATGGGACTTATGGATCTCTATCCGGACGTAAAATCCATCAGCGACTACGAAGACGGCGACATCGTAAGCGAAGGAGACGACTTCTCCTACATCAGCATGAAGGGCGCCAAAATGATGAAGATCAAGGCCGGTCTCAGCTACTGGTTTATCTAACCATCCGCTTTCCAACATCAGGGTAAAACATGAGAACGCTTGCCAATTTGACCTATAAGGAGTGCCCTCCGATAGTCACCGCCGAGTCCATGCGTTTCTTGGACGGCGACACCAAAAGGAGCCGCGTTTCCAATTCCGGTTTTCATCCTCTCTGGGATATGCAAACTGAACCCGCTGCGTCTGACAGCAACGAGTTCGCCTCCCCGATCGACGCCGGATACGCCCTGATGAAATTAGCCGGCAAGGCCCTCTTCCGCCGCGTCCGTAAAATTCTCGGCGAAGATGCCGAAGGAAAATCCGTCGCCATTTTTGTGGGCGGCGGCAACAACGGCGGCGACGGACTCGCCCTTGCAAGCAACTTGATCGAAGCGGGAATTCCATGCACCGTCTATTCGCTTGCCAAGGCGGAATCCTTCAAGGACGAAGCATCGCTCGCCTACCAGGATTTTGAGAAGAACGGCGGGAAGCTGGTCTATACCGGAGAACGCTTCCCCGAAAATTCGCACTTTTCTCTCGTCGTGGACTGTATGCTCGGAAACGGCGCGTCCGGAGAACTGCGCCCCGCATTTGCCCGCGCCGTAATCGCCATCGGCGAATGGGGAATCCCCATCCTCGCTGCAGATGCACCCACCGGATTCGACTTCACAGCTCACTGCTGCGGAGTTCCCTGCACCGAAGCTACCGAAACAATGCTCTTCGGGCTTCCGCGACTTGACGCCTTCACGCAAGAAGGCGCAAAGGCTTTCGGCAGCCCCATCATCGAACCGCTTGACTACCCCGACAACCTTGTCGACAAGATCAACAGTGGCATATTCCTTGCCAGCGAGAAAATGATTCCGGCATTGCTCCCCGACCGTGACGAATTCGGCGACAAGCGCGGCCAAGGTACCGCAATGATTGTAGCCGGCTCCGGGAACATGACCGGGGCGGCGGCTCTTTGCACCAAGGCGTGCCTCCGCAGTGGAGCGGGACTTGTTACGACGGCAACCCCCAAGGCACTACTTCCAGCATTGCAATCAAAACTGGACGAACCGGTATTCTACGGAATTGGCGACGAACGCACCGACAAGCTCTCGATTATGCATCTGATGCAGTTGCAGGACCTCGCCACCCACCAAAGCGCCATCGCGATTGGCCCTGGACTTGGCATAGACACCGAAACGCAGGATGCCATCCGAATGTTCCTGACCGGTTTACAGACGCCCGTCGTCGTCGATGCCGATGCGATTAACGCCTGCGGTTCCGCATTCTTCTGCATGGAAGGTGGTCCCGCGAATGCGATTATCACGCCGCACAAGCGCGAATGGGAACGCAACTTCGGCCCACTCCCAACAAATGAATGTTTCTACCCGGAATACCTGCAGCAGTTTGCAACGCAGTTCAAGATTACTATCGTGCTGAAGGGTTGCCCCACCTACATAGCCATTCCCGACGGACGCGTGTACGTGATTCCGGCCCGCAATTCTGGCCTCGCCAAGGGCGGCGCAGGCGACGTGCTTACCGGCATCATTACGGCACTCCTTGCGCAAGGTTTGCCGACAGCAGAAGCAGCTGTTCTCGGCGTACTCCTGCACCAGAAAGCAGGCCGCCTGACCCGCGAAAAAATGGGAGCATTTGGCATGCTCCCAAGCGACGTAATTGAAATGTTACCCACCGCATTCGGCTGCTAAAGCTACTAATGTCATGCCGCACTTGATGCGGCATCTCCTTTTCTACTAAAGTAGTTCAGAAACCAATTTGTCCATCGCAGCTTCGGATTCGGCGCTGAGCGTCGATTTTACCGTCACTACCGTTTCGGCAAGCGTCACGTTCTTGAGCGAGGAGAGGATTTCGGTCATCTTCTTTGCGGCCATCGGAGCCCACGTGCCATTCTCGACAACGCCCACCTTGCGGTTGCTGTAATTCTTCGCCTTCAAGTGATTCAGGAAGTCTTCCATCACCGGGAAAAGTCCCGCGTCATACGTGGGAGCAGCCACCACCATGCGGTCGTAACGGAAAGCGTCTTCGATGACTTCGGCCATGTCGCTGCGGGCAAGGTCAGAAACCACCACCTTCTCGACACCGGCGGCCTTGAGTTTTTCACCAAGCAATTCCGCGGCCTTCTTGGTTCCGCCGTAAATTGAGGCATACGCCACGAGCACGCCTTTGTCTTCGGGAGCGTAGCTGCTCCAGGTGTTGTACTTGTCGATGTAGTAGCCCAAATTTTCGGTAAGCACCGGGCCGTGCAGCGGGCAGATTGTCTTGATGTCGAGCGCGGCAGCCTTCTTGAGAACCGCCTGCACCTGGTTGCCGTACTTGCCCACGATATTGAAGTAGTAGCGGCGGGCTTCGCAGGCCCAGTCGTCCGGGTCAGCATCGTACACGCCGAACTTGCCGAACGCATCGGCCGCGAACAGCACCTTTTCGCTCTGCTCGTAGCTGAACAGCACTTCGGGCCAGTGCACCATCGGAGCTCCGATAAACTGCAAGGTGTGCGCACCGAGTGCAAGCGTATCGCCTTCCTTCACGGTCTGCTTCTTGACCGATTCAGGGAGTGTCATGAACTGCGGCAGGAGCGCAAAAGCCTTCGCCGAGGAAACGAGAGTCGCTTCCGGGTACTTCGCGACAAAATCAGCAATGCCACCGGCATGGTCCGGTTCCAGATGGTGAATCACCAAGTAATCCGGTTTGCGCCCAGCGAGAGCAGTTTCCAGATTGGCAAGCCATTCATTCACCTTGTGGGCATCCACCGTATCGGTCACGGCAATTTTTTCGTCCACAATCACATACGAATTGTACGCCATGCCCTCGGGCACCACGTACTGGCCTTCGAACAAATCCAAGTCGCGGTCATCAACTCCGATGTACTTGATATTTTCGCTAAAGTTCTTCATAAAGACTCCTGATAATTTCGTAGAGAATTTAACAATTTATCGGACGGAGATTCTTAATCTTCCAAGAAATACTGCACATTCGTCACGACGCGGACTTTCTTGATGTACGGCGTATTTTCATCGCGGTCCTCGATGGAGAACACGCCCTGCGTGGCGGTCTTGATTTTGCCAAGCTTGCTGTCGGAATCCTTCGCGAATTTTTCAGCAGCGGAGCGTGCATTCTTTGTCGCCTCGTCAATCATGGCGGGCTTGATTTCATTGAGACCGTTAAAGCTATAGACGGTGCGGTACTGGTAATCGCTGCCGCTAAAAGCGATTCCATGTTTCAGGAGTTCGCCCTGTTTTTCCATGGCCTTACGAACAAGTTCTACATCGTTTGTCGCCACCGTTGCAACCACGGTTGCCACATAGCGATAATTGTGTTTGCCTCCGCTGTAGAGTTCGCCGTCGGCATCGACAATGGCCGGGGTCGAGTAAGTAATGTTTTCTTTTTTAACGCCGTTTTCGAGCAGGAACTTTTCAAATATCTGCGATTTGGACTGTAGCGTTGCAGAAAGTTCGGCAAGATCGTTGCCCACTTCTTTGTAAACAATCGGCCAAATCACGAAATCAGCCGGTACTTCGCGTTCGGCAAGGCCTCGCACGAACACCACGCGGTCGCGGTCCTTGACATCGATTTGCGCGCGATAGAAAAATGCACCCAGGCACAAAATGGCGAGCGCCAGAATGAGAGCCTCTTTAACTCGTGATTGCATAAACAACTCCTTTTTTTCTTTAAGTCAATATACAAAATTCTATATTACCAAAGTAAAAAAGGAGAACAAGATGATTTGTCCTAAATGCGGCAGAAAATACGAAGACGACATGCCCCAGTGCCTGTGGTGTGACGCCCCCAACCCCAAAATAAACAAGCAAACGGAACCCGAACAAGAAACAAAAATCGAACAGCATCCGGTTCAGGAAAAGTTTGACGAAACGAACGCCATTTCAAATCAAAACTGCGAATGTCCGGAAACCTCCGAAACTACGGAACCCGAAGACAACACCATGCCCCGCAAAGGAACGCTTATTTTCTGGATGGGTGCTATTTTTGGTGAATTGGGCGTGCACTGCATTATGAGCGGGAGAACCCTGAGAGGATGGTTGTACCTCTTTTTCGGAGGATTCACATTCAATTTTTGGAAAGGGTTTCTAGGTCCACTCAACATTCATTTTCCGCTTTGGATGCATATCCTAATGAACCTGGCAAGCGTCGTCGTTACAGTCCTTGCATGCATCGACGTCTGGAAGATTGCACAAGGTAGATATGTTCATTCAAAAAAAGGCTTTACATATACAGGCGCAAAATGGATGTTCGCCATTGCCATTTTATGCTACATGATTAACGGAATATTTATTGCATCTTCAACCATCAAAATCATCAGTAACGGATTTTTCAATATAGAGACCTACGACAGAACCGATGACAATGTTCAAGCCTGTTATGAAAACATGGCCTCTTCTGTAGAAGATTACATTGATAGACAGGAGAAATTCTTCGCAACCGAAAAAAGGTTAGGAAATTTCGAAGTAATTGCTTTCATCCCGACAGCATACAAATGCCACATCAATCACTTTGTGACACAAGACCTTGGGATAGGAATAAGCATTAAATATAGATCCTTTATTACAGACTGTAAAACAGGATCCATCTGGACATTCTCGGCGTCCGTTCAAGATGACAAGCTCGTCTGGTACACCACCACACCCAAAGACGAAAAAT
Source organism: Fibrobacter sp. UWH4 (assembly GCF_900142475.1). Lineage (NCBI taxonomy): Bacteria > Pseudomonadati > Fibrobacterota > Fibrobacteria > Fibrobacterales > Fibrobacteraceae > Fibrobacter > Fibrobacter sp. UWH4. Next base: position 416,724 of record NZ_FRAY01000002.1, read on the forward strand.
GCAAGGAAACATTCCCAAAATTTTATGAGTTGAAAGACAAGCTGGAAAAACAACAGACTGAAAGTTCCGCGCAATAATTGTTATCTTTCAAGCTATGGCCGAAAAGACTTTACTTTTGCTCGACTCCTATGCGCTCGCGTTCCGCATGTTTTACGCCTATTCGCAGAACCCGCTCAAGAACAGCCAGGGCGAAGAGGTTTCGATGATGCACGGTTACTGGGGTGCGGTGCTCCGCATTTTGGCCCAGCACAAGCCGACGCATTTTGCGATTGCACGCGATGTCGCACACACGAAGACTTTTAGGCACGAACTTTACCCCGACTACAAGGCCAATCGCGGCCCCATGCCCGAAGAGATGGCAGCGCAGATGCCGCTCCTTGGCGAAAGTCTTGAAGCGAGCGGTATTCCGCTGCTTTCGGAACCGGGTTACGAAGCGGATGACGTAATGGCAAGTACCGCCATGGCCGCCGTCAAAGCGGGCTTTGACCACGTGGTCATTCTGAGTAAAGACAAGGATATGTCGCAGATTGTGACTGACAAGATTCACCTTTTCCACCTGACGAAGGGCGCAGACGGCATTGACTTCGGTCCGGAACAGGTGCTCGAAAAATACGGGCTTCCGCCGGAGAAAATCCGCGACTACCTCGCGCTCATGGGTGACGCAAGCGACAACGTTCCCGGCGTGCCGAAGGTGGGCCCGAAAACGGCAATCCAGTTGCTGAACGATTACGGCGACATGGACAACCTGTACGCGAATCTCGACAAGATTACCAAGAAGGGTTTGCACGACAATTTGGCGAACAACCACGAAAAGGCATTCCTCAGCCGCGAACTGGTGACGCTCCAGACCAAGCGCGCCTTTAGCGGGAACCTAGATGCACTTGAATATAACGGCCTGCACGTGGATACCTTGGCGCAGCTGTTCAAGGACCACGAAATCAACAGTCTGCTGCGCCTGCTCGAGAAAGTCCCGAGCAAGGCGGGATTCGTGCGGGAAGGTTCTGATGGCGTGGAAGGCGTCGATAATTCAACGGACGCAGAAGTGGAACGGGCAGATTTCGCAGTCGATGTTCCGCCGCCGTACATTTGCGTCGATACCGACGAAATCTTTGAGCAGATGAAGGCGGAGTTTACTGCATCGTCTTTGATTGGCGTAGACACCGAAACAGACGGCCTCGACCCGATGCAGTGCAACATCGCAGGCCTCTGCCTTGCGTCTGCCGACAGCGACGGCAACGTGGCGAAGGGCTACTACATACCCCTTGCGCACACCGACGAAATCGGGTTCCCGCTCCCCGCAGGCAAGGGCGGCAACTTCGACTTCAACAAGGCGAAGGAGTGGTTCTGCACATTTTTCGCCGACATCACACCCGCCGCAGGTTCCGAGACGCCGCGCGCATTCGTATTCCATAACGCAAAATTCGACCTGCATGTTCTCGCACGCGCGTTCAAGATTCCGCAATCCGTTATCGACAACGCAAACATCATCGACACGCTGATTGCCGCCTGGATGCTTTCGCCGGGGCAATCTGGCCTCGGGCTCGACAACCAGGTGATGCAACGCCTGCAGCACGAGATGATTCCCATCGAGAACCTCATCGGGCGCGGCAAGAACCAGATTACGTTCAACCGCGCGCCAATCAAGGACGCCACCGAATACGGCGCCGAAGATGCAGTCTACACGCTCCGCCTTTGGAAGCCTCTCAAGCAGGAACTCGAAAAGCTCGACTACGTGAAGTACTTCTTCGCGCAGGAAATGCCGCTGCTGAAAGTTTTGTACCAGATGGAATCCGTGGGTGTCGCCATCGATGTTCCGGCTCTCAAGACGCTGGAGCAGGAACTGGGCCGCCGCATCGAGAATCTCGAGAAAGAAATCTGCGACATGGCTGGTTTCGAATTCAACATCGGTTCGCCCAAGCAGCTCGGCGATGTGCTTTTTGACACGCTCGGACTCCCTGAAATCAAGAAGCGCAGTACCGACGCCGTGGTTCTCGAAGAACTCAGCTACAAGGCGCCGCACCCGATTGTTTTTGCCGTCATCGAGTACCGCGAACTCAAGAAGATGCAGAGCACCTACATCTCGGTGCTCCCGACGCTGGTGAATCCGGATACCAAGCGCATTCACACGAGCTTTATCCAGTGGGGTACTGCGACGGGCCGCCTTTCGAGCCGCGATCCAAACTTGCAGAACATCCCCGTTCGTAGCGACCTCGGCAAAAAAATCCGCGCCGCATTCGTGCCACAGAGCAAGGATAACGTGATTCTTGCAGTGGACTACTCGCAGATTGAACTCAGAATGCTTGCCCACTTGAGCGGAGACGAAGCGCTCATCGAAAGCTACAAGGAAGGTATCGATATTCACGCCCGCACCGCCGCCGCGATTTACGGAGTGGGCCTCAACGAAGTCACCAGCGACATGCGCCGCGACGCCAAGGTGGTGAATTTCGGCGTGCTCTACGGCATGACCGCCTTCCGCTTGAGCCGCGACTTGAAAATTCCGATGTCGCAGGCGAAGGACTTTATCACCGGCTACTTCGACATGTACCAGGGCGTGCAGCAGTATATCGAAGACATCAAGGCGGCCGCCCACCGCGACGGTTATGTAGAAACGCTTTCGGGCCGCCGCCGCTACATCGCAGGCATCGACTCTAGCGACCGCATGGAATCGCAGATGGCCGAGCGCATGGCCGTGAATACTCCTGTGCAGGGCTCCGCCGCCGACTTAATCAAGATTGCGATGATACGCATTCAGAAGCGAATCAACGAAGAGAACCTACCACTCCGCATGATGCTGCAGGTCCACGACGAACTCGTGTTCGAATGCCCCCGCGACCAGGTGGAAGCGATGGCCCAGATGGTGAAATCCGAGATGGAAGGCGCCATGGAACTCAAGGTTCCGCTCGTCGCGAGCGTCGGCTTCGGCGAAAACTGGCTCGTGGCACATTAGCGCCTTTTCAAACTTCGCTGGGAGCGCTCACTTTTCTATCTTTACCCCGTATGGAAAAGAAGCACCCCCTTTATTTTACGATTCACGGTCATTTTTACCAGCCGCCGCGCGAAAATCCCTGGACAGGCGTCATCGAAAACCAGCCCAGCGCACGCCCGTTTCACGACTGGAACGACCGCATTGCTAGCCAGTGTTACAGTCCCAATTCTGCAAGCCGTATTCTTTCGCCGAACGGACGCATTGTCGATATTGTCAACAACTATGACTTTATGAGTTTCAACATGGGTCCGACCCTGATGGGATGGATTCGCACGAACACTCCGGATACCTATAGGCGAATTCAAGAAGCGGACAAGCGAAGTGCCGAGCGACTGAAAGGCCACGGCAACGCAATCGCCCAGGTCTACAACCACATCATCATGCCGCTCGCCTCGCAAGAGGACAAGAAGACTCAAATCCGTTGGGGCATCGAAGACTTCAAATTCCACTTCGGACGCATGCCCGAAGCCATGTGGCTCGCCGAAACCGCCATCAACTTCGAAACGGTGGTGGAACTCATCAAGGCGGGGATCAAGTTCACCATCCTTTCGCCGACACAGGCCGACAAGTTCCGCAAATTTGGCGACTCTCAGTGGACCGGTTGCAGCAACACCGACATCGACACGACTCGCCCTTATCGCATCTACCCGCGCAACAAGGACGGCGTTCTCGTTTGCGACGGCTACCTGGACGTATTCTTCTATAACCCGTGGCTTTCTTCTGCGGTAGGCTTTGAACACCTACTGCGCAGCGCAGAAACATTCGGTAACCGCATCAAGGACGCCTGGGACGAAAACCGCACAGACCCGCAGCTGGTAAGCATCGGTACCGATGGCGAAAGCTACGGTCACCACGAACCGTTCGGCGACATGTGCGCCGCCTGGCTCTACAACCACTACGCCCCCGACCACAACATGGTACCGGTAAACTACGGTTGGTTCCTTGAAGAATTCCCGCCCCAGCACGAAGTGATGCTCAAGAACTTCTACAGCGAAGGCTGCGCCTGGAGCTGTGCCCACGGCGTTGGCCGCTGGTACCGCGATTGCGGCTGCTCTACTGGCGGTGGGCCGGGTTGGAACCAGAAATGGCGCGGTCCGCTCCGCGATGCATTCAACCACTTGAAGAAACTCGCCGACGATATTTTCGTCCGTGAATTTGAAAAGATATCCGACGTAGACCCGTGGGAAGCACGCAACAATTTTGTCGAAGTCCTGGTCGCCCCCGAAGACGAATCGCGCGTACAGGCATTCCTCGCCAAGACGGTCAAAAATCCGAACGACGCAGACATGTGCGCGAAAGCCATCCGCCTGCTTGAAATCCAGAAGTTCTGCCTGTTCAGCTTCACGAGCTGTGGCTGGTTCTTCAACGACATCGAAGGTCTGGAACCGGTGCAGAACATGCGCTACGCCCTCCGTGCCATGGAGCTTTTGGAACCATTCCTGCCTTACGGTCACCACATCAAGAATGAAGTTATCAGCATTCTCGCCCGCGCCACAAGTAACGAACACAAGTGGAACGGTGCCGAAGTGTTTACGAACTATGCCGAGGAAAAAGTTCCGGTGGTCGTGAAGGAAATGGCCGAACAGGCCGCCATGTTCCACCTGAACCTGGAAGACGATTCCGAAAAGAACAAGAAGATTGTCGCTACGAAGATTGCTTCGCGCAGGCGCCAGACACTCGTTCGCACGGAATATTTCGACAAGTACATCAACGAACGCCGCATTTCGACGGTACTTGCCATCACCGACATGCTCGGCCGTATCAACCTGGTCGTCGCCGATGGCGAAAACGAGCAGAACGGGCTTAAGTTTGTTGAAAATCCGAATATGAGCACGCAGGAACTGCAGGCGCTCTACCCCACCGCCTATGTGGTTCGCATGCGCAACCTGATGAGCGACTCCATCAAGCGCATCAACCAGATTTCGACTAAGAAGTACCTGAACGAAATTACGGAATCGTTCTCGAACTTCGCCCTTTCTCACGGGCTTTCGATCGACAGTCTGGCCGACCTCGACCATACCCTGCCAGATACGATGCGCAAGATTCTTTCGCTCGAAATCAACTCCAAGATTCACCACCTGGCACTCGAATACATGGAAAACGACGACCAGAAGGTTTTCGACGAAATCAAGGATTTGATAGAGGAAGCGAACGCCCTGCACACGCATTATTCCTTTGGCGGAACAGGCCGTATGTTCCATGCAAAGCTCATCAAGCTGATCGACTCCGTTTTCGAAAGCTTCGATACGAACGCCGTTCATCACATCACGGGACTTATCACGGTTGCCGACTGGCTCAAGCTCGAAATCGACAAGACCAGTCTCGAGAACAAGGTGTTCCCCGCTTACCAGGAATACGTGAAATACCCGACCAGCAAGATTGCGGCACTCAAGCCGATGTTCAGCTGGTTGAATTTCGAGGTTTAACCACCGAGGTCAATATGTTCAGGATGTCAGAAAAACCGCTCATTCCCGCAGACAAGACTCGCGAACGCGTCGCAACGCTCGCCCGTGAAATTGCCGACGCCTATGACTACGACATTCTGCTTTCGGCCCTTACCGGAGCTTACATGTTCACTGCCGACTTGAGCCGTGAACTTGCAAATGCTCAAGGAGCGAAAGCCCCCCATAAGCGAATCGCCTTCATCAAGGCGTCAAGCTATGGTGATTCCACCGAATCCAGCGGCAAGCTCCAGGTGCAGGGCCTTGAAAGGATCCCCCTTCAGGGCAAAAAAGTCCTGATGGTCGACGACATCGCCGATACAGGAACTACACTTCTCGGCCTCACGGACATGCTCAATGAGGCCGGGGCCAAGGAAGTCCGCACCTGCGTGCTATTGAACAAGCAGGAACGGCGCGAAGTTGAAATCAAGGCCGACTTCGTGGGTTTTGAAATTGCAAACGAATTCGTGGTCGGATACGGACTCGATTACGCAAACGAGTACCGCACCCTTCCCGAAATATGGACGCTACAGGAGGCTGACTAAATGGCGAACAACGATTTTGATGACGTCCGGCTCCATGCCACTCAAACATTCGAAGCGGTTGAACGCAGCTACAACAAGATTGGCCGCGGCAAGCGTTTCTTGATCAATCTGGCCGTATGCCTTTTGTTCTTTATGGCGGGCTTCATCGTATGCAACATATTCAACAGCGTTCCGAGCGAAGGCGTCATTGAACGAGTCGCCGCCCAGCCGGATATGCCGAACAAGTGCAAATACCGTTACGACCGAGCCATGGAATACGCCATTATGCACGAATGCGTTTTCGGCAAAGGTACCCCCAGCAACGAAAAGACGCTCATACAGCGAGTCAACTACTGTACCTGCGCCCTTGAAAGCGTGCAGAAGAAAAAGCCCTACCAGAAAATGTTTGAAAACAACCTCGTAGACTTCACCTTCAAAATCCGCGAAGAAAATCTATGCAAAGAAAACAAGGTGATTCCCACCTTGGATGACGAAGAAGAAGAGTCGAAGGACAAGGCTAAAAAATGACCGTCGAAGAAATTGAAAAGAAAATCCGCTGCGAAGCAGAAAAACTGGTTCACGACGAGCCGCTTTCGGTACTGATGCTTACCGAACAAGTTCTAAACTGCAAAGATTTTGCAGCCATGCTCACGGTAACACTATCGTGTCAGCTGGCGGGTGAAATTATGGACCGCAACGAACTCGAAAAAGTCTTCGGAATTCTTTACCTCAAGTACCCGGAACTGGTGACCTGCGCAAGCAAGGACTTGTACGCAACAGTCCTTCGCGATGCCGCCTGCACCAGCTTCCTAGAGCCTCTTCTCTTCTTCAAGGGGTTCCAGGGTCTGCAAGCCTACCGCGCCGCCCACGCCCTGTGGCAGGAAGGCCGTTCATTCCCCGCCAAGATGCTCCAGAGCATCATTAGCCGCAAGTTCGGCATGGACATTCACCCGGCCGCTAAAATCGGCTACGGCCTCTTGATTGACCACGCCACGAACCTGGTCATCGGTGAGACCGCGGTGGTCGGAAACAACGTGAGTTTCTTGCACGGCGTGACCCTCGGCGGTACCGGGAACGAAGTCGGCGACCGTCATCCGAAAATCGGAAACGGCGTGATGCTTGGTGCCCATGCACAGCTGCTCGGCAACATCCACATCGGCGATGGAGCAAAGATTGGCGCTGGCGCTGTAGTGGTAAGCGACGTTCCGGCGCATACGACTTACGCAGGCGTCCCCGCCGTACAAGTCGGTAAGCCGCACGACGAAATGCCAAGTTTCAACATGCAGCAGGACTTCACTCGCGACTGCGAGTAATGAGACAAAGGTTCTCCAACCTTATAAAGGTTCCTGAGCAAGCGAAACACCTCAAAACGGTCATCCTGGAACGACTGAAAGGAGTGACGGGATCCATTATGAAGAAAGCAGAAAAAATTAAGTTCATCAGTGAGACACTCGACGAGTTGTTTCCTGACCCGCCGATTCCTCTGGATTACTTAGACCCCTATACGCTCTTGGTCGCCGTGGTCCTGAGCGCCCAATGCACCGACCTCCGCGTCAATCAGGTGACCAAGGAACTTTACAAGAAGGCGAAAACGCCCAAGGCCATGGTGAAACTCGGCATCGAAAAGATAACCGAAATCATCAAGCCCTGCGGTCTTTCTACCACCAAGGGCAAGAACATTTTCAACTTGTCCAAGATTCTTGTCGAAAAGTACGACAGCGTTGTTCCGCAAACTTTCGAAGAACTCGAAGCGCTCCCTGGTGTCGGCCACAAGACGGCCAGCGTCATGATGATTCACGCGTTCAAGATTCCGGCCTTCCCCGTAGACACGCATATTCACCGCCTCGCCAAGCGCTGGGGACTTTCCGACGGTTCATCCGTCGAACAGACAGAAAAAGACCTCAAGAAAATCTTCCCCGAAAGCGAATGGGAAAAGCGCCACCTGCAAATCATCCTGTTCGGGCGTACTTATTGCAAGGCTCTCGGCCACATGCCCGAAAACTGCCCTATCTGCAGTGTCGTCGGTTGCAAGGTCACCAAGAGCTAGAACTGTTCCGCTGGTAAAACCAGTAGTAGAACAGACTCCAGGCGCCCCACAATACGCATAGCCACATTCCTACATAGCCCGCGGTATACACGGCGTTTGCAATCGTATCGTACTTCAAGAGCAGTCCCGTTTCGGACAAAATAAAATTCCAGTCATGAAAACCGTACGGAGCCTCGGCACCGGTACCGCCGCTAATCAGAGTCAGTTTCATGTGCAAGGCATCGTCAATATACACCGCCACATCGATAAAGTTTTCGAACGCCCACCAAAGCGCCACCGACGCCCCTAAAATATCGCGCGGTTTAATCCACAACGCAAAGCAGAATACCAGCGGCATGATTATCTGGAAAAGCGAACCGCCCAGCGAATGCAACACTCGATTTCCGAAAAAAGAAAACACAATATGTCCCGTTTCGTGCACCGGCAAATTCAGGCGATGCAGATACTGGGCAATCCAAGCATCATAACCATCGCGCATCAGTTGCACCGTAAAAATGATCATCAACACGACGAGCAACAATCGGAACGGAATAAAATGCGCCCCGCCAAGCGTTTTGGGGTACAATAAAAACTGTACCACCACGGGCCACGTTCCGGGATCATCCAGGCGAAATGTCGAAGGGGCATCGCACTTGACCGTCACCAAGTTCAACGGGACCTGATCGGTCGCCTTCGAGAACCTTGGTGCAGATCCTGTCTGCCGCTCTTCAAGAATTTTCGGGGTGTTTTCGTCCTTCATACGCCTAAATATATATTGTTCGATTTAAAAGACAACACTTTTTTAAACCAAATCTCTACACAAACCCATCCAAAAAATTTATTTTCGCTACAAAAACAAGGATGTGTGTATGAAATCAAACTTTAGAATGGCTGCAGTCGCAACCATTTCGGCTCTTGCCGCCACGACCATGACGCAGGCCGCAAGCATTACTGTAGACCCCTCTGCCACAAAGCAACAAATCATCGGCTTCGGCGCCTTACCAAAGCTGGATTACCGCACTCGGCACCACAACGCAAGAAGCGCTCTACGACACCGCCTTCACCGGCCTGAACCTGTCGCTACTTCGTGTTGGCAACTGGCTGCAGGACGAATCCGAGGGTGTAAGCAAGGACGACATCAAGATCGTAACCGCAGGCAAGAAACGCCTCGGGAGCCACATGAAAATTGAAATGTCCAGCTGGTCTGCACCGGCAAGCCTCAAACCGAGCGGAGACATCAACGGCAAAAAAGACGGTGTCTTCTACTCAGGCAAGAATTCCACATTAAAAGCATCATCTTCCGATCCCTACGGCAAGTACGCCTACCGCGAATTCGCCAGCTGGTGGAAGCGTTCCTACCAGGCCTACGAAGCAGTGGGCATCGCTCCCGACTACATCAGTTTCCAGAATGAGCCGGACATGTTCGCCGAATACGAAGAGACCCTGTTCACCCCGACGGAGAACGACACCTCCGCAGGTTACGCCCAGGCACTCAACGCCATGCGCGACACCATGAACACCCTCGCGAACCCGCCCAAAATTCTTGGCCCGGAACCCCTCGGCATCGGTTACAACAATTTCCAGAAATACGCCAAGGCACTCACCGATTCCAAACTGGACGGCTATGCCTACCACCTATACCATGCCGGCGACGGAAACGACAATTCCCTCGCGAACTACATGAGCCCCGAAAGCTTCCGCAGTCCCATGAAGGCTATCGCCACCAGCTACGGTTCCGACGCACGCCCCATCATCATGACCGAATTCTGCTCCATGGAAGAAAACGGCAAGGAAGAATACATGACAGGCCTCGCACACATTATGCAGGTTGGCTTTACCGACGGCAAGCTCAACAGCTACATCGCCTGGGAACTTTTCTGGGGCGAAGGCAAGGGACAGCTTATCGGAGTCTGCACCAAGGGCTGGGGTAGCTGCACCGAGGACCAAATCAACATCAGCCCCGAATACCACGCCATGCGCCACTACTCCAAGTTCGTGAACCCGGGCTGGCGCGTCGTAAGTTCCACTTCCGAAGGTAGCGGGCTCTATGCAGTCGCCTTCCGCAGCGCCGACTGCGACTCTATCACAGTGGTCGCCATCAACGAAAACAGTTCGAGCTTAAGCCTGAATGCCCCCAGCGTTAACGGATACAACGCCGTATACGCCGTGCAGTCCGTCGAAAACGGAAGCAAGAGCAAGGACATTGCCACTAGCGTGAGCTACAGCCTGCCGGCAAATTCCATCACGACTTTCGTCTACACGACCAGCAACACCGCCGCTCTTTCCTGCGAAGATTCCCCGATTGTGGACCCCTACAAGCCCGCCGATGTAGGCGACACAATAGTCCTCGTCGACTACGCCACCACCAATACGGTTTCCAACTGGAGCGGCGACTTTACCGTAACTTACGGCACCAAGGCTATCGACGGTGTAAGCAGCTACGCAACGGTTCCCCTAGCTGGTTGCGAACAAGGTAGCGACGATTGCAGTTACCAGCACGCAATCTTCGAAGTTCCCGCTAATGCATCCGACGCGCTTTCGACCTGCAGCGAGCTCGTTATCACCATGCACAGCCAAGATGACACGACTACCTACGTCAATGTGGGCGGAGCCGGTTCCGAATGGATTAGCTACGAATAAGGCAGACAGGCCGGCAGCAGTTCCTGGACTGAATCCACGGTCGACCTCACCAACGAAGCTGAAAACGGATCCTCGAAGATAACCTTCAACAGCAACGGTTCCGGCGTCTATATTTCCAAGATTATCGCAACCGGTTGCGGCGGCAGCTCCGCCATCAAGAACATCCGCACAAACTTCGCCAGCAACATGAACGCAAACGCCAAGGTGTTCGACCTGAACGGCAACCTCGTGTGGAGTGGCCTCAAGGGCCAGGCTCTGAACGCCGACGGCACGCTCCGCCTGAACCTCCGCCAGGGCATGTACCTCATAAAGACAAAGGATACGACGGCGAAGGCCATCAAGAAGTAGCGCATTCGCTTCACCTACGCAACTTGCAAAAAGGCACCGGAAATATCCGGCGCCTTTTCATTTGAAATTTAAAAAGTAATTACTTAAGCAGAATCTTCTGTGCAAGATTCACGGAGCCTGCAATGCGCACCATGTACACGCCCGCATCGAGGCGGGAAAGGTCCATGGCAGACGCGGCAGAACCTTTCAGCATAACTTGTCCCTGGAGGTTCGTGATTTCCACGCGGGAATCACCACGGATACCACTGAAGGAAAGCGTACGGTCCGTAAGGATTGCCTTGGCGGAATTTGCCCTAGCAACACTGGAGAACCCCGCAGAGATCACTGAACATTCGTCCTTCCAACCGAGCTCCTTCAGGATGAAGGTTCCCGAGACATCTTCGGCACGACTATTTTTCAGGCGAATCTTCAAGCCGACGGACTTTTCCGTAGCGACAGAAATCGGTTTCTTGTTTTCATCCCAGCCGTCCTGCTTGAAGTCGGACCAGGCAAAATCAAGGGTAGTCGGTCCCGGGGTCGTAGGGAGTTCTGCATACCAGGAGTCATAACCATTGGTCTCTTCGTCCCAGGAAAGTTCCATCTGGAGCGGTATCACGGAACCAACGGCAGTGCCGGAACCGATCCACTGGTAACTAATACAATAACCGGGATTGCTGGAAATGTCCATCGCAGATTTGTCTTTTAACCAGTCAAAACCAAGACCGGCAATTGCCGGAGCAGCAGCGGTTCCGCCCGCAGCGGACATAGTTACGACAAGACCGCCATCCTTAACAAGGTTTCCGTTGGGGATGATGTCGCCATCTTCATCGGCCATAATCAACTTGTAGGTACCGTCATCGTTTTTCGTAATGGGTTCAAACGACACCTTCTGACCATTTTCGGTATCGCCGGCATAGGCGTACCACCAGCCTCCTATATTCGGATCTACACACGCTGTCGAACCGTCTTCATTTTCCCAAGCACACGGGAGTGTTTGGGGAATTTGAACTTGGTAAGCGTCGACATACATATTCCAGAGACTGCCCGCAGCCATGGCGAAACCCGCTGCAGAAAGCACAACGGCGGGAAGAATAAATTTTGTCTGTTTCATAATCACTCCTTTACCTCAAGGGCAACAATCCAAATATACATTATTTTATACATAAAACAACAAGAAATCTTTTTTTGAAAAAAAATCACACACAAAAAAACCTCTGCATCATAGCAGAGGCTTTTCGCATCATTTCCTTATTCAGGAAACCAGAGAATTACCCTTCTTCAAGAGCTTCCTTGTATTCGTCGACCGTCGCGATGTATTCATCGATCATGTCGTCCTTGGAATCAAGGTAGGCAAGGATCTGTTCCAGATGTTCCTTCTTGAACACGGCCTTGAGCTGACGGCTGGCATGTCCGCGGTAGCCCCATTCCTTGAGGATTTCATCGGTCACCACAAAGGCATCGTTCATGGACACAAAACGCATCGGACCATAGACAGCCCAGTTGTGTTCCATCTGCATGCATTCCGGTTCTTCAAGTTCCGGGTTCGCCATGTAGCGCTGGATGTGACGGGTACGCACGTCCTTGATCTTGTCGATGCGCATATAACCCATAATCAAGTACTTGTTGCGGAGTTCGGAATCGCTCAGGCCTTCGTAACGGGTGCCGAACAGAATGTAACGGCTCTTAGCCTTGAGGATTGCATTGATCGCCTTCACGTTATAGCAGCTCATCAGGCCATAGGTGCTGGTTTCGTAGTTGGGTTCGTAAAGAAAACCCTTGCCGTTTTCGTTGAGCTGGTCGCGGACCGGCATTTCGGACTGGTGGCTGGTTTCGACGTAGAGCAGGCTACCGGCAGCGTTGCCGCGATAATCCTGCCAACCTTCGAGATTGATCTGTGTTTTAGGCATTTGTCATCCACTCTAGTTAGGTTAAACTTTGGGAACCCCGAATTTTGGTCCGGGGTCCCCTTTTTATATAAATCTTACAAGCGGACTACTTGTGGTAGTCCGTTGCTTATTCCAATACGCAAGATACAAAAAAATAAGCTAGAAGGTAATCGATTCCGCCGAAAAACCCGTCATTCCAAAGAGCGAGGCCCCTTTTTCGAAGAATTTCGCGGTATCGGTGGTCAAAAATCGGGTTTTTCCATTTTTTGTAAGACGATTTTCCATTTCTGGATGCCGTCTCAGGTAGTCCACCGTCTTTTCAGCCACGATATCCCCCTGGAAAACCAGACGGACCTTCTCGGGCAAAGCAGCACGGATCGCCCCTTCCAGGAGCGGGTAATGCGTACAAGCCAACAGGAGCGTATCGATTTCGGGATCCTCGGCAAGCAGGGCATCAATATCCTTCTTCACAAAGAACTTCGCCCCCTCGGACTCCCTTTCACCGTATTCGACCAGCGGCACCCACATGGGGCAGGCATGCTGCGTCACCTTGAGGCCAGGGTAGAAATGCTTGATTTCAATCAGGTAACTGCCCGAAGAAACTGTTCCCGCCGTTCCGAAAATGCCGATGTGCCCCGACCGGCTGAACTTGCCGATTTCTTCGGCGGTGGGTCGCACAATGCCAAGCACGCGCTTATCGGGGAATTCGTAAGGGAGAACATCCTGCTGGATGCTCCGGAGCGCCTTGGCAGACGCCGTGTTGCAGGCGAGAATCACCAGCGGGCATCCGCGGCTGAACAGCTCGCGCACCGCCTGCAGCGTATAACGGAAAATCGTCTCGAAACTGCGGGAGCCATAAGGGGCGCGGGCATTGTCGCCCAGGTAAAGGTAATCGTACTGCGGAAGCGCCTTCTGCAAATTCCGGAGAATCGTGAGGCCCCCAAAACCCGAATCGAACACGCCGATCACAGGGCGTCCTCCATCATCTTGTGGACCATGGGGAGCATGTGAACCTTGGGGTCGAACTTCTCGTTTTCCTTACGGCATTCCAGGACATCGACCGGAGCAAGAATCTTCACGTTCACCTTGCGGCGGCCCCAATCCTTGCGGCGTTCCCACACGGGGCCGGAGCCTTTGATCACGAGCGGCAACAGGATTGCATCGTTTTCACAAGCGAAACGGAACACGCCACTCTTGAAGGTGCCGAGCGCACCGGTCTTGCTGCGAGTCCCTTCCGGAAAAATAAACACGCGTACCGCATTTCCCCTTTCGGCAATCGCCTCGCGCACCGCCTTGGCGGCACCACCCTTTTCACGGTTCACCAAAATGCAACCAATCTTATGCATCCAGAAATGCAGAAACGGAATACGACCGAGAGACTTTTTCGCGACAAAGCCCACCGTCTTCTGAATGGCCAGGAACACGATCGGGATATCGGCAAAGGAATTATGGTTCCCTACAATAAACACGGGACGGGTCCAATCCACCTTACCGAGCTGCGCCTGGTCTTCGATCGTCAAGTCCACCCGCAGCCGCCTCATGCAGAATCTCGAGAAGTCCTGAATCTTATGGTCCAGCCACGCCCCGAAATTCTTGCCATAATAAGGCTTGGTAAACGGCAGAGTCAGTATATACATCAGCATATACCCAAGCACCGTCGCGGCAACATAAATTTTAAACAAAATAACAGGCATCTTGAATTTTGAATCCCGATCCCGGGCTTTTTCCGATACGACAGGCCACCCTTTTGCAGGGAAGGCTGGGGAAGTCATACCGCGAGGCAAAAAACGCGACCGTCTGAATCGACGAAGTTTGCCTTTCCAGAATCTACATTTGCAATATAACAAAAATAGGCAAGCCTCGGCACGGGTCACCCCCACATAATAAAGCCTCCGTTCCTCATCGAGTTGTTTCTTTCGAGCCTTACGGTCACCGGTACATTCGCCGGGAGTCAGTTTTTCGCAGAGTCCCGCATAATACACCACCGCATACTGAAGCCCCTTGGACGCATGCACCGTCTCGATGTGCACCCCGTCTTCAACAGTCACTTCGGGCGCAGTCTCCCCATTTTCCGTCTCGCCCGCATCCGCCACGACATCACCTGCAATAGGAATCCCGTAGTCGCGGAGGGCCTGTTCGTAATAAAGCCGCTGCCGGTTGTAGCGCACAAGGATTGCAAAATTTTTCCACAGCAGGTCATAACCCAGCCGGAGTTCCCTGATCGATTCCACAATCTTCTGGATTTCCTCGACAGGATTGTCGGACACCCAGACTTCGGGCTTACGGTTCTCCTTGTAAAGCGGATTACCACCGGAACCATTCAAGTTGCCAGCCCGGAGCATCTTGCGCAAGTGAATCGGCTTGTTCTTGAAGATGTCATTCGCCAGGTACAGCACATTCGGAACCGAACGGTAATTCCATTCCAAGCGAATCTGAGTCGATTCCTTGAAGTCCTCGCAGAAGCGCTCGATGTTTCCGATGTCGGCACCGCGAAAGCCGTAAATGGCCTGGTCGTCATCGCCTACGACAAACAGCTGCTTGCGGTCGCCGAGCAAGCCTTTCACCAAACGATACTGCGAAGGGTTGATATCCTGGTACTCATCCACCAGGATTTCTTGCCACTGTTTGCGAAAATAATTCCGAGCCGCCTCGTTGGTTTCGAGCAACTGAATCGCCGAATAAATCAGGTCTTCAAAAACGACTTGCCCCGATTCGAGTACCGCGTCGCGAAGCGGTTGCAATTTCGCCGATACCGCCTCACCGTAGCTGTCCGAAAACAGGTTTTCCCGCAACACCTTGACTTTCAACTTGAGTTTCGAAAGCGCCTGCGAAAAATCCCGCTCCGAAAATTCCGTCGGTACGGGCATTTTCTTGAAGCCAATGAGCTCGTACGCATAAGGTCCCTGTGGTTCGGCGGGTTCACACTTCGCAGGCTCGCTAACCTGATTAAGGTTCCCAAGCTTGCTGCTTGCGGTGAGTTTTGTTGAACCGAGGGGCCGAAGGGTTCGTTCACTTCGGCCCCGCTCAGTGAACTTGTCACTAGGTTCCTGAGCTTGCCGAAGGGCCGGCCGAAGGAGTGGCACCCTGCATTTCAACATGTACAGTGCAAGCGAATGGAACGTACACAGCCGCACGCCCGCGTCCGGGAACAATTTTTGCACGCGATCCCGCATCTCGGCGGCGGCCTTTGCGGTGAAGGTCAACGCCAAGATTTTTTCAGGTTCTACACCGCAAAGAATCCTGTACTGGATTCGCTTGGTCAAGACAGACGTCTTGCCCGAGCCGGCCCCCGCCAGAATCAATAGTTGCGCACCTTTCTCATGGTCGTGCAGCACCGCCGCACGCTGGTCAGAATTCAATCCCTTGAGGATCTCTTCGGCGTCCATAACGCCTCGTATGGAATGGGGCGAAGTACATGTACAGCGCCACCGCTATCTAATAACCGTCGCACGCCCAGGGATTCTCCAAGGCCTGCGCCGTCGAATTATTTCGGCTCGTCGTTCACCTTCGCCGGCGTATTTGCAACAGGGCTTCCGCCGAGCAAAAAGACAAATGCACCGAACAAACTCAGTACCAGGCTCACAAAGTAAGCGAGCAACTGAATCACCACCGATTCAAGCCCCGGCACTCCGGCACGTGCAAACAGCGACTGCGCCAAAAGTTCACGCGGGCCAAAACCGCCAATCGATATCGGGAGCGCACTCACGATCGCCACCAGCGGGATGTAGTAAAAGTACCACGAAATCGAGAGGTCCACGCCGACCGCGATTCCGCAAAAATAGTGAACGAAAATGCGCAACGACTGCGTCACCGCCGAAAGGCCGCTAATAAGCATCCAGAGTTTTGCCGAACGGAACTGCTGGAACCGTTCGAACATGTGAATCAGCCGTTCGTTAATCTTTTTCGGAAAAACTTTCGCGAGCACCTTGCACAACAAGCGCCCGAGCCTGCGGCTGCAAAGGGCGGCAAACAAAGCACAGAATCCAATAAAAATCCACACCGAAGGCCACATGAACGATCGTTGCGCTTCGTCGTGCATAAAGAACATCAGGCCCATCGCAAGTGCAAACAACGTAATAAAGAAAAGGCCGAACAGGCGATCAAAGAAAGTCGCCGTAAGTCCTGCGCCCACGGTATCCTGACCTCCCTGCATGCGGATGTCATAAACCTTCTTGGCGTCGCCACCCACATTGCCCGGCATAAAGTTATTGAAGAAAAGTCCTACGTAATAAAGCTTGAGCAAATGCCCGTAGCCCATTTTCACGTTCTGCTTTTCGAGCAACAGTTTCCACTGCAGGCACGCCGTAAAGTTCGAAAGTCCAAGGCACAACAAGGCAACAAAAAGCGGCCACACGCTATGCGCGCTAAAGAGCCTATACAAATCGTCGACGCTCCAGTCCGGCGCCTTCACGATATTTCGGGACACAAAATAAGCCGGAACCGCAGTCACCACCAGTTTCAAGCAAAAAATCAGCACCGATTTCAGTCGGCCATTCACCTTACTCATTTCCTCCCCCCCACTTGTCGCTCTATAACGGCATCCTGCAAAAGGTCGAGAGTCTTCTCGGCAGCAATGTCCCAGCGGAACTCACCCGCATAACTCTTCGCCGCCGCCGAAAGTCTCGTGCGCAAATCGTCGTCGCTATAAAGCCTGTCCATTTCGGACGCACAAGTATGAAAATCCCCCACCGGGAACAAGAGTCCCGTTTCGCCGTTTCTTACGCTGTCGCGGAGTCCCGGCACATCGCTTGCAATCGTCGTCGTTCCAAGCCTTGCAGCCTCCACTACCGTAAGGCCCCAACCTTCCTTGTAGCTCGTCTGCAAGAGCGCCACCGCTTTCTGCAACAGGGCGCGTTTCTTCGACGGCGTCACAAATCCCAAAAGTTCAACACGTTCTGTCAGTCCGCGTTCCTTGAGCCACGCCGGAATCTTTTTCAGGAGCGGACCATCGCCCGCCACTACAAGCTTTACATCAGGGTGGTTCTCGGCAAATTCTTCAAAAGCCTCGAGCGCCGTCCAAATTCCCTTGTAGCGGTGCACGCGCGAAAGCCACAAAAAATACGGCGTACTCGGCACGTCTTCGGTCGCCAAGACCTGCGACGGATCCACATCGTCCGATCCATTATAAACCACCGAGATGCGGTCTTCGTCAATTCCGATTTCTTCAAGTTCGTACTTGGTGCTCGGGCTTACCACCACAAACGGCTGCTTGCGGTAGAACCACGGAATAACGCGTTCGAACGCCCACACCATAAAGGCAATTGGGAACGACGCCTCATGGAAAATGGAGCTGCGCCACAAATGGTGCATCTGCACCACCACCGGCTTCTTGGTCAAGAACGGCGTAAACAGCGGAAGCTTGTTCAAGTCCTCGACCACCACATCGAAATTGAATTCACGGTCCAGCTTGCGGATATTCATCGCCGTCGTCAGCTGAAACAGCAAATCGCCACCCTTGCGAACCACCTCAATTCCGTCCACCGTTTCGCGGGCCTTGCAGCCGGCAAACGCCGTCGTCAGGAGCACAACCTTGTGCCCCGATTCTACAATCTGAGAAAAAATACGGTGAAGGTGCTTTTCGGCGCCCCCTGCGGCAGGGTGCATCCGGTCGCGGTAATTGACTACAAGGATGTTCATCGGCTAGGGCTTTCTGCCCAGGACTCCAATGCACAACTGCGTGTAGTGCATAAGCGAATTGTTTTCGAGCGAATCAAGAATCTTGTCCTTGACCTTCTGGTAGGCAGATCCTTGCAGCGGATACTTCGGCAGTTCCACGCCCACCTTGAAGCCCACTTCACGCACAATGCGGTAAAAGAGGTTCGGGCGCATCCAGTCGCCATAATCGTAAACGCATTCAAAACCCGCATCGGTCATGAGCTTTTTCAGCTGCGGCATGGTGAACTGCTTTTCCCAACCGGCAAACCACTTGTCCATCGCAATCAGAATATGCTTGATCACGGTGTACGGGTGAACGGTCTGCGGCACGTCGCACAGGCAGTGACCGCCATGCTTCAAGATGCGGTAGTTTTCCTTGATCAACGGGAGCGAATCCTTGAAATGCTCGGCCAACCCCTGATGGAAAACCAAGTCAAAAGTGCAATCCGGGAACGGAGCCTTGAAGGCATCGCCACGCACAAGCTTCAGGTTATCGTAAAGGTTATCCTTCGCGCGAATGGCATCCACAATCTTCAAACTGTTTTCAGCGTAATCGAGCACATAGACATCGGCACCCAAACGAGCCAGTTCTGCGCTGTCGCGACCGGTACCGGCGCCGACCTCCAAAACCTTGAGGCCTTCGAGCTTAAAATTCTTCTTAATCGTATTCAACACAGACGGGGACGAAGGGTACACCTTGTCCATATCGTTCTTCTGTTGCCAAAATCTGTTCCAGACAGACTGATCAGGTTCTTTAATAGACATAGCGTGTAAAATATACTAATTCGAAATTCAGAATTCGGAAATCCTAGTTAAAAGATGCCTAAGTAGAAAGGGCTTAGTTGGTAGAACTTAGAGCTAAGAACTTAGTGCTTAGAGAATCAGGAATTAGATGTTGTTAAAAGGGGGGAAGTTTCCCCCTCGCTATCCTTCGGCAGCAAGGCAGAGAAAAGGTCCCTGAGCCTGCCGATATACGAAACTTGGCAACTCGTTGCCTTAGTTGAGTTAGGTTCGTAGGAGCAGGGCCGCTACGCACTCCAGGGTCGAGGATGACTTCGACGGGGCTGTCATCCTGGAGCGACTGCAAGGAGCGACGGGATCCAGGGCGACAGCAATTAAATTGTCATAAAATTATGACAAAAGTTGAATTTTAAAGACAATTATTCTATACTTTAAGACAAGATTCATAAAATCGTGACAATTTCCACTAAAATTGATACACTTTGCAATTTTTTTACACTTTTGGCACGCATCTTGCTTAAAAAAATACGATATTAAGGACATAAGGTTATAAAATGCATATTGACTCCACAGATACTACACTAAAGAGATACCTCGAAGATATTAGACGCACTGCACCGCTTTCCCGCGAAGAAGAACAAGTCCTTTTCCAGAAAGCAAAAGAAGGCGACAAGATCGCCCGCAAGAAACTCATTTCCGCCAACATGCGTTTCGTGCTCAAGGTCGCCATCCAGTACCGCGGCTGCCCGATTCCGCTGCCGGACCTGGTGAGCGAAGGCGCCATGGGACTTGTCCGCGCCATCGAATCCTTCGAACATACCCGCGGCCTTAAGTTCATCAGCTACGGCGTTTGGTGGATCAAGGCTTACATTACCCGTGCCATCAACGAACAGGGCAACCTGATTCGCTTGCCGGCGAACCAGCACCTGCGCGTGCGTAAGGCTTTGCACGAACAGAGCCGCGGTAAGGAAATCAACGAAGAAATCCGCGAACTCATCCAGATCGGTCAGCGCGGCGTTTCTTTCGACAGTCCGCTTAAGGCAGACTCCAAGGCCACTTACGCCGAAGTGTTGCCCGACGGTACCGCGACGAACCCGGAAAACGAATCCGAAATCCAGAGCGTCGAAGCCCTCGCCCGCGACCTCATGGAACAGCTCCCGGAACGCGAAGCCAAGGTGATCACCGGTATCTTCGGTATCAACCAGGAAGCCCCGCAGACACTCCGCGAAGTGGGCGAATCCATGAACATTTCCCACGAACGCGTGCGTCAGCTGCGCGACCAGGCGCTGCGCCGTATTCGCAAGTACAACAGCAAGGAATTCCTGCAAGACAAGAAGGAAGCGTTCCTAGCAGCGATTAACAAATAACAGGTATGAGCTACGAGCTCGCTCCCTTCGGGAGCTTTGGGCTTTGAGACAAAAAAAACATTCAGCAATAGCTGAATGTTTTTTCATATTCTACCCATAGGGTGCTTTGCACCCGGGCTCACACCTCAAAGGGCGAAGCCCGTGCTCAATGCTATTTCTTGTGCTTCTTGCGGCGGACGCCCCACTTGTCCTTGATCTGTTCCTCGATCTTACGGTTTTCGTAACGGACAATCATCTTGAACTGGACGTTGTAAATGCCGGTTCCCACGAAGCGTCCCTTGTGATCCTTGAAGTTCCAGTTCACAAAGACCTTCTTGTCGGTTTCCAAGCAGTTACCGCCGAACTTCGGGCTGTTACACGGAACGGTAATCACCGTATCGTTCACGTACTGGCCCAGGTGATCGAAGTAATTCACGATGAACGAGATGTACACATCTTCGGGCTTCAGGGAATCAAGCACCGACGGGTCATAGGAACCATCCGAAGAAACCTGGGCACGGTCGAGGAGCTGCGGCACGAAGCGTTCGCCCAGCTGCACGAGCTGTCCTAGCGCCCCTTCCTTCTCCATATCTTCCTTAGTCGTGGTTCCCGGCACATAGCGCAGGTTCACGGAGCTCACCGTCTGCAAGGTGTAGGTCTTGTTGCTATCCTCATCCACGATACGGTCATCGTTCGCATCGAAGCTGCCCATATTGGTCGCCTCGACCAGATGGTTCAGCAGACCGCCGATAATGACCGATTGCGGATTTTCGCCAGCAATGTTGCCGTAGTTATCCTTGATGGCATCCTTGAGTCCCTTACGCACCACAAGCGAGTCGCCCGGCATAATGGTTCCCTGGCTACCATTGAACACCAGCTTTGCGCTCAATCCATCCGGCGACCAGTCGATACGCGTCGGATTGAGCTCAATCGTTTCTTCACCATGGATATAGGAGAAGTAGTCATTGCTCTTGAGGTTCTTATGGTTAATCGCTTCGGAGAACACCACCAACAAGGTATCCGCCTTCTTGCCGTAGCTCAACGTAGCGCTTGCAACGACAGGGGACATCTTGTCGACCAGGGGAGCGGATTCTTCGTTCACGAATGTTTCGTCAAAGACCTTGTAATAGGTATAAACGTTTGCCTGAGGCAGGTTGTCGCTGATGCTCGTAACGCCATCCGCCAAGCGGGTCGGAGACACCACTTCCCAAATCACCCGGGTCGAATCATTCGGGTCAAGCTTCAGGTCAGCAGGCTGCGCCTGCAACTGGATCATCATACCGCGATAGCTGTACCACGGGAACGACATATAGAGCGTACTATCGATATCCGCCTGGGTCAGCTTTCTGTCGAACACGGCCACGATCCTATCCAGGACGCCATCTCCGTCGGTATCCCAGTATTCCACGTTCTTGGACGACGGGAAGCGATCCACCACCTTGACAGCCACTTCGCGTTCGTATTCGTCGGAGGTAATATTCGGCAGACTCTCAAAGGTCACGCTCGGATAGAGAGACACACTATCCTTGAATGCGCCCTTCAGCTTGAAGGTCTTGCCGACCAGAATTACAATATCCTTCGCGGGCATATAGACCTTAAGCACTTCGTCCAGCCCATACCGAGCCCCTTCCTGCTTGAGCATCACAAGCATGTCGGGAGAATTAACATCAACCGGCATCAGGTCGATATTGAACTGCAGGAACAGGGAGTCAAGGCCGTTTGCGTTACGGATGGCATAAGCGTCCTTAATCACGTTGCTGCCCACTTCCGTCACAGGAACCTCGCGGAGATAAGTCGCCCCCGTTCCAGCCTTATCAGCGTAAGTGATCAACGCCTTGGCATCCTTCGGGAACTCTCCCACGCCCGGCAAATTCAAGCCGCTCACATCTACCTGGATTCGGTCACCCTTGATTGTCGGGTTGACACAGTCATAGGTCTTTCCGCCAACGACAAGCTTGACGCCATCCAGGTAATAGCTATCGGGCAAGGTATCCTTCAAGAGAATTTCCAGGTAGTCGAACGCCATGTCATCATCGGAATCCTTGATGTAGCCCATGCGGCTATCCGGAATCGGGTCGTAGAAGTTGATGTTGTCGATAATAACCATCTCTCCACCGCCGTACACCTTGATGGTGCCGCCATTGACCACCTGATTGGCCGTCACGAAAATCGTGACGCTGCCATCGGCATTCACGACCAGTTTGTCGGTGATTTTGCCGTTGCTCGGATCAACCAGTTTTACATTTTGACCCGGCAACAGCGTCAAGGAATCCGCCGTACCGAAATATTCCTTCACCTTATCCGGATCCAGCGTAATGGCGATAATGTCACCGACCTTAGCCGAATCCAGGCCAGAATCAAAGCGTAAATCCATCGGAATACCCTTCGGATCGTCCGTCAGCAGATAGCTGTTGCCTGCAATGACCACAATCTTCGGGTTATTCGGATCAGGATCCGTGGGTTCCATCACCACGGTCTTCTTGACCAAGGAATCTCCCTTCTCGAAGTCATCGGCAGACGGGTAGTTATCCAGGCCAGAATCATCACCGTAATCAACATCGTCTGCTCCATAGTACATTCTCGAAGAACTCGACCTAACGTCGACATCGTCGCCCGAACCATGGAACCTGCTCGAAGACGACGGATTATCGACATCTTCGCCATTACCGTTGCCCTTCGAAGAGCTGCTGTTACCATTGCCACCGTTGCTATCGGAACTGTTGCCGGTGCTATTGCTGCTGCCGCCGTTGCTGCCGGAGCTGTCACCGGTGCTATTGCTGCTACCGCCGTTGCTACCGGAGCTGTTACCGGTGCTATTGCTGCTGCCGCCGTTGCTGCCGGAGCTGTCGGTGCTATTGCTGCTGCCGCCGTTGCTGCCGGAGCTGTCGCCCGTGCTATTGCTGCTGCCGCCGTTGCTGCCGGAGCTGTTGCCGGTACTATTGCTGCTGCCGCCATTGCTGCCGGAACTGTCGCCCGTGCTATTGCTGCTGCCGCCGTTGCTACCGGAGCTGTTGCCGGTACTATTGCTGCTGCCACCATTTCCGGTACTGCTGCTAGACTTCGCGCTGCTAGATGACTCCTGGTATTCCACCAGAGACGAGCTACTCTGCGAAGCGCTGGATATTTCATCTTCACCGGTATTGCCGCCTACACGGATAACGCCCACGCCCGAAAGCGGAGCCAGGTCATCCAGATAATTATCGATCCATTGTACGTGAACAAGCACATTGTCGTTGATTTGCTTTTTCGGGTTTGCCGCATAGTCCACAAAAATCATGTGACCCGTATTGGACGCCACGAACAAATGGCCGTACCCGTCAGTCGTACCCTGGTCCAGACGCCAACCTACGCCGGGCGTTCTCGGGCCAGTCATGTTCGCCTTGGTTTCGGTAAAGAAGAATTCGCGGAGGTCAATCATTGCCACCACTTTCGCCTGCTGATTTCCCGCCATATCCTTGTAAGGCTGAATCTGCACAATGCGCGAACCACCGAACACGAAGATCGTCTTGGAGTAGGTATCGTACGCACCACCATGGGCACCTTCAAGGGAGTCGATCAAGATTTTCGTTCCCACCGACGTAATGACCGATTCTCCAATTTCCCCACCAATGTTCGCCTGGTTTTCGCGAGTCACCTTGGTCCAAGTCGTATCGGTAAACATGCCGAAATAAGCATTCGCCGAACTCGCCTTACGGGCTGACGAGTCACAGGCCGCATAGCCACCGCCCGCTTCGCATCCACCACCCGCATAATCGGAATAGGTAAAGAAAGCGGTTCCATCGCCATCCCAAATCACGGTCGACAGCTTGTCATCCTTACGGCGGTTCGTAGATTTCGGACGAAGGGTCACCTTGTAACCGTTCGACGCAAAGTTACCCACCGACGGGTCGATTTTTGTGGAATAACGGAACAGGTAACCAGGAATTCCCGCAGCCCACAACCATTTCTGGTTCGGGTCCATCATGAGATGCCAAAAACCGTTTGTATATTGCTTTGGATACGACGTCTTGACCAGACACTTTTTACTGGAGTCTTTCGCCGTCTTGTTCACCTTATGAATTTCCCTATTCTGGCCAGCAATCAGGAGGTCTCCATCGGGATGGTGCACAATACCGTCAGCACCGACAAGTCCGTCGCCCATCGTACAAAGAGTCTTCTTGTCCGACGGTTTCATGAGCAGGTAGCCCGCACCATCGTACTGGTAGCTGATACTCTTCACGCGGTCGTTTTCCTCGTACTTGGTATAGTACAAGGTCGCCTTTGTCGCAGCATGCGGCACAATATCGCCCACCTGCTGAATCCAGATACCCGTCGCCGGGTTTTCGGGCGGCGGCAGAGAAGCCGGCGACTGAGCCGCAGCACCTGCGGCCATCGCGAGCAACATTGTCGATAAGTATTTCACAGTCTTCATCATGTTCGTACCCTCGGAAAGAATCTCCATTTAGTGCTTCCTAGAAGAAATGCCCCATCTAAAGATTCTTTCAACTTTAAAATCATCCTTGGCGCCGTAGACCTTGATTTTGAACTTCGCCAAATAAATTCCCGCGCCGACCCTGCGACCGTCATCGGAACGCATATTCCAACGCACATAGAGCTTATCCGGATTTTCGAGGCAGTTGCCTTCGAAGAACGGATCGTTACAGTCGATATTTCCCGAGGCGCCACCCACGTAGGCACCCAGGTTCGTGTAGACATACAGTTCCCAAGTCAAGCCGATCTTGTCCATATTCGGAACGGATGCACCAACGGAATCATCCTTAGACATAATGGTCGAGAAGGCGACATCCATCAGCACTCCGAGGGAAGACTGGTCGGACGCTTCCTTGGCATTCTTCACATGTTCGATGGTAAACGGCTTTGCACGTTCGCTCAATTCCGCGGCCTTGTTCAAATCCGCAAAAGAGTTCGTCTTCATAATCAAGCGCGGATCACCTTCGACCAACACGGTCGGCGCCATTTCCGAGACCTTGTTGCCCTTGGTATCTGCAAGGCCGCTCGTAAAGTTATCGAAGCGCACCGAGTCCGCCGGGTTCATTCGGGAAGACAAGTCTTCGCCCGCTTCCATAAACAGCGTCACCGTACGGCCATTGTCGCTCCATTCCGCAGAGCTCAAGTTGTAATGCACCCACTGTCCATCGACATAGAACGCGAGACAGTCATCAGACAGTGTTGCGTTCTTGTAGTCCATTGCCTCGGAGAACGTTACCTTGAACTTGTCCGGTTCCATTTCCTGGAACGATTCCGGTTGCAGGAAAGTCGAAGAAATCACAGGCGGCATGTAGTCACGCATGTTGTAATCCGCCGATTCCGTCGTATCCTTGCCATTGACCGAGAGCTTGTTCGAAATCGTCGCGTAACCGTACTCAATTTTTCCGCCCTTGGAATAGGACTTGTCAATGCCCGTAAGCATTTCCTTGACATCGTATTTTTCTGGATTATCGAGCGCATAACCCAGCACGCGACCATCCGCCGAAATCGTAAGGTCCGCAAGGTTCGGCTTGATTGCAAGCAATTCGCCGTCGCCATCGAGCCAGTAGAACGTGATGTCCATATTCTTCAGGTCTTCTTCGGTAATCGGAGTTTCAAAGCCGACCGAAGCGCTGTCCATCCGGCCATCGCCATCGCGGTCATAGAAACCGTTATTTTCGTTGTCGACCAAGACGCGGCCCGCATTCTGCACCGGAACTTCCTGGTTGTTCTTGTTTGTCGGAACTCCGTCGGCGGCAGTCAAGATTCCGTCCGGACATTCGGCACCACAGACCGTCTCGATTTTGAGCATATCGCCCACACGCACGATACCCGTATCCACTACGAACGCCCACAGGTTACCGTCCTTCATGAACGCCGTCACATCAATCGAGGATCCATTCAGCTTCAAACCGCGACCGGTCGTCCACGATGTATCCATATCCTTGTTGAATCGAACAAGCAGAGTGTCGGTTGCGCTTCCCGTATTTCCCTTAATCAAGGTTGCTTCTTGGATGGCTGCTCCAATGCTATCGGCGAGAGCCGTCTGCAACGTTTCGCAACGGTTTCCGACCGTTGTGCAGACAAAGGCCTTGACCGCACCCGTCGCAGAATCTTTCTGCAATTCAACCTTCACGTCGGGGAGCCCGTACACGTCTTTTTTCTGCTTGACGTCACCGCTATACTTTTCAAAGGAATCGTCGTTCGGCCAGCTGTAGTAGAAGGAATCCACCGAGACCGAGTCCATCTTGCCGCCAAACCAGGTCGCAATGCTGTCGCCAATGCCGTCGCCATCGGTATCAAAAATGGCTGCGCTATCCAAGGTCGGCATATCGGGGTTCGTGAACTGGTATTCGCCGGGGAACGGATTTTTCAAGATAAACTCGTTATTGTTCAAGCTGTCCGGGAAAGCGTTCATCGTGAAAGTCGAACCGTCACTGATAGCCTTGGTCGAAACCACCATGAACTTGCCCTTGCCGTCCTTGATATCCAAGCGGATCGTTCCGTCGGACAGTTTCAGGTTCTTGCCACCTTCGCTCAGGAACATCATCGATTCGCTCTGTCCTTCTGCCGTAATGTAGAAGGTCCTCTGGAGAGCCGAGTCAACGCGGCCCTTCGCATGGCCGATCGGGATGATGGCCTCGACATCGACATGCATCGTATCGCCTACCTCGTAGGACATCTGCGACTTGCTGGTAATTTCCTTGCTCTCGACATAGTACTTCAGGTACGGGACATAGAAATTGTAGATGAGGCTCACCTTCGGGTCCGAACCCGCCGCATCATCCGACGTACCCAGCGGGAAATTGTTCAACTCGTAGCGGCTTCCGATTCGGACATTCACGAGACCGGTTTCGTTATCGGCTTTCACCGCCGTAAGGTTCTTGATAATGGCCTCTTCCTTAGGAAGTTTCGAGTCAGCCAATTCAAGCGTCAAAGAATCACGGCCCAGGCCTTCTTCACTCGGGGCATACACGTAAAACGTTGCCCCCTTGATTGCAGCCGACTTGTTAAACGGATTTTCTCCGGGAGGAACCACCCACAACTGAGCACCGCGGTCATCCCAAATACGGTAATACTTGCACAAGCCCTTGTCTTCGTCGGGAACCGATTCGTAGTCCGTACAGTCCGGATAATCCAACGCAAAAACACCTGTCGAAAAACTCAGCATCGACAGCAGAATCAGCGAAAGAAAATTTGTCTTGACTTGCAACATTACGACCTCGGCAAAAAACTGAACACACGCAAAAAAAACTTTGCATAATACACATTCCAAATATATGATTTTTTTTTAGAAAACGAACAACAAAAATTATAGTTGTGACTCGTATCTCACCCGCATTCCAAAGCGGATTATTCCAAGTTGGAATAAGCGTTTGCAAGATCTGTGACGATTTCATCCATAAAAATCCAACCGCGCCCTTGCAGGCGGAGAATTCCATCTTTATTTATTACAAAATCCTTACGGATCCATTTGTCCACACAAGCGGCAGAACGCGATTCGGGATTATCGATTCCCAAGGCACGGAGATCCTCGAAACGGAGCCCCTTCGACTGCCGAAGCGAAAGCCAAATAAGCTCCATCAGTTCATCATCGCGATTCAGGCGATCGACCATAAGCGCATCAGCCGGACATTCCGAATTGACATAGTCTTTCCAGCGCGGATAAATTTCGGGAGCGTAAAAACGCGTTCCTCCTATATAGCTGTGCGCACCGGGACCAAAGCCCGCGTACTCGCCACGGTCCCAATAATTCCGGTTATGGGAGCTTTCAAAACCGGGCTTTGCGAAATTCGACACTTCGTAGCGTACAAAGCCTTTTCGTTCAAGGATTTCGACACCCCCTAGATACATCGGTTCATAAAGATCTTCGTTCACGGACAGCTCCCCCCGTGAAACCCTGTGTCCAAGCCTGGAACGCGGAGAAACATTCAATCCATAGAAACTGACATGATTCAACGGAAAATCCGAAAGGCGGTCGACGTCGGCCAAAAAGCCTTCTACGGTTTGCCCCGGAAGGTCAAACATCAGGTCGGCATTCACCTGCAAATTTGGCATCGAGGTCAATAACCGAAGCGCCTCGAGCCCCCGCTCCACCGAATGGGAGCGCCCCACCAGCTTGAGCAGGTCCGCATCGAAAGTCTGCAAGCCGAGACTCACGCGATTCACTCCAAGCGAAAGCGCCGACTCCACCGTATATTCATCCGTCGATTCCGGATTGAACTCCATCGAGACTTCACGCAAACGACCCGCAGCAACCCCCACCGAAGCAAGGCATTCGAAAATTTGGCGCAGGTAAGTGGGCGGTAATGCCGAAGGAGTTCCCCCTCCAAGATAAAGCGTCTCTGCCGTCTTCAACAGTCCCGGGCGCTCGCTTTCGAAACATACAATTTGCTTACAAATTACATCCGTATACTCTTTGTAGAGTTTAGACTGGGCCGGCATTACCCGAAAATCGCAATAATCGCAAACTTTTTTGCAAAAGGGGATGTGAAGATAGACACAAAACATGTTTTAACAATATAATTTTTTAATACGAATGAATCTTTTGCTAAAAATTAGATTATTTATATAAGAAGTATGCGCAACGAAGAAAACATAAGTTGGAAACAAAAGATGAAGAAGCGGCTCCCGCTCCTGATTTTTTTGACGATATCCACTACGATTTTCTTCCTTGCTTCGGCCCTTCTACTTGACGAATCGTATAAAGATATTATTATTATCGCCATGATCTGGGCTCTCCCCCTATTTATTCACTGAAGGTTCCATGGCCATTACTCGACTGACGCAACGTAAATGTAAGGCCGTATGCTTTTATATCCTTAGCTGGGTTATCGCGACCCTTCTTACGTCCCTTTTGTTCCAATACGGTTCCGGCAAAGGCATAGACCCCAGCCGCCTGCTGTTCATGCTGCAGCTGTCCCTGTTTTCGGGACTTTCGCACGCCATCTACGACGTGATGATCCTGCAAGACGAGATGGACAAGCGCCCCGTCGCCGCCGCCTTGCTGATCCGCTCCTGCTTCTTTCTGGCAAGCATCTGCGCAAACCTCACTCTCTGCATTCTCATCTGGAAGATTGACAAGAGCGAAGGGCTGATCAACGAAGCCTCGCTAAAACAAGTCATCCAGTTTTTCAAGGAACCCAGCAGCCACATCCTTATTTTCTCGCTATTCCTGCTAGGGCACCTCATCACCTTTGTGCGTTCGGTACACAAGAAATTCGGCACCCGCGTTTTCATAAACACCCTGCTCGGCAAGTACCAGGACCCCAAGGAAGAAGACCTTATCTTCATGTTCATCGACATGAAACATTCCACCGAAATCGCCGAGGAACTGGGACATGTCACCTACAGCAACTTTATCCGCGACTACTACAGGCTCCTGTCGAACTGTTGCGAAGAGAACCATGGCGAAATCTACCAAATCGCAGGCGACGGAGTGTTCCTGACCTGGAAAACGAAAGACTGCCACCGCAGGGCCCGTCCGCTGGAATGTTTCCACGACTTTGCCGAGTGTCTAGCCAGAACAAAGGGGAAATTCATCAAGCGCTACGGTATCTGCCCTGCATTCAAGGCCGCCGCCCACTGCGGGAAGGTCATCTCGACCGAGGTCGGAAACTTTGGCAGCGAAATGGCGTACCACGGCGACGTGCTGAACACCACGTCCCGAATCCAGACCCTCTGCTCCAAACTCGGACAGGATTTCTTGATTTCGGAAGACCTCTTCGCCAAGCTTCCGCTCCCCCTTCCCCATGGATTTTTGTGCGTAAAAGCGGGATTTTTCGAACTTCGGGGCAAAAAAAACGGAATTTTAATTTTTTCTTTGCACCAACCCTTGACATAGCCACCTAATTATTCTATAATTGGGTCACCCCGCGGGAATAGCTCAGTTGGTAGAGCACGACCTTGCCAAGGTCGGGGTCGAGGGTCCGAGTCCCTTTTCCCGCTCTAAAACAAAAAGAACCACTTCAAAGTGGTTCTTTTTTGTTTTATCGCTAGACAATGGTATGCAGTACCTGAGACCCCTCGGGGTCGGGGGGCCGACTAAACAACGAGGCGCACAAAGTGCTTGCGAGTTGTTTAGGAACTCACGCCCTAAAGGGCGGGAGGCCCGTCAGGGTGAGGAGCTAGCCGGTCGCAGACCGGAGACTAGCGACGAATCAATCCCTTTTCCCACTCTAATACAAAAGAAGCCTAGCATAAAGCTAGGCCTTTTTTGTATTCGAATGATAATGGGTCGGACCCGAGACCCCTTGGGGGAGAGGGTGCGGCATAATTTGGCTCATGCACGAAGTGCGAAGAGGCAAATTATGAGCTTGTGGCAAGCGAAGCTTGCATCGAGCCCGTAGGGCGGCGAGCCAGCCGCGTAGCGGAGACTGGCGCTGCCGCAATCCCTTTTGACGCCATTTCACCCATAATTTTATATATTTCCCCAAAAATTTGAAGGACAATTTATGAAAATTGCAGTTATTGGTGGCGCAGGTTATATTGGCAGCCACACGATTATCGAACTTTATAAGGCAGGCCATTCCGTTGTCGCCGTCGACAACCTGGTGAACTCCTGCGACGAATCGCTCCGCAGAGTCGCTGAAATCGTCGGGCAAGAAATTCCCTTTATCAAGGCAGACGCCCGCGACGCTGCCGCCATGGACAAGATTTTCAAGGAAAACCACTTTGATGCCTGCATCCATTTTGCCGGGCTCAAGGCCGTTGGCGAATCGGTCGCCAAGCCGCTGGAATACTACGAAAACAACATGAATGCGACATTCGTGCTGTTAAACGCCATGCGCAACAATGGCTGCAAGAACATCATCTTCTCGTCGTCGGCCACCGTGTACGGCGATCCCGCAGAAATTCCCATCACCGAAAAATGTCCGAAGGGCGCCATCACCAACCCTTACGGCCAGACAAAGTCGATGCTGGAACAGGTACTGATCGACGTGCAGAAGGCAGACCCCGAATGGAACGTGGTGCTGCTCCGCTACTTTAACCCGATTGGCGCCCACCCAAGTGGCCGCATCGGCGAAGACCCGAACGGCATTCCGAACAACTTAATGCCTTACATTACGCAGACCGCCGTAGGCATCCGCAAGGAACTCGGCGTGTTCGGCAACGACTACGACACCCCCGACGGAACCGGTGTGCGCGACTACATTCACGTTTGCGACCTCGCCGCAGGCCACGTGAGCGCGCTCAAGGCCATCGAAAACAAGTGCGGACTCGCCATTTACAACCTGGGAACAGGCCACGGCTACTCCGTGCTCGACGTGGTGCACGCTTTTGAAAAGGTGAACGGCATCAAGGTGCCCTACAGCATCAAGCCCCGCCGCGCAGGCGACATCGCCACCTGCTACTGCAACCCCGAAAAGGCTTACAAGGAACTCGGCTGGAAGGCCCAGTTCGGCATCGAGGAAATGTGCCGCGACGCTTGGAACTGGCAAAAGAACAACCCGAACGGTTACCGCAAGGGGTAACGGCCCCAAAAGCCGCTTTCTGCAAAAAAATTCATTTTTGCGGCACCTTCCCCTTGACACCTCCGCCCAATTATTCTATAATTGAGCAACCCCGCGGGAATAGCTCAGTTGGTAGAGCACGACCTTGCCAAGGTCGGGGTCGAGGGTCCGAGTCCCTTTTCCCGCTCTAAAAACGAAAGAACCACCTAACAGGTGGTTCTTTTGTTTTTACAAGTAGGCGATGGACACGGACACTCGAAGAGGGGCCGACTAAATTCTTTTGTGGGCGCTAGCCCGTGGAAAGAATTTAGGACTTTGAGCGCAGCGATAAGCCCGTCAGGGTGAGGAGCTAGCCGGTCGCAGACCGGAGACTAGCGACGAATCAATCCCTTTTCCCGCTCGAATACAAAAGAAGCCTAGCATAAAGCTAGGCCTTTTTTGTATTCGAATGATAATGGGTCGGACCCGAGACCCCTTGGGGGAGAGGGTGCGGCATAATTTGGCTCATGCACGAAGTGCGAAGAGGCAAATTATGAGCTTGAGGCAAGCCAGCCGCGTAGCGGAGACTGGCGCAGCCGCAATCCCTTTGACAACTAAAAAGCCTAGTTTAAAGCTAGGCTCGCATTTATTTGAATGTTAACGGGTCAAAAATAATTTGTCTCGAAGGCTTTGCTGAGTTGAAATACATACGTGTTATACAGCAAAAAGGCGGTCATCAGACCGCCTAGCAAAGCATTTTTGGGAGCAATTAGAGTTCGCGAATTTCTTTTTCGGAAAGATTAGTCGTTTCCTTTATAATGGAAATATCTACACCCTTATCGCGCATTTTCTTCGCGATTTCGCAGGCTGTTCGATGCTTCAGCCAAGCTTCATCAAAGTCTTTCATCAATTCGCAACGCATATATCTAGCACTAAAATTACACAATTTCACCTCGTTTTGCAAGACCTTGAACACGGGGTCGGTAGCAAACTCGCTAAAATCGGCTTCACGGTTGAGCGTATCGATGGCACGGAGCCACTGTGCGATGCGGCTGTTGTCGCCTTCGAACTTTTCCTTCTGCTTGAGGAACTTGTTCACTTCGATGAGAGTCACCGTCTGCCGTTCAAAATATACACGCTGCTCCTGATTGCGGAGCTGCACCTTATGACGATAATTCGGGGATTCCTTGAACGCATCGAAAAACTGGAAACTGACCACATGCAGGTTTTCCAGGCGCGTAAACTTTCCAACCTTTTCCATGCTGCTCGTAAGGCGAGCCACATAAAGAACCAAACGGTCGTTGAACAGAAAATCGTTATTTTCGTGCTGAACGTCAACAGAGATGCGGTCGCGCGGAATATTTTCGCCGCGGTCGTTAGTCAGCAGCAAATCGGGTTCAATACTACGGTAACCCATTTCGCCAGGAATATAGGGGTTTACAAGCTTCGGATTCTCAATACGGTCCGAACCGACAAGGTTCAGCGCCGCATTGATGAGATCCGTTGTGAGCATCAAGTTCTTCTCGCTTGCGAGAATCTTCTTGATGCACCCATCATTGTAGAAATAAACATTCCGATGTTCGTATTCCTTGACGATTGCGTCAAGGTCAAGTCCGTTATCATCCGCATTTTTCAGTTTATGCTGAAAAACGGCAAATTCTTCTCTAGTCATTATTGCCTTTTGTAGTTTCTTCACGGGAAATTCCGCAAAGCGGCAGAAAGAAATGCCTCTGTCTATACTATACACGCATTTTTTGAACGCTCACCGACATTTTTTCGAAAAATTTATTTCTTTTTACAAAACAAAAATAGATTTAGTAACGAAATCCATAAAATCGGTCGAAATCTGCTAGAAGTATAGATTAAATTGCCACAAGAATTCGATTTGGCTAACGCCAAAATCTAGCCGAACAACTTATTTTTATATTTGTTTGCGAGTTTATTTTTGAGGTTACCGGAGGTCTTCTGTGAAGATTTTTACAAACGTCATTGCGAGCCCTGTAAGGGCGAAACAATCCATTTTTGGTCGGTTAGTATTTGCGCTTGTCTTTGCGTGTATTTTCATTGCGTGTGGCGATGAGTCTGGTAGCTCCGCTCCTGATTCAGTCGGTGAAATCTCGTTGAGTAGCAATGAGGACCTTGGTTCCAGTTCGAGTGTCGGCGAGAATGGTTGGGAGAATGGTTCTTCTTCGTCTTTGAAGCCTGATTCGAATGGCTCGCAGAAAAATTCTAGTTCCGCAATAACGGTACAATCTAGCAGTAGCTCGAATGCAAAATCTTCGTCAAGTAAGGCGTGGACTTGCTCTGAAGAAGGAAAAATTGTTGAGAAAAAAAATAAGACAACAGATGTATGGGAAATATATCAATGTGTAAATGGCGTTTATGAATTGGTTGTGTATTCAAGTTCTTCAGAAAAAGTCTATACATTCAAGGAATTATTTAAAGAAGACAGTGTATTTAATAAAAAGATGGAATATGGAACTTTCGAGGATCCGCGTGATGGACAGAAGTATAGGACCATCGTTATAAAAACGGGATATGTTAGTGTGCCAGAATTTGAGGCTTTTGCTCAGAATCTGAACTACGGATCACAAATAAAATTGGGAACCTCTGTTTTTGACGATGACAAAGTCGAAAAATACTGTTATGATGATGACCCTTGGTTTTGCGAACACTATTTTGGTGGATTGTACTCCTGGAGCGAGGCAATGGGACTCCCGAAGGCATGCGATAGTGTATGGACGGGTACGACGCAAAATTGTCCTGATTCAATTGCTCCAGGAATTGTTTATGAGGCTGAATGGAGCGATCTCCAAATACAGGGAATATGCCCTGAGGGATGGCATGTGATGAACGAAACCGAATGGAGAGCTTTGATTCATGGAGATGAGTCTGCATCTCGTGCGATATCAAAAGCTTCGTATGGAGGCAATGAAAGTGGCTTTTCTGCTTTGCGTGGGGGAGGGAAACTAGTTTCGCATCCTGAACTTAATGCTGTGTATGAAGATATTGGAGATGCTTGCAATTATTGGTTGCCGTCTGAGGAATCAGAAGGTGGAGCGAATGGATTGGTTGATTACCGTTATTCATATTTTATGTATGATAGGATTCATGATAAAAACTTTGGCCTTCCCGTCCGCTGCGTAAAGAATTATTTGTCGGAATCTAGGTGAGCTAGATTTCTTCCTTTAAAAATTTTAAACAAAAAACAGGGCTTTGAGAAAAGCGACGGCGAATGCCTGGCCGCTAAGCGGACAGTAAAGGCCGAAGGCCGTAATTTGTCCGCGTGCGGAGCAGGCTGAGCCGGAGCGTTTTTTTTCGGACATGAAAAGCTGATGCCGATTTCCATCGGCATGACGCGGGCTGGGAAAGGAGGTGCCGGGGGTTTTAGGGGGCAGAGCCCCTTAGGCGAGGGGGTGCTGGAAGACTTGCCTTGGACCCTCTTGCTGCGCTCCAGGGTGACAACAAGGCAAGGCTGCAAGCAGGGGGAGCCTTCCCCCTTCACCCAAAAATTTTATTACATTTCACCCTACCGATGCAAGACGAAAAATACATCCTGGTAGATAGCGAAGAATCGCTCGCGAATTTGCTCGCGGATTTGGAGCTGTACGAAATGGCCGCCGTCGATACCGAGGCGGATTCCATGTACCATTATACCACCCGTCTTTGCCTGATCCAGATTACCATCGGCGAGCACCACTACATTGTGGACCCGCTGTGTGGGCTTGACCTTGCCCCTTTGTTCAAGGCCCGCGCCATGCAGACGCTCATTTTCCACGGCGCCGACTACGACTTGCGACTGCTGTGGCAGACTTACGGATTCTCGCCGAAGCAGATTTTTGACACCATGCTCGCGGCAAAGATTCTGGGCGAAGATCACCTGGGCCTTGCGGACTTGGTCCGCGAATACTTCGGTGACGAACTCAAGAAAGAAAACCAGCGTGCCGACTGGACGACGCGACCGCTGCCGCTCGAAATGTGCGAATACGCCATCCACGACACGTTCTACCTGCACGAACTCTGCGCGATTCTCGTGGAAAAACTGCAAGAGGCTGGCCGCATGAGCTGGCTTACCGAACAGTGCGATGCCTTAATCGAACACGCCAAGCACCCCGCTCCGCAGAGAAAGGACCCCTGGCGCGTCACGGGTTCTGCACCGCTTTCGCCGTGCGCCCTGAACGTGCTCAAGTTCCTCTGGGAATGGCGCGAAAACCAGGCCCAGGAACTGGACCGCCCGCCCTACAAGGTGATGCCGGTGGAGCTCATGCTCGCCATCGCACGCCGCAGCGAGGCGAATTTCCCGACCGTGGACTTGGAAAAGTTGCCGAAGCTCCCCCGCAATTTCCGCGACGAGCGTCTGGATTCATTCGTGAACATGCTGCAGACGGCCGTGGCCGTGCCGCAATCGGACTGGCCCGAAAGACTCCCCAAGGCCCCGCCCCCGCCGGTGGTGCCGAACTCCGACCTGCTTTCGGTGCTCAAGACCTGGCGCGACCTTAAAGCCGAAGAACTGGAACTCGACCCGTCGCTCTTGGCCAACAAGGCGCAGCTCATTTGGCTAGCCGCTCCGGGTGACATGCCCTGGGAGGCCCGCTACGAAGAGGCGCACCTCATGAACTGGCAGCGCGCCCTGTGGACCGAAATTTTGCAACAGAACCTGCCCAACGCAAAGCGCGTAGGCGACCCCGACTAAATTTTTACGACTCACCTTAACCGCCCGCTACTGGACAAAACCCCCGCAGGCATCATTATGGAATCTGTACTTCTCGTTTCTGCCTTACTCCTTTTGATTTTCGGCTCCCGGCCGCTTTTCGAGATGTTGCGCAAAAAACGCGACGGCGAAGAACTCATCGGAAACCCGTGGGAAGAAGTCCACGCCATCAAGGGTTACAGGGAATCGCGCAAGGTGGCGGCGTTCTACCCGCTCACGGGCGAACCGAACATTATGCCGATTATCGAGCAGCTTGCCGACGAAGACCGTCTGCTGCTCCCCCGCTGCACGGGCCCCACGACCATGGAGTTCTGCCACGTGCAAAGCCTCAAGAAAGATTTGGTCAAGGGCAAGTTCGGCATCATGGAACCCCGCGGCGACATTCCCGCTTACGAGGGCGACTTCACCGTGTTCCTGGTTCCCGGCACCAAATTCAACTTGACCGGCGAACGCTGCGGGCACGGCAAGGGTTACTACGACCGCTTTTTGGCAAAGCACCCGAACGCCCACAAGGCAGGCATTGCAACGCCAAAGCAGATTAGCGTGGAGCCGCTCGTGCAAAAGCTGACCGACATCAAGATGGACCAGATTATCATTTGTAGGGAAAAACCCTAAGACAAAACGTCATTGCGAGCACGCAGTGCGAAGCAATCCAAGGAAAATTTTTAAAAGGAAGAAACATGGCTTTCGACAAGAACAAAGAAACTGAGTTCGGCATTATCCGCAACAACTTCAAGGACCGCGAACCGCGTGACGATTCCCGCGAACACCGCGAAGGATTCGAGGATTTCCGCCGCCGCGATTTCAACAAGCCGCGCGAAAGTTTTAACAGCGAACGTCCGCGATTCAACAAGGACCGCGAAGGTTTCACACGCCGCAAGACCGATGGCGACCGCCGCGTGAGTTTCGGCGACCCCGATGGCGCTCCGCAAACCGCGATCGGCGGCATCCGCGAAGTGACCGACCTTCTGGAACGTAGCCCCATGCAGGTGCACCGCGTGCTCTTTATGCACCAGTCGGGCAACCCCAAGCTCTATGAGTTGCAAAAGCTCGCGAAGCGCGCCCATGTACACGTACAGCAGGTGGATTCCAAAGTTCTGAACACCTACACGACGCAGCACCACGGCGTGGTCGCCCTGCTCAACGAAAAGGAACTCCTGGTTTGGGAAGATATCCGCGAAGAATACTTTGCCGCCAAGCAAAAAGGCGAACGCAAGCTGATTGCCGTGGGCACCAACATCGAAGACCCGCGCAACCTGGGCGCCTGCATCCGTAGTGCACTCGCCTTGGGTGTAGACCTTTTGATGCTCCCGGCCAAGGGCATGTGCGGCATTACGCCGGCTGTCGCCCGCTCTGCCGCAGGCGCGCTCGACAAGATGAAAATTTGCCGTCCGAACAACCTGGAAGCCGCCGTCGGCGAACTCAAGCTCGCGGGCTACCAGATTCTGGGCCTCGATGCCGACACCGAGACGAACCTCGCCGGCTTTGAATTCAGCGACCAGGCGGTCATCGCCGTCGGTGGCGAAGACGTGGGCCTCCCGCCCTTTATCCGCAAACAGTGCGACGCCGTGCTCCGCATTCCGATGATGCCCGAAGCGCATTCCTACAACGCCTCGGTAGCCCTTTCGCTCGGCCTGTACGAATACGCAAGACTACGCATCAAGTAAGCTTGCCGTTTCACAAGGAGGCTTTCTATGCGAACCCGATCATTACTTCTATTTGCATGCTCGCTAGTATTTGCTCAACCCGACGCAAATCCGCAGCAGATGCCTCCGCAAGCGTACCCTGCACCGCAACAGCAGATGCCTCCGCAGGCGTACCCCGTACAGCAGCAAAACAATTCTCCTGTTATGTACGGGACCTACGTCCAGTACAATGCTGTTCCTCCGGCAATCCCTGACAGTATCGCCAAACGAGAGGCCGCGATAAAAGACAGCATTGCCGCCGAACGCGCCAAGGAAGATTCACTGAAAAATGTTGTGTGGAATCGAATGGAAAGCAGTTCCCTTTTCGCGGGGTTCCACATTTCCTTTGGACTTGCAGGCATATACAACAGCGAAAAGGTCAAGGGACGCTACACCCCCGGTTCCAAAAGCGAAAATTATGCAGACCCATTCAAGGGTACAATAGGCTTCACCTTTGACTTAGGTCTAGCGGGGATGTACAGACCGATTAAGTATGCAGGACTCTATCTCGAAGCAGATTTCCGACTTTCCTACTACTCACGAGAATCGGACGACTACTGCATCGATGTTCAGAAATTCGGAAAGACCAAATGCGAAGCTCTTGACGAAGACTTCCTGTTAATCGGATTCGATTTTCCCCTGCTGTTAAGAGTCTACCCGACGAGAAACTTCTTCCTAGAAGCAGGTCCCAGTTTACGCCTGAATGTATATGGTTCCAGATCATTGTCCGAAGATACCGACTGGAGCATTTCTACAGATGATGACGAAAACAAGAAAAACGACTCTTATCGAGAAGACATAGGAGGATGGGATTGCGAAACCGCCGGCTACTCCCTCGTTTTCGGATTCGGCTACTCCACGGTCGCCATGAGCGAAACGACAACCCTGACAGGAGGGACCAAGGTATCACCAGTTCCCGTCGAATTAGCATTCCGTGTCATTGTCGACCAGACAAACCTGGAAGAACAGGATGCCATTCAACTGAATAAGAAATACGGAACTTACCGCGAAGCCTCCACAGCCCGTAGCTGGTCCATCAACCTATCCTTCACCGTTTTCGGCGGAGTTTGGTAGACCATTAAGACAAATATTCCAACTTGGACTATAAATGCACCCTGTAGGGGGTGTTTTTTTTTGCTATTCACTTACTTTTCATATCAAATTGGTATATCTTTCTTCTTAAGAAGGGAAAAATATGGATTTCAGCTCTCTGTTGTCAAAATATAAGGCCAAGGCGTGCATCGTCTCCATCGATTTCTACGAAGACGAAACATACGGGAACATCCGCATTCTCGAGGGAAACAAGGCGCACTACGACGACATGACCGCCATCGGCCACCCTTTTGTCCCCAACACTCCTTACGAGGCCTGTTTTCCAAAGAATCGAAATTTCGAGGACTACTGTTTTCGCTGCACACGCAGCGGCAGACCTCAGCACGCCTACGTGGAACTTTACACCATGGGCCTCTGGTTGAACATGTTCCTGATTCCGATCGAATCGGACAAGCCGAACACCGGCTACTGCATTTACGTTTACGACGTTTCTCCAAAGGTGGACTCCGCAGCGATGGTCGACCTTTCTGGCGACGTGGCCTCCGAAGTGCTAAAAGCCTGCGTCAAGCTCCGCAGCTCGATCGACATCAAGAAGACCTTCCAAGAAGTCATTGAAGATATTCGCAGTCTTTGCGGTTCCGAACACTGCTGCATTTTGCTGACCGATCCCGATTCCCGCACCTGCGAGGTCCTTGGAGACGCCCTCAGCAAAGAAACAAAACTTCTCCCCATGTCCACCTACCTAGATGGTTTCTATGAAATCACGGAAACCTGGGCCGAAACTCTTGGCGGAAGCACCTGCATTATCATCAAAGACCAACACGATATGGAGCACCTGCATGAGCAAAACCCCATCTGGGCAGAATCGCTTGTGGGAGCGATGGTCAAGACAATCGTGCTATTTCCGTTACGGTTCGACAATAGGGTACTCGGCTACATGTGGGCAATCAACTTCGACGCCGAAAGCACCATCAAGATTAAAAAGACGCTTGAACTGACAACCTATTTCCTGGCCTCCGAAATTGCTAACCACCTGCTTCTGATTAAACTCGAAATTATGAGTTCCATTGACTCGCTCACGGGCATCAAGAACAGGAATATGATGAACAACCGCGTAGACCAGATTGTGAGCGGCAAACTCCCCACGCCAGACGCCGTATTCTTTATTGACCTGAACGGGCTCAAGCGCGTGAACGACGAACAGGGCCACAACGCCGGCGACAAGATGCTCCGCACGGCAGCGAAAATCCTGCAAGAAGTTCTCCATGACGGCGAAGTGTTCCGCGCAGGCGGCGACGAATTCATGGCGATGGTTCCGAAAATTTCTGAAGCCGAGCTGCAAAAGCGAATCGAACAAGTTCATAAGGTTGCAAAAGCAAACGACATTCACTTCTCGATTGGATCGTGCTACGGAGGAAAGGATGTTCGCAAGGCAATGCACACCGCCGACGAACGCATGTACGCAGACAAAAATGCCTACTACGAAGCACACCCTGAGGAAAAATACCGATAGCGTTTTTACAAGCTCGGGAGATGCCCGACTAAATCGGGCATAACATTTTCACTTCACCACAAAGAACTCACTCATCGTTTCTTTGTAGATATTCCCGTAATTTTTTACGTTGTACAGTTGCACATGCGAACCTGAAATTTTACTTGCAATTTCGACATACATGTCCCTCAGCGTTGCGTCGGGAGTCTCATCAAGCAGTTCCGTAAAACCTCGAGTAAAACGGTTCGTCAAGTATACGCCCATTTCTTCGTTTCGTTCATCCGCCTTACTCGTTTCATAAGGCGACGCCGCTGTTAGAAAAACGATACCAGGAATATCCGCCTTTTCCGCAGTTTCACCAAGTCCACCACTATAGCAGGCCTCCACGGCAACCAGCACCTTGCGGTGCGGAATTTGTTTTATCAGCGAAATAATCTGTTCGTAACTGATTTTGTCATTTCCAAAATTCAGGTATCCCGGCATCCCATGACCACTCCAAAAGACAAAAACATTGTCGGTCGACTTTGCACGGAGGACCTTTGACAACTTATCACTTGAATTCCCCCTTAATATATTTCCTAGGTCAGACGCCGTTACGTAACTTAATTTGTAATCAACCACACCCTTTTCATAGACGTTGTCTCCATCCAAACGGATAAAGAGTTCTCCCGGATACAAGTTACGACGATGATTTGCAAGGTCATCTTCGGCAATCACGATAATATGGTCATCGTCGTAACCCATCTTCTTGAGTTTCTGGTAAATGGCAAAGATGTCCGCCTGAAAGCGGTAATTTGCCCAGCCCGATGAGGCTGCAACCAAAAGCGCCCAATGTTTCGAAACGTCATTATAAGAAATATTCGAGTCTGCATATTCGAAAAAGCTCGTATCCACATCGGCCTTGAAAAAGTCCAACCAATTTTCTTCTGGATTTATTGAATGCTTCGAATCGTCGTTGCTGGTAAAATCGTTCGTGACATATTTATGGTCAGCAATATTCCACCCGCGATACACTGAACCGCTCACACTGTTGTCCCTATCCTGGAAAGTCCAAGAACTTGACACCCCCGTCAGATCAGGCAAGCGTCCATTCTGCAACGACATGAAATTTTCATGCATTCCGGCAATCATCCAATCGCCGCCGGTACCGTCCCTTCCTCCGAGCACAGCTCTAATCGATTCATTCAATTCCAAGCCCGACGAAACGGAATAAGTCGCAGCATACGCCAAAATATACAGAGCATCTACGAAATGCGCTTCGCCATTGAGAATGTCTTCGCCAAAATGTTCATGGTAAGCTTGCGCAAACCCGGACTCGGGTCTTGCATACAAATCAAAGCCACGGTAAAAATCGTAATGAAGATTTTTTACGATAGAATCCGAAACGAAATTACTGGAACACACCACTCGGATGCCACCTTGAGAAGCGACATCCTGTTGATACAATTCATCATCAAAGGCTAAGGCCATTTTGTCATCATAGGGTTCAAACAACAAAACACTATACGGTTTCTTACGTTCCAAATAAGTCTGCGTAAGCATCCGCAGTTCGGCTTCGTCATTGTACAAAAAGATTCTGTCAATTTTAAGTCCGAATTCTTCGGCCATAAAGCCGATCCAGTCGACATAAGAACTTACGAGTCCACCATTCAATTCACTCGACGGAGCCAAAAGAGTAAGTTCCAGTTCATTCTTAAAAATAGCCGCAAAAGAACTAGCCAAATGCGAGAAAGCTGATTCTATCAGCATAAAGTCGTTTTCAACCAAGTTCCACAAGTTCGGCATGTTGGCAAAAAAACGCTGGTATTCCACATTCGACGCCTTGGGCGAAAGAATCGGCTTCTCACTTTTCTGCAAAAGCTCCGCCATACGGTACGCCTTGTCCGATTGAGTAGGCCCCACAACAGCCACATAGTCCGTATCGTGAGCCACCTTTTCCATATACTCGTCAATATCGGCGTCATCCTGGTTTTTAAATTCCAGTTGCAGTTTTACCTTTTGACCTAGCCCGTCCTGAGCTTTTTCCATATTTTCCAAAGCCCATTCGGCACTGCGTTTCCAGCGAGGCATTTCAGAGGTCTTTGCCATGACAGCGACCTTGTACTTGTGCGTTTTCGCATCGGAATTTGCAGAAGACGTATTGTCGGAGCACGCACAAAGACAAAGAATCGCGATAAACAACAAGGAAAGTAGACTATTTCTTGGCATGGCGAGCCTCCTCGCGAACCGCCTCGTCATAATACTTTTCATAGCGGTCTTCGAACTCTTTCGTATCGCCAAAATTCTTATTAAACACAATCGATGCGGCAGCATCCCCCAAGCCCAAAG
Source organism: Fibrobacter sp. UWH4 (assembly GCF_900142475.1). Taxonomy (NCBI): domain Bacteria; kingdom Pseudomonadati; phylum Fibrobacterota; class Fibrobacteria; order Fibrobacterales; family Fibrobacteraceae; genus Fibrobacter; species Fibrobacter sp. UWH4. Next base: position 459,964 of record NZ_FRAY01000002.1, read on the forward strand.
AGCGGAACCGAGGCCAATCCTTACCCAAAGCCCATTCTTCCAAGTAGCGAACAACAATCCCCTTAATGTCAATGACTAGAGTAAACGGCACCTTCGGCAACACGCCGCTCTGGTCAACATCCATCCCAATCATAAAGTGTCCCGTATTCGGATAATCGATCAAGGCCCGACGCACGCCCTTGATAGCACCCCCCAACAAAGGAAAAATAGCCGAAGGTCTATCCGCATCTAGAATATAATTCGTTATCGAAAAAGTGGCCACGTAGGCAAATTCAATGTTGTTAAAAGCCGTTTCATCATTTTCATTATAGGTAAGATAATCCACTCCCAGAGTATCTGCTATCGTCTTATGCGCATCGTAGCCCTTCCTAAAGCCATCAATCGATGTTTCTAGGCTCGCAAAGCCGGGTGCCGCCGCCAAAATCATGCAGGGGTTTATGCCCAGAATCGCCCCCGACAAGTAACTCGCTCCGTAACGCTCTATCGAGAAAGCATTGACGCCTTGTGGAAGTCCCGCCGTATCGGCCTCAAACAACAAAACTTTGTTGCCTATCCCCGTAAAGCGAATATCAAGTTTTCGCGCTAGCCCCACATATTCGGAAGAAGCCAAAATCAGCATCGATGAATCGGTGTCGACATTTTCCTTGAGCCACGCCTGTACAAGTGAATCGGCCTCGTCCATAGATTCCGGCTGCACCAAGCGGAAAGGTACTTCGCTATCTTCATTAAACCGGAATAGTCCTGCCAATATTTGGTCATTATAGCTGTTATCGCCAATGCCGTTGATACTTGCAATCAAGGTGATATTTGCAATTCCTGAATTATTTTCAGAAGCACCCACAGACTCGCTATTGGAACAGGCATACAACGAAAGCAACAAAAAGAATCCAAAAAACAGCCTTAACATCATTACTTTAATGATAAAAAATTCCCTCAAACGAGGGAATATTTTTGTTGTTCTGAAAAACTAATCCTTTAGACAACGAACACTGAGTCCATAGCGAGCAGCCCTAGGACGCACTGCAGCCGAATCATTATCGAAATTTAGGGAAACTAAGTAAAAGGTATTGCCTCCATAACTTGTCGATGCCCAAAACTGAGTTTCTTCGTCCATGCCATAATAAGTATCTTTAATCGAGTAACCTACGGGTAACGCAGAGAATTTGTAGTCATCATCCCCGTTACCTTCGCTCTTCCATCCAGAGGTAGATTTGAGCGCCTTGCCAGCAGCGGCTTCACCCCCAAGTTCATTTATTAAAGTAAGCCATTCAGCTTTGCTCGGCAAATGCCAGCCGTCTGGACAAGCTGCTTTTGCCGCATAATAGTTATAGAGTCGGCCGTATTTTCGACAATTTGCTTTATCATCATTGAAACAATAAGTATGACCTCCTTCCGAATCATACCTGAGATTTTCAGCCATCCAAACCTGTGACTTAATTACCGTCGTTTTATAAATTCTCCAATCGCGGTAATCCAGCAATCGATTTTTCATCTCATCAGCCCCTATAAGACCATTAAGCGCATTTATCGCACAATCATCTGTAGCAATCCCAGCCCCCCCCAACATGCCACAAACGAGAAATGCCATTACTACAGTATTATCATCTACATTCATATTATCTCCATAATCACCGCTATACACCTGCCATACATCCATTGATGTATTCAGATCCGTATCCTCAGGGTATACAACCCGCAATTCTCCCTTAAGTCGCTCATCGGAATCATTCTTTTTTACATGGATTTTTACAACCGCATCACCCGAGCCTGATTCGGGATAAATCGAATCAATGAAAGTCGTCCCATTTTCAAAACGCCATTCTCCGCTGGACTCCACACTCATTTCGTAAAGACCTTCACCCATGCCAAGAATCAGCGTATCGCCATTGGCTAGCATATCACCAACCCAGATAGAGAGCACGTTGTCTTCACCGTTTGCGTCACCAGAACTGTCCGAATCCGAGCAGGCAATGAAACCGACCGCACACAAAGCAAGTGCGATCATCGTGAATTTATAACTTTTTGCAAAGCTCATGATTTTCTCCTTCTTTTGGGGAAACACTTTGTTTCAAATGTATAGTTTTTATTTACAAAATCACGTAAAAAAAACAAATAGACCATTCCAAGTTGGAATAATCTATATACAGAAAAGCGGCCCTTTTAGGACCGCTCGTTCGTAATTTAATTTTTTTGAGTCTTCGACTTCTCACGAGATCGGACTCATTTTTCTAATTCCGAATTCTGAATTCCGAAATCCGAATTAATTAGAACTGACTCAGGAATCTCTGGTCGTTGCTCGTCAGCAAGCCGATTTCCGGGATAGCGTGGCGCAGCATGGCGATACGGTCGAGACCGAAGCCGAATGCGAAGCCCGTGTACTTCTCGGAATCGATGCCGCAGTTCTTGAACACGTTCGGGTCCACGGAACCGCAACCGCCGATTTCCATCCAGCCGGTTCCCTTGCAGCGACGGCAACCCTTGCCACCGCAGAACACGCAGCTCACGTCCATTTCGGCGCTGGGCTCCGTGAACGGGAAGAAACTCGGGCGGAAACGCGTCTTGACGCCTTCTCCGAATAGCTTGTTCATGAACACCTGCAGCACACCTTTGAGGTCTGCAAAGCTGATGTTCTCGTCGACCACCAGGCCTTCGCACTGCTGGAACATCGGGGCGTGGGTCGCATCGTTGTCGACGCGGAACACGTGGCCCGGAGCAATCATGCGGAACGGCGGCTTGTGCGTTTCCATGTAGTGGATCTGCGTGCCGGAGGTGTGCGTACGCAGCATCACCTTGTCGTCCACGTAGAACGTGTCCTGCATGTCGCGGCTCGGGTGGTCGGGCGGCGTATTCAAGGCTTCGAAGTTGTACCAGTCCGTTTCGATGTCGCGACCGAAGTCCACTTCGAAACCCATCTGGCTGAAGAAGTCGATAATCTCTTCGCGCACGTCGTAAAGCGGGTGCGTCGAGCCCGCCGGGATGCCTGCACCCGGGAGCGTGGTATCTACAAAGCCGCTTTCCAGCTTCTTCTGGAGGGCGGCCTGGTTCGCGGTCTCGATAGCCTTGTCGATTGCCTCGGAGACGGCGACCTTAAGTTCGTTCACGAGCTTGCCGTAAGCCGGACGTTCCTCGGCGCTCAAGCTCCCCATCTGCTTCATGAGGTCGGTGACGGCCCCCTTCTTGCCCAGGTACTTCACGCGGAGGTTGTTGACGGCTTCTTGGTTCGTAAGGTCGGTCTGCGCAAGTTCTGCGTCAAACGCCTGCTTCACATTGTTTATAGCTTCACTCATAGTGGCTACAAATGTAGAATTTTTTTCATGCTCCAGCTGCCGATTTTTTTGCCGTCGTGCTCAATTTCGCATTCGTGAAAGACCTCGTAGCCGCGTTTGCTGTAAAAAGCGAGGTTTTCCCGGGAATTCGTAAAAAGAGCCAACTGCTTGCCGCCACGCTCCCGCACGTACTCTTCCATATAAATTAAAAACTGCGAGCCGACTCCCTGCCCCTGCGCAGACGGGTCCACCTCGAGCATGCTGAGATACCAGATGTCCGGCCCTGATTTCTGAAAATCGTGGCAGGGCTTGCTGGCGTTATCGTCCATAGCTAAGAATCCGTTGATTTCGCTCCATTTCGTATTAAGGTATACGCGCAAGAAGCCGTGTATAATGTATTGGAACGCGGAAGGCTTCTTGAAGCCGGGAGCCTCCAATGTTGCACGGGCAACCAGCTTGCCGTCTCGATGCGCCGCCAACAAATCAGCCTTTCCATAGCACGTTTTTAGGACGCATTGCATAAAAATCTGCAGTCCCTTTCGGCTTTTTTCCCTATCAGGGAAATAGAGCGTAACGTAGTCATAATCTTCGTACGCCCTGGCCATGATTAAGCCTGCCTCGTCGAGTTCTTCGCGAGTCTGTAATCCGAATTCAAGTTCATTTGCCATATAGGGATACCCTCCTGCACTTGCACACCAACCCAAACCGCCATTCTGGTTGGTTCAATTTCTCCGTCTATTTGCAAAACTAAACATTTTTTCGCTTTTCGGCACACGAGAAGAAAAAAAATTTAAATGCGCGAAGTTTTTTGAAAAAAATACCCATTTTAGGGGGGTATGCACCTATAAAAAGACATTTAAAAGAGAATTTATAGGTACAAAAACGCAAAACACTATAGTCCAAGGAATCAAAGTACCTATAAAGCAGACAATACAAAGTTATTTATAGGTACAAAAAAAACATTCAAAAGCCATTTTTAATTCATACAAACTAAATATGCACCTATAAAAGCTTATTTTGGTGGCCATTTATAGGTCAAGATTCTGAAACATCTTGTAAAGCGACCTATAAAAAACAATTATTGAAGCAATTTATAGGTACAATCGGCAATTTACGTCTTTATTTTTTGCAAAAGGCAATACGCAAAGCGCGAGAATTTCGCGGAACGACTATTCCGATTTCGCTTTCCCGGTGAAGTTCGTGCTTGTTATCTTGAACACGGTCACGGCGGCAGCCTGTGCGGGCGTGAATTCGAACTTGTGCGGCGCGGCGTGCATTTGCTGCGTCGCACCTGTTGCGTGCACAGACGACGCCGCGGATTGTGAGGAATGCTCGGAACCTGAAGGTTGCCGAGCATGAGCAGATAGCGCAGCACTTGCAGCCTGCCGTTTCATCAGGAGCGAGAGCCCGCGGCATTTCTCGGCGCTATCCTCGACGATTTCGGCCTTACCCTGCCCGACGACGCTTGCGTAAAAGCGCCCGCTCTTGCAATAAACATCTTCGTGAATCTCGATGCGGTTCTCGACGCACATGCTGAACGCCACGTTCGGATTCTTGAGGATGCAGTCGAGCTTTTTGCCGACATGCGCACAATGGAAATACAATTCCAGTACACCATCCATCAAACTATACCCGAATGACATCGGAATCACGTAGGGCATACCCACATTTGCATCGTCTATCATCGCGACATGGCAGGTCGTGCACTGCTCAATAATCTTCGCGATATTCTCGTCGCCTAAAACTTCTCTATCCTTGCGTCGCATATCGTCTCCTAAGAATCATTTTTCAAATTTAATTTATTTCATCAAACGCAGAGTGACAAGCTCATTTACACACCTCTTACACAAAAAGAAGTTTACTTTTATTGACTTTACCACCCATTGCAATTATTATTGTAGACGGGGTCTACCTTTTTGGGATGTTGAAAAGCAAAAAGGAGTGTTTATGAAATTGAACAAGTTGCCAGTGTTCGCGGTGTCAGCAACTTTGTGGTTTGCAGCATGTTCCGACGAGAATAACGCCGTAGCGAATCTCGAAGGTTACGCCACTTCTCCCGAAGAACTTATTTCAGGCAATGAGATTCCGACGAACGATATTCCTGACACCCAAAATTCGGGAACAGAATATCCGGGCCACCAAAATTCAGGCACCCAGGTTCCTGGTAATCAGCTTCCCGACTCCGGACTTTCTAGTGCAAGCAGCGAATTTCCCGGCGGTGAGCTAGGCGGCAACGACATTTTCAGTTCCAGCAGCGCTATCCCAGGCAACCCTCCCAACCCGAATCCAGGCAACGAATCTGGCGATGACGAAAACGACAATGATGACGCGCGCACCTTGAACGGCACACAAATTCTCTTGAAACTTTCCGGCACATCGGCCACAGTCGAAAACAATAACGGTTGTGTCGAAGTTACAGACAAAGTCGCAACAATCACTTGCCCGGGCGCCTACTATGTAACCGGTGAATCCACCGACTTCCAGGTGGTCGTAAACACTCCGGGTACCGACAACGAAGGCAACACCGGCATTTACCTCTACAACGCCACCCTGAAAAGTTCCAATTCCCCCATCCTCGTGAAGAACGCCGACAAGACGGTAATTCACTTGGTCAAGGGCACCACCAATGTGGTCGAAGACGGCAACGGCAATCACGTGTTCACTAAAGTCAACGGAGCACAGGACACTTCGAAGGCAGCCATTTATTCCAGAGACGACTTGAACATCAAGGGCGCAGGCTCCTTGACCGTTACCGCCAACTTCAAGAACGGTATCCAATCCAGCAACGACCTGAAAATCAAAAACGGTGACATCACCATTGTCGCAGCCGATGATGGCATCAGGGGCAAGGGCAGTCTTCATATCTCGGGCGGCACGCTGAATATCACCGCCAACAATGGCAACGGCCTTAAAAGCGACGAATGCGAAGAAAATCCCGACGGCAGCTTCAAGGACACCGTGGCAAACAAGGGCTTCGTAAAAATTTCAGGAGGTAACCTTACCATCAAAGGGCGCAAGAGTGGTATCAAGGCAGCCAACTACATTGACATTAGCGATTCCACCGAGCCCTCGACTATCAAAATCGAATCTTCCAACAAGGGAATATCCGCTGAAAAATTCCTCTACATCAACGGCGGCACCATCGATGTAAAATCTGATTCTTCCGCCTTGCGCACCAACTGGCAAGTCTACATGAACGGCGGCGACGTGACTATTTCTACAAAGAAAAAAGGTATTCACGCCGATTCTGCCCTGTACCTGAGAGGTTCTACCATCAACATCGTCACGGCCTTCGAAGGCATGGAAGCATTCAAGATTTTCGCCGAAGGCGGCGTGACATCCGTATTCGCAACCAACGACGGCTGGAACGGCGGTGGTGGTCCCAAAAACAACAGCAGCTCCATGGCCATGTTCAGCGAGAGCAGTGGCTATATCACCATTAGCGGAGGCTACCACTACATCAGCGCGAAAGGCGACATGATCGACGTTTTGGACGCAAACGGCACCGCCAAGATGACCGGAGGTGTTCTGATTCTCGAAATTACCGGCCAGAGCTACGAGAACCAGGGTGGTATGGGAATGGGGATGGGCATGGGTTGGGGCCCAGGTCAGCAGGGCGGAAACTGCGGAGCCTACAACTTTGCTGGTGGCCTCATCGACACCGATGACGGATTCTCGATTACCGGTGGCGTACTCCTCGCATTCGGCAACTTTTCTACCGATACTCCCAGCTGCGCAAGCCAGACCTACAACAGTAGCAACTACTACGGCTCCGACAAGGCCGCTTTCAAGCCCACCTACCAAGGCAATTACATCCTTTACGGTGGCGATGTGAATTCGGTCAGCCAAGTAAATACGGCTGGAATGCAGGAACTCAAGTTCCCCAACGGCGTAAGCTACATGTACCGATAGCCCTTCGGCATAGTTCGGCAGGCTCACCAACCGAGCTCAGGGACCTTACATATTTAGGGAGCTTGCTCTCCCAGCAAATGCATAATCACGGGCCGGTTCTTGCCGGCCTCTGTTTTATGTATCGTGAGTTTACCGGTACTGTCGTAGCTGAACTGTTCGCCCACACGTTCGCCATTTACGAAAGTGAGGCTGTCGCGGAGCACACCGCTCTTGTACCAGTTACGCATGATTCCATTGCGTTTTGACAAACCGTCTTTCGGGTCTACCTTCCAGAAACATTCGCTCGCCAGTTTGCCGCCCATACTGTCCGGGAAAAAGCTGCGGCTTTCTGCGATTTGCCCGTCCTTCCAATATTCCTCGTAGAGCAGCAAACGTCCCGGTTTTATGTAGCGAATCGTCGCCGGGAATTTTCCAATACTTTGTTCAAAACCCACACTCTGCGACAGGTTCGAACCATCAAGCACTCCGCTTATGCCGCCCACATACGATGTCTCGGCGCAGAACTTGGACATATTTCCTTCGCAGGCGCCATAGACCACTCCCGACACACGCAAGTCGCACTCACGAACCAGGTTGCCACGTTCATCGAACCAGCGCCACACAGAATCTCGTTTGCCGTCCTTATTCCAATGCTCCTGTTTCATGGGAGTGCCATCGGCCCTAAAGTACGTCACCGTTCCGATAAGCGCACTGTCCTTGCCGGTCGCACCCTTGCCCAGCACGCCCTGTACACGGATGCGCCCGGTACCGCAATTCGCCGAATCAACCGTTTCGCCATAACTCTCATAATACAACGAGAATGCACCGTCCAGCCGTCCATTTTTGCAAGTAAATTCTTCAAGCAAATGACAATCTTTCGTATAACGTCTCAAATAGCTTGAATCAGGATCCTCGGCATTTTTCCCTTTTACTTTAGCACGCCCCGCCGGAGCAGAAGCAATCTCGCGCTTGGGGTCCCACTTGGCGTGGCAATTTCCTTCTTGTTGCAGGGCTCCGTTATCGTACCATTTTTTCCAGATTCCTACCGCCAGGCCGTCATCGTTGTAATGCTCTTCGAAAGAACGCTCCCGGTTAAAATGCCAACCTTCCCAGTCACCCACCGGATGGTCGTTTTCGTAATAAAGATACGCCTCAACCTTCTTGTCGCTAAAGAGCGCCGTCCACTTGCCGTCCTTGAGACCTTTCTTATAGTGTCCAAGCAGGGCCACGTCGCCAAAACCAGTCCAACGCTTAAAGTCTCCATGCGGCACACCGTCCTTATAGGGGATTTCCAGTTCCTTGATGCCATCGGTATACCATTCGTTTCTTTTTAGGATTTCTCCATCGGGGTATACCCAAATCGAGGTCTTTTTAGCCCCGTTCGCGTGCTCAGCAAGCACCTTTTCCTCGGCCCGTTCGATGGTGCACCCCAAAACAAGTTGCAAAAAGGGGGCAATTAGGCCTAAAAATGGCAAAAAACGAATTGTACGCATACCAAGTAAAGTAGAAAAAAGGTAATTTCTAATTGTGCTGGAGTTAAAGAATAAATCGATTGCCGATACCTTTAACGCAAGAATCCGCTCCCCCTGGGCGTGGGTGGTTTTGGCGGTTGCAATAGGGCTCACCATCCTGTTCTATTTTTCGCAAAAGCCGCAGATTATCATGTACTCCCGCTACATCAAGACGCTGTCGGACTACCAGTTGCAGGAATCGTACGCCATGCGCGGCATGGAACGCGTGCGCATCGGATTCGGAATCGACACCGTCTTTGTCCTGGCCCAAACGATGAATCTTCGCGAGATTGCTGTCGCTTTCTCCCGTGAAATGGACGAAATCCGCGGAATCGGGATCAAGGCGCCACCGCATTCCACTGTTGAGCGCTTCGAGCGGGAAGTCCTCGCCAAGGTTTCGAGCATGCGCCGTTACGCCGCAAGCCGGGCCCTCTGGCTAGAGCACCTGCAACAGATCGACAACCAAGCCTCGCAACTTCCCGCAAGCATCCAAATTCCGCTCCGCGATATATTGGATTCCGCCCGTGCGGGTTATATGGTCGGCATCGCCGGTCACGGGGACAGTCTCTACAGCGCACTCCCCGATTCCACCAGGAACGCCATCGCTGCACTCCTTCAAGAAAACGAAGAACTGACACTCGCCTGGAGCCGTTTCAACAACGAGATGGCAGTCATGTACAGCGAAGACCCCATCCAATTTTTCCAGCAACAGAATATCGACGAAATGGCGCTCAAGTCCAAGATTCCGATGGCATTCTACTTTTTGACCCTGGTGCTGATGCTTTCTACATTCTTCTTCATTTTTAGATCCAAGCAATAAAAGACCCATGCGATTCTTTACTTCTAGAAAACCGGCCCTTCTGAATTTTTCTCTGCTGCTGATTTTTCTTGCGGCATGGCTCACCTCCTACATGCTGCCTGCCCTCAAGGGCCTCCTCCAGGAAGACGACCTTTTTTACGGGACGGTCTCGCACGCCGCCATTCCGAGCGTCTTCGGCGGGAGCAACGTTCCCTTTTTCGACAAGACCATTTTCCAGATTAACGGAGACGAACAAGCCAACTTTATCCTGTACGCCTCCAGGGAAATGCTCGACGACATGGCAGACTGGTACAGCTTTGCGGCCTACAACGCAGGGGATGTTCCTCTCGAAATTTCCGCTTCGCGTATCGATGAGCACACATTCGTCGTACACAGCATCGCCTCGACAGACGGAGAACTGGACTTCGACACACTCGTAATAGACTACCAGGTCTACTATGCCTTTATCGGATGCTCCATCATACTAGCGATGACTTTGGTGGCACTCCTCCTGTTTATCCTGTGGATCGTGAAAAAGAGACGGTAATTCTGAATTCGGATTTCAGAATTCAGAATTCGGATTTCGGATTTTAAAATTAATGAAATGAAAAGTCTTCTAGTTATTCTTTTTTTCGCAGCATTGGCCATTGCTCAAGCGCCGACCGAGACCTTGTTCGTCAATCAAAGAAACCCTCTCGAAAACGCCTCATTCATGTTTTCGGCCGGGAACAAATCACCCGACATGCCTGTCGGAGTGTGGCGGATTGCAGGCAACAAGACAACTGACGGAACGGTCGTTTGGTTTCACGGTGGCATGACCAGCAACAACTGTCGGAAAGGACTCGTGGCAGGAGGCGACATCGCCAAGATGCTCCCGACCTACACCGTTGTCAGCGCCTCGGCCTGCAAGCAAAACCACTGGGTAGAGCCCACCACCATTCAACGTGTTGACGACGCTCTTGACAGTCTCTCCAAACGCCACAAGAAAGACATTTCCGAAATCTCGCTCATCGGTATTTCAGACGGTTCACTTGGCGTAATCGCCTATTCCATGTGGGGCAAGCGAAAAATCAGGAACCGCATTCTGATGAGTTCCTACGGCGAGGCTCTCGGACCGGCAACCCAAGTCGCCGCGCAAGCGCCCCTCAAAAACGGACGCTGGAGATTTATCCAAGGCGGTTCCGACCGCCTGTACCCCTCCGAAAAGACTCTCCCCTGGATACAGGAATTCTGCCAGAACGTAGGAACCGCCTGCGACCTCAAGTTCGATCCGCAAGGCGAGCACGACTGGAGCTACTGGCAAAAGAAGCACAAAGAATGGATTTTAGAGTTTTTTTCTAATTAACCCTTGACAAAATCGGGAAATTTTTCAAAATTTGGCTTACCCACGCGGATGTGGTGGAACTGGTAGACACGCTAGATTCAGGTTCTAGTGCCTGCAAGGGCATGAAGGTTCAAGTCCTTTCATCCGCACTGAAAAACCGTCGAAGCGATTCGGCGGTTTTTTATTTTCTCCCACAGTCCACCGCCCACTTCCCACTGCCTACTGTCTACTTCCCGCTTCCTACTGCCTACTATTTACTACATTCGCATTTATGGAAAACTTCGAAGACTTTTTCACCAAGGCATTTGAGACGACGACACTCAAGGGAGAGCGTGTCACCCTCAAGGGCGTACGCGAAAACGGCAGCGGCCCGGCAGCGGCGGAAAACATCTTCGCGACCATCGAAAATTCCCGCGACTTTTTAGCGGAACACCTCCCCTGGATTCCCGAGACCGACATATTCGACCTCAAGAAACGTATCCGTTCGTGGGTCTTGAACGAACGATTCGGCCAGGGCGGTTGCTGGCTGATTTTCAAGAACACGCCGAACAGCCCCGAAGGGGAATTCGCGGGCGCTATCATGATGGAAATCAACCTGCGGAACCACTCCGCCACGTTGAGCTACTGGCTCGCCAAACCCTTTACGGGGCAAGGACTTATGACCGAATCCGTCAAGCTGATCATCCGCTTTTCCTTCGAGCATCTCAAGCTCAACCGGCTGGAACTTCTCGTTTCGGTACACAACACCAAGAGTGCCGCCGTGGCCACCCGTTGCGGGTTCACTGAAGAAGGCGTAAACCGCGATTTTGAGCTGATAAACGGCAAATTCGTGGATCACCGGCGGTATTCTCTTCTCGCCCGCGATGTTTACTGATGGTTACCAAGGTAAACGAGAAAGTCAAAAAAATTTTTATTTTCAGCCAAGAACTCTTCTATTTTTTAAAGCATGGATAATGGAGAAAATAAAAAGCTCGTAGAACCGGATATTCTGCAGTATACCAACTACAGGGTATTCCTGCGCGATTACTACGAATACAAGAAGAAGACTTCGACCGCTTTCAGCCTGCGTTTTTTTGCCGAAAAGGCAGGGCTTTCGAGCCACGCCCACTTAAAGCTTGCCATCGACGGCAAGCGCAACATTACCAAGAACACTGTCACCAAACTGATTCACGGCCTGGGACTTGAAAACCAGCGTGCCGCCTATTTCGAAAGCCTCGTATTCTTCAACCAGGCGCAAACCGACGCCGACAAGCAAATTTATTACGCACAGCTCATCAAGGCTAGCCCCCGCTCCAAGCTCCACAAGATGGACAAGGCTCAGTTCCGCATATTCCAGGAATGGCACCATTCCGCCATTCTCGAAATGGTAGGACTCAAGGACTTCAGGCCTATTCCTGACCAGATTTCCAAAAAGCTCCGTGGGCTAGTCACTCCCGCCCAGGTCACCGAATCCCTAAACCTTTTGCTGGAACTGGGACTGTTGGTCAAGACCGCCAACGGATACCGTCAGCGCGACCCGCTGATTACGACCGACGACGAAGTGCAAGACCTGATGGTCAAGATGTACCATTTACAGATGCTCAAGCTCTCGGCCAATATGCTGACGGAGCTTCCGGGCCAAGAAAGGGACATTTCGGCGCTCACTTTTGGAATTAAGCGCTCAGATTTCCCCAATTTGAAAAAACACTTACAACTAATGCGAAAAGAACTACTAGATTTCTCTGCAAAAGCAGGAGAAGCAGAAGATGTTGTTCAAATCAACATCCAGCTCTTCCCTTTGACCCGAGGAGTGTGATGAAATTCTTTTTGCCCATAGCCACGATTGCCGCCTACGCCATTACGGTCGTTTCCTTGACCGTATCATTTGTCGCATGTTCCAACGACAAGACCGTGGCGGGAATCGAAATCGGAAATCCGTCGATTGCCGACCTTGACACAACCGCAAGGGATACAGTCGTCAAGGATACCACTCCGAAGGACACTACACCAAAGGACACGACTCCGAAAGATACCGTCATCAAGAAGCTGCCCGCACTCCCCCTGACGGCAAACTTCTCTGTAGACTATTCCGACATCGGTCCTAAGCTGCTCACCAAGACGGCCTCCAACGACGAACCAATCTTGTTGGACAGCTTCTCCCTGGTACTGACCCAGGTGCGCTCCTTCTCGAGCTACTACATTAGTGTTTCTGTCGACCCGGTGCTCGGGCTCCAGCTTTGGCCGTACGAAGACACTCCTGATGACGAACTAGAAATTTCGTTCACCGAAGGTTCTTCCGTAGAAGATCCGTTCAAGGACATCGACCTGCAAGAAGAAGGATACCTCAAGGAAATGGGCGTCGGATTCCGTCTTAACGACATGACTTCCATTTGTGGTAAAATCCTGATCGACAGTTCCTATGTTCCGTTCGAATACAGCCTGTCCAACTTCCAGACACTGCTACTCCGCTACCACTACTCCCAAATCGAGATCAACGACGGGAAGGCGAACCTGTCCGTCATATTCAGGGTCAAGCAGTTCATAAAGGACGTTGACTTCTCTGGCGCCGAACTGGGACGCGACGGGATACTCTACATCAACTCCAATTTCAATCCCGAACTGTGGCAGAAACTTAACGAGAGATTCGTCACCAGTTTCCAGCCCTTGCGTTACGACTACACATCCGCTACCGGTGATTCGCTCTCCGAGTACGTCGTCGACATCTGGAACGGTATCGCCGCCAAGCAGGGCGAAAACACGATCATTAACGGGAACTTTGAATCGCCTTTCACCACGGACTGGATCCTGATGAACCAATTTGGAGGTAGTGCCGACACGAGCGTCATTATCGAAAACGGTTCCAAGGACCGCATCATGAAGGTGCAAGTCAACGAAGGCGGCAACCACTCTTACAGCGTGCAGTTGATTCAAGAAAACGTCGCCCTCATAAAGGGAATTCAGTACCAGTGCGTATTCACCATCTGGTCCAATATCGAAGGACAGATTACGGCACGCATCGGTTCCTATGCCACTTATGAAACCGTCGGTTTCCAGGGGCACGTCGATGTGCACACCACGGGACAGTCGGTTGGCATTACCTTCACTCCGGAAGTCAGCGATCCCTTCGCCCGTTTCGAGCTCAACCTCGGCGGCTCCGCACGTACATTCTGGATCAAGGACGTGCAGGTCATAAGGCTTTCGAAATAAATTCCAGAACTTAGTTGGTAGATTTTTCTAAGTTCAAATTTGCATCTCGCACATTAAATTCTACATTTGGGCCATTATGGCAACTATTCCTACTCGCAAAGACAATCTCGTTATTGAAAACATTCGCCCCCAGATCGAAGGTGGGCGTTTTATGCTCAAGCGCGAACCGGGCGACACCGTCACGCTTACCGCGGACATTTTCCGCCACAGCCACGAAAAGTATGACGCGGCGATTTTCTACCGCCACGATTCCAAAAAGAAATGGGAAAAGGCTCCCATGCACTTTGTCGATAACGACCAGTGGGAAGGATCCTTCACGGTCAACAACATCGGCTACTATGAATACAAGATTTGCGCCTGGACCGTGGAACCCAAGGACGAGCCGACCGAAAGCCCCGTGATGAAACTCCGCGTGGACCCGTCTTACGCCCGCATCGGTACTTGGTACGAAATGTGGCCGAAGAGCCAGGGCACCGACCCCACCAAGAGTGCCACCTGGAAGGATTGCGAAAAGCAGCTCGACTACATCGCAGGCCTCGGCTTCGATACCGTTTACCTGGTGCCCATTCACCCGATCGGTGTCACCAACCGCAAGGGCGCGAACAACGCCTTGCACGCCAAGGTCGACAAGAAGGGCAAACCGCTTGAACCTGGTTGCCCGTACGCCGTAGGTAACAAGAACGGCGGCCACTACGACGTGGACCCCGAACTTGGAAGCATGAAGGATTTCGAACACTTCGCCAAGGCCGCCCGCAAGAAGGGGCTTCGCCTCGCTCTCGATATCGCGCTCAACTGCAGCCCCGATCACCCGTATGTGAAATCGCACCCGGAATGGTTCTACCACGAACCGGATGGCAGCATCAAGTTCGCCGAAAACCCGCCCAAGAAGTACGAAGACATTTACCCCTTCGACTACTACAACAAGAACTACAAGGCCCTGTGGAAAGAAATCGAAAACATTATCTTGTTCTGGGCCGACAAGGGCGTCGAAATTTTCCGTATCGATAACCCGCACACCAAGCCTTTCCCGTTCTGGGAATGGCTGATTGCTGACGTCAAGGAAAAGCGTCCGGAACTGGTGTTCCTCGCCGAAGCGTTCACGCGCCCGAAGATGATGCACCGCCTTGCAAAGTCGGGCTTCGACATGAGCTACACCTACTTCGCCTGGCGCTCTGCCAAGTGGGAATTCGAGCAGTACCTCAAGGAACTCACGCAGTCCGATGCCAAGGAATACATGCGCGGCATCTTCTTCCCGACGACTCCGGACATTTTCCCGAAGTACCTCGCCTACAAGGGCCCGAACGCCTTCAAGCAACGTTACTTCCTTGCCGGTACGCTTTCTAGCCTTACCGGTATGTACAACGGCTACGAGCTCTGCGAAAACATCCCGAGCCCCATCAAGGAAGAACTGCAGGACAGCGAAAAGTACCAGTACAAGGTGCACAACTGGTATGGTCCCGGCATCCAGGACTTCGTTCGCCGCGTAAACACCGCCCGTCAGGAACACGTCGCCCTGCAGGAATACGACAACCTCGACTTCCACTATTGCGCCAACGACCAGCTGATGGTTTACTCCAAAAAATCCGGCGAAGACGTGATCCTCTGCGTGTGCAACATGGATATGGACAACGCGCAGGAAGGCATGGTGGAACTCGACATGAGGAAGCTCGGCCTGAATGACGATTCCTTCTTCTTCTTGAAGGACCTGATTACCGACGAATCCTTCGTGTGGCGCGGCAACAAGAACTTTGTTCGCCTCGACCCTGCCAAGGCTCCCGGCCACCTGCTCGTGCTCAAGAAAATCTAGGCGACACTGGATCCTCCCCATTCGGGGACCATGCGCACTAAGGTTACAAAAGCATATAAGGCGAACGCCGCGACAGAATGTTTACATTCTGGCATGGTTGAGCCGAAATTGCGGACGCCAAAGGCGTCCACTAACCAAGTGCTGTCCGCCGTCGGTCTGACGACCTCCAGGATGACCGGTTTCTGCAATAGCAGCATAGGAGCCCAGCGGTTAGTCGACCTCCAGGATGACTGTTTAGGAGGATGTCATTCTGGAGCGAAGCGACGGAATCCATAGACACATTTGTACAAAAGACTGTTTTCACGGCAGTCTTTTTTATTTATATTGAAAGTATGATCGACATTTATTCGCTTGCTAAAAATCCGCTGGTTTTCCAGAAACAACGCACCATCACCTCGGCCTACATCGATGTCTCAGGCAAGATGGGCCTTGCGCAGACGGTACTCATGGTGCAGGACAACTTCACCGAGAATTTCGGCACACTCAAGATGGACAACTTCTGCGTCAACGAAAAAGGCGGCTATTGGGCCATCACCAAAGCGAAGTTTAAATTTTTCCAACGCCCCTATTGGCGCGACAAGGTGGTGACCACATCGTTCCCCGCCGACAGCGCTCCCATCCGCACTTACGAAAATACTGCCGTCACGACAGTCGAAGGGGAACCCATCATTCTCGCCGTACAAGAAGCCTGCTGCCTCAACTTGGAAACACATCGCCCCATGAAGCTTTCTGCGGTGGACTTTCCTGCAGAAGGTTCCCCTGAACCCTTTATGGACAACAAGTTCTCGAAGTTCCCCGTAGAGCCCGAGGAATATCAGGAAGTGTACCGCCAGAAGGTGCTGCCGCAGCATATCGACATGTCGCACCACATGAACAACATCGAATACGTAAAGCTTGGTCTGAATGTGTTCAGCGCCGCCGACCTGGAACTATGCATTCCTTCGATGTTGGAATTGCACTTTATGGGAGAAACCCGCGAAGGCCAAGAAGTCAAGATTTTCCGCGCCGACAAGATGGGTGCGACCTATATGAAAATCGAAGACGATTCGGGACGCCAAGTCTTCGAGATGAAAGTCAAGATGAAGTAACGCCTCGGATATTATCCGAGATGCTTGATGCTCGCGCGTTTCAGGCGGTCATTCAAGGCCATGCCCACGCCCACATTCGGAATCGGGTCCACAAGAATCAAGTCATACTTGGGGTCATCCAGATCGTGCATATAGGCGTACAGCTTTGCCGTCGCTTCGAGCATATTGCCACTTTCGGACAAATTCAACGTTGCGGGAATAGGGCCTTCGCAGTCGCCAAAAGCGATACGCACGGTACGTTCCGGCAACTGACAACCTTCGGGAAGCGCTCCGTAGAAAAGTGGAACCTGCGGGCGGTAGTGCGTGTCGCACTGCCCCGGTGCGGCCATCGCTTGCCCCGGCTTCGAAGTAGATTCTTTCACCTTCACGTCGCCGATGACTTTCGCAATCATTTCGGGCGTTACGGCTCCCGGACGGAGCACCGTCGGCTCGCCCACTAAAGAGACAATCGTGCTTTCGACACCCACGTTGCAGGGACCGCCATCTACAATGCCAGCAAGGCCTCGGTCGGCCAGCTGCGCCGCCACGTGTTCGGCAGTTGTCGGGCTCACGTGCTTGAACAGGTTCGCACTCGGGGCTGCTAGCGGCACGCCAGCCTTCCAGATAATTTCCTGGGCCACTGGATGCGACGGGAACCTCACCGCAACAGACGGAAGTCCGCTCGTACACAAATCCGGTATGCATTCCTTCTTGGGAAGAATCATTGTCATCGGGCCCGGCCAATAAGCCTTCGCCAATGCGTACGCCGCATCGGGAATGTTTTCGGCGATATCGGCCAACTGCGAAATTTCGCAGATGTGAACAATCAGCGGGTCGAACGTCGGTCGTTCCTTAATCGCAAAAATCTGAGCCAGCGCAGATGGCAAATACGCGTTTCCCGCAAGTCCGTAAACGGTCTCGGTCGGAATCGCGACCACCTGTCCATCGTGAAGCAGGCGCGCGGCATCGTCAATACTTGTCCAAGGAGGAAATTGCATTTTCAATTCAGAATTCGGATTTCAGAGTTAAAAATAGAAAATTTTGTTGTTCGCATAAAAAAAGAGAACAGCACATCGCTATCCTCTTTTTAATTATGATTTCACACTCAATAATAATTCCGAATTCAGAAATCCGGATCCAGAACTATTACGCTTCTGCCGGAGCTTCCGGAGCAGCACCTTCCTGGGCGGCACCTTCAGGCTGATCCTTGCGACCGAAGGCAAACACCTTGTCGCAGGCCGTATTGAAGCGTTTCCAGGTTTTCTCGGATTGTTCACGAGGCACGGCCCCCACTTCCTTCCACAGGCGACGCAGATGTTTCACCTTGTTCATCGAGGCGGCCACCGTCTGTTCGTTCAGATCGATCAGCAGGTCTTCGGCCTGTTCACAGAGCAACAGCTTTTTCTGCAGGTTGTTCTGGCGAGCCTGTTCCTGAATGTCGAGCTGGTCACGGCGACGGGTAAAGAAGTCATCGCAAGCTTCGCGGAACTGCTTGTAAAGATCCATATCCTCGAGGCCGCAGAATCCGAGTTCGCGCCATTCCTTCTGGAGTTCGCGAACGGCATCGGCCAACTGGTTGCTGCCAGCGCTTTCGGCAAACTGACGCACCTTGTCGATCATTGCGGTCTTCTTTTCCTTGATGACATCGAGTCCTTGCGCCAAGGTAGAATCCACATGGGCAAGACGGTCGAGAATCTTATTGTAGACGGAGTTGTAACGGTTGCTGATTTCTTCGATGGCATCCTTCGGAACCATGCCGACAGCCTTCCATTCTTCTTCCACGGCCTTGAGTTCGTCAAGCGTTCCCTGGGCAGCGGCTTCCATCGCCTCGAGCTTTTCGCACAAGGCTTTCTTCGCTTCAAGATTCTTCGACTTTGCAGCATCCATTTCTTCGAAATGGGCTCGCTTCTTTTCAAAGAAGCTATCGCATGCGGTACGGAAACGGGTCCAGATTTCATCGGACTTGCTCTTGGGCACAGGACCGACAGACTTCCAGGAATCCTGCAACTGCTTTAACTTGTTCGAAGTCGCATTCCAGTCGCTCGATTCCTTGAGCGCTTCGGCTTCCATGCAGAGAGCTACCTTCTTCTCGTAGTTGGCTTCGCGAGATTCGTCTTCCTGCTTCAGGTTTTCCTTATGCTGGGCGTAGAACGCAGCCGTCGCGGCCTTGAAGCGTTCGGTAAGCGCAGCCACATTTTCCTTAGGCACCATGCCGATATTCTTCCAGTTTTCCTGGATTTCCTGCATCGCCTTGTACTTGTCCTTCCAGAACATTTCTGCATTTTGAACAAGTTCTTCAATCTTTGCGCACAGGGCTTCCTTGTCGGCCAAGTTCTTCACGCGTTCCGCATTCATTTCTTCGATAAAGGCGGCGCAGTTTTCCTTGATCTTTTCGTAGTTGCTCTGGAAGTGATCGCGATATTCCTGCAGCTTGGCAGCAGAAATGGGTCCAATTTCCTTCCAGCGGTTCGTAATTTCCTTCAGCTTCTGAAGAACGGTCTGGCTACCGGCTTCCTTGGTCAGGGCATCCATTTCGAGGAGCAGATCGTCGCGGTCCTTTTCATTGTGCCAATTTTCCCACTGCTGCATTTCCTGGAAACGGGCCGTCGCGGCCTTGTATTCCTGCCACAGGTCGTGGTACTTGAACTTGTTTTCGCCGACGATTTCCTTCCACTGCAAGAAGCATTCACGAACCTTCTTGTTCAGTTCGCGGAAGTCTTCGTTTTCGTCAAAGGACTTGACCTTTTCGATAATTGCCTTCAGCTTTTCGGAGTTTTCTTCAAAACGCTTCTGTGCATCGTCGTTATAGGCGGAAATCTTGATCGAGAGCTTGTTGCGCAGCGCATTGTATTCCTGCAACATCGGGTCTTCGCCTTCCAGCAGCGGAAGCTTTTCCCATTCGCGGACAATGGCGTGCAAATGCTTGTGGGTCATGTCGTTGACATCTGTATCGGCAAGAGCCTTAAGGCGTTCCAGCAGTTCCGGTCGAACCGATTCGTCGGTGCCTTCAGGGACTTCTTCGACAATTTCTTTCGCCTTGTTGATTTCCTGGACCTTGAAGAAAGCATTGTTATAACGCTTGACCAAGGCAGCATCCATCAGGGACTTGCCTTCGGCCCAATCGGCAAGGATAGCCTCGATACGTTCTGCGTTTTCGGATGCCTTGCCTCCAGCAACCAAGCCTTCAAGTTCTTCGAGGCTTGCCGTGAGGGCAGCAATCTTCGCTTGCTTTTCGGCTTCGGCCTTTTCGGCGGCGATGCGGGCAGCATCAGCTTCGTCGCAGAATTTCTTGAAGCTTTCATACACTTCATCAATTGTTGCCTGCAAATCCCCCATACCGAGGTTGCGGGCTTCTCCCATCAGATCTTCGAACTGAGCCTTCACGGCGAGGGGTTCCTTCTGGGCAGCGAGATAATGTGCCTGCTTTACCAGGGCTTCACGCTTGCTCGCCAGGAGTTCAGCAGCCTTCTTGCCGTTATCTTCGGCATCGCGCTTTGCACGGAGCTTTTCAGAAATGGTCTTACGAACTTCGGACTGCCTTGAATTCTTCGCAATATCCTGCAAAAGCGATTCGGATTCCACCTTGGCCGCCGCAGCGAGAGCGATACGGGCGCTGGCATCACGATTGGCGACATTGGCAAGGATAGACTGCTTTTCGCAAAGCTTCACCAGCTCGCTACGGACAGTTTCAGAGGTGTTCACACCCTTCAGCAATTCTTCGGCGTAATGAGTATCCTTGAGGTCCTTCAAATAAGAAAGGTCTTCGGCGCTCGGTTCGGCACCGGACTTCAACTTCTTGACAACCTCTTCCTGATAACGGGTCTTTGCAGTACGCTTCACGTCTTCGTCGGAATCTTCCTTCGAAATTTTCAACAACGAAGAAATGATATTCAACTTCTTTACGGCCGCGGTCCTGACAGAAGCATCGGAATCGGAACTGGCAATACGGTCCAGGATATCCTGGTTGTCCAAGCCCAATTCAGCGACTGCTTCAAGGCGCTTGGCGGGGTTGGAATTCTGCCACTTCGGTTTAAAGGCGTCAAATAAGCTCATAGAGATCTCCAATAGTATGGCAAGCCTGCTTAAGGTTTGCATACTATAATCTAACAAAAAAAGTTTTTTCAAACAAAAAAAATTGGAATTTATGCGCATTTTGCGGTATTAACTATCTTTTAGCCCGTGACAAAGCGAATTCCCAAACTCAGCGCCCCCGAGGAAGTGCACCAGAAGCTCAAATCCGCAACTCTGACGGATTTCTGCGAGGTATACATTCCCATGGCCCCCGATGTCTATACCTACGGAGTTCCCGCAGGGGTCAACCTTGTGCGCGGAGATGTCGTTTGGGTTCAGTTCGCCACCCGTAAAAAGCCGGCCCTCGCCGTGGTCGCACGCGTCCACCAGGACCGCCCCAAGTTTGATGTGCGCCCCGCTTACCCGCACCAGTCGGGCTACCGCTTTAGCGAACGTTATATGGAATCGCTCGAATGGACGGCACGGTATTACATTAGCACACCCATGAAGGCGCTGTTCGTCTTCTGGCCCAGCGACTTCGAGAAGTACTTAGATGCTTTGGCATTTACAAAGGGGGAAGCCTCCCCCTCGCGTGAGCCCCAAGGGTCTCCCGCTACCCCCTCTGCAGGGGACACCCCTACAACGACCCCGAATGCACAAAGCATGTCATTGCGAGCCGAAGGCGAAGCAATCTCTAGCCAAACCGCCCGTACCCCCACATTAACTTCAGAACAAACTAACGCATTCAATACGCTTTGCGAAGAACTGGATAAAGACGGATTCCGGGGCGTATTACTCCATGGTGTC
Organism: Fibrobacter sp. UWH4; assembly: GCF_900142475.1. Lineage (NCBI taxonomy): Bacteria > Pseudomonadati > Fibrobacterota > Fibrobacteria > Fibrobacterales > Fibrobacteraceae > Fibrobacter > Fibrobacter sp. UWH4. The sequence goes on from NZ_FRAY01000002.1 coordinate 481,633, forward strand.
ACCGGATCGGGCAAGACCCGCGTTTACCAGGAGCTTGCCCGCGAAGCATTGAAGCGACACAAGAAAGTCTTGATCCTCGTGCCCGAAATCGGACTCACGCCGCAAACGCTCAAGCGTTTTGAAGATTTTCTGCAAGTCCCGATTGTGGTATTGCACTCGGCGCTTTCTGCACCCAAGAAACGCGAAGGCTACGTCTCAATTTTGAAGGGCGACACGCAGGTGGTTCTCGGCACCCGCAGCGCGATTCTTGCCCCGTTCGATTTCGACCTCGTGATTCTCGACGAAGAACACGATTCCTCTTTTAAGCAACAGGATCCGGCGCCGCGTTACCACACCCGCGAAATGGCATTCCATTTAGCGTACAAGTACGGCGCCCTCGTGGTACTCGGGAGTGCCACACCGAGCCTCGAAACATTCTATAATGCAAAGGCGAATAACTTAAAGACGGTTACACTCAAGGAACGCGCCACGCAGGCGCCGCTCCCGAAGGTGCAAATTGTCGACATGGGCAAGATGCGCCAGCAAAAGGGCATCCTCTTGTCGCCCGCACTCCGCGAAGCATTGACCGATTGCATCGAGCGCGGGGACCAGGCGATTATCCTCATGAACCGCCGCGGTTTTTCGAAGATGCGCGTGTGTACCGAATGCGGCGAGACGCTTTACTGCAAGCATTGCCACATTCCGCTGGTATACCATAAGCAATACCGCTCACTTATGTGCCACTACTGCGCCGCCCTTTACCCGGTGAACACACCGTGTAGCGCCTGCGGCGCCGAAACTTACGAGTTCGTGGGCGGCGCCATCGAGATGCTCGAAGAAGAAATCGCCGAGTGGATTCCGAATGCGAAAGTGATTCGCATGGACCGCGACACCACGCAGAACGTGGGCGCCAGCGAAAAGATTCTTGACGCGTTCCGCAATCGCGAATACAATATTCTAATCGGAACACAAATGGTCGCCAAGGGCCACGACTTTCCTGGCGTGCAATTAGTCGGGGTCGTTGGCGCCGATAGCGGACTCGGCATTCCCGATTTCCGTTCTACAGAAAGACTTTTCCAACTGCTCAGCCAGACTGCAGGGCGCGCGGGTCGTGCAGGGGGAGAAGGCCAAGTGCTGATTCAGACTCTCAAGCCTTCAGAACCGGTGATGCAGTTTGCCGTGAACCACGACTTCATCGGATTTGCCAACAAGGAAATGGAAGACCGGCGCGCCGCCTTCTACCCGCCCTTCTGCAAGCTCGTAGAAATCAGCTGCGGCAGCCGCGACGAAGATCTACTGCGGCACACCGTCGAGCGTCTTGAAACCCTCTTACGCACCGACAAGAAGCTCATGGTGCTCGGCCCTGTGGACGCCTTCGTGCCTGTCGTGCAAAATGTCCACTGGGCAAAACTCTACATCAAGACACAAGACCTCGCCCCCGTCCGCAAGATTCTGCATCCCATTATCAACGGCGCCAAGCCCTGGGTGCAAAACGTAGAGATTAAAGTGGAAATTGAATAACAATCTTCCCTGTGCAACTAAAAGGGAGATGCCCGCCTGCGCGGGCATGACAGAGACGCTTTTACAGCGGGAACTTCGGATAATTTTCGCGCACGTACTTGCTAGGGAATGCGTTAAAATGCCACCATTCGCTGCCGAGCGGGACCCAGCCCGCCCCGCGCATAATCTTGCGGAGCTTGTTGCGGTTGTCCACTTGTTCCTGCGTAAGCCGTCCACTCTTTAAGGCTTCCGCTTCGCCGACTTCGCCCGCGCAGCGTTCAAAAGAATCAAAGTCCGTGCCCATGTCAAGCAAGTTGCCATCGGCATCGGTAATGCCCAAATCTAGCGCCAAGCCAAAGTTATGCATGCCTCCTTTACCCGGCGAAGAAACATAGGCCGAATAAGGGGTTCCACGCACGGTCCTTCGCAAAGCCTCCTGCGCATACAGCGGGCGTGACGCATCGAAAATCACAAGCATAGAGCCAGGCATATCACGCTGCATAATTTTGATCGCCTTGCGGAGTTTTGCAGCAGCATCCTTATGCACAAAGGCGCGCTGCACGCCACAATACAAGTCATGCCCTGTCACATTTTCAAAGGTGGCGTATCGCAAGTCCATGCGCACGCCCTTCAGGCGCGTAATTTCGACCATGTTGGAATCTGCCGTCGCAAATTCAATCCACTTCTTGACAGAACTGCAATAACGCAAGGGCTTATCGGGCTTCGGTGGAACAAACAGGGAATCCGTCTCATGAGCAAAAACGGATATGCAAGCCACGCAGACCGTTAAAAAAAACATCTTAATGGATCGCTTCGTCACTTCGTTCCTCGCGATGACGTGCATTTACATTTTCGAAATAATTCCGAACTCCGAATAACCCTAGATTCCCAGCTGCACTTCGACGCCGAATTGCACGTAGAGGCCCATTCCCTTCGCCATGAACGGCACCAGGTCATAGCCATCGGTAGATTCATCGTTGTTATCTCGGGTCACCCAGGAGCGTTCGCGGGCGTTTTCACTCCCCAAGAACTTAAGTGCCGACACATCGAGGTTCGCGAAGATATTGTCCACTTCGATATAGAATCGGGCACTCCTGAAGAAATACTTGCTGCTCGTCAAGTCCAGGTTCACACGCGCATCGGTGCGGAACATATCCGTAAATTCGTTGTAATCCTTGAGGCGTCGCGTACCATTAGTATGGCTCTTGACATCGGACGGAGTAATTTCATAGTAATACAACGGACGGTGCAGTGCCGCATGGTGCGTAATGATGACCGATACAATCGAGTCCTTGCGCGGATAGTAGCGGAAATGCGAAAGGATGTCCAGACGGGAATTCGCTTCCCACGGGAGAGACTTGCCACCATCTAATTCGTATTCACCGTAAACCGTGCTCACGTTCGTCGCCATCGAGAAATGGTGCGAAGTCTTGAATTCAAGCGTACCCGAAGCGCCCGCCACCCAAGCAAAATCAATCGGAGTCACATCGTCATACTGCGCATACGCCTTGGGCATCGGCAAAAGCGGATCAGGGTAGTAGCGGCCAAAGCCCGAACCCTGCGCCACCAAGTACTTGGAATTATAGCCCAGGCCCAGCTTGCCGGACACACCCGATTCCAAGCGCCCCGTAAGGTCGCCATCTTCGTAATAAGGTTTCCAGTCGCTACGGTAGGCCGCATTCGCAAAGAGCCTCCAGTAGGCGGTATCAATCTTCGAAAGGTTCTGTTCAAAGTCCAACGAAGCCGTCGGCGCCGCCTCGTGTTCGCCGGCATCGGCAATGGCGCCGACAGAAAGAATTTCCTGCGAGAAGTCACTCCGCCAGTTCATGCGGGCAGCCCCCGAAAGCACTCCCGTCTGGAAGTCGTCGGACTGCGTATCACCAAAATCAGGATATTCTCGTTCGACAATATGGTGCTCGTAAAGCAGGGCGCCACTCAATTTGGAGCCCAGGATCGACCCCTTGAAATTCCGGTCGAGTCCACCACTCAAAGTCGTATGAGTCTGTTCGTAGGCATCGATAAAGGTCGCCGATTCCTTCGTATTCGCCGTTTTGCGGAAACCCGTCGTATCGCGGAGCGTATCACCCAGAACTTCACGCACGAAGCCGGCATGAGCAGACGTTCCAAAGCGGGAATTATATTCGGCGCCCATGACCAGGTACTGCTGCATTCCCTCGATAATGTCGATCGAGTTCACCTGGTCGTAGGCAGTAGAAGTGTCCTGATGGATGCTGTATTCATCGGAGCTGTACAAGGTACGAAGCGCCCAGGTATTTCCGCTGCTGTCGGAACCGTTAAACTGCGCATAGATGTCGTATGCCGTGAGATCAAACGGATCCGAAGATTTCACGTTGCAGTTCTCGACGCAATCACCATCACGCTTGCGGAACTCGGTAAAGAACTTTTCGCCCAAGTTCTTGAGCATTTCCTCGTCAAGCCTACGGAAAGAGAAACGGAAGCTATCCCAGAAAAGCCACGGCGCATCAACCACCACTTCTTGAAGCGTAATGCCCGCCGTGCCGCGGAGTCCCCAATCGCCCTTGGTCTGTTCAGGAATATACTGTACCGAAGTCGCGAGCCCCTGGCCGATCGGTCCTTCACCGTAATTGTCATGGATTTCGATGGCGCTCAGGATATGCGGATTGATAACCGACAAATTGCCCGGGAAGCCCACATCTAAGTGGCGCATGTTCGGAATACGGAGTCTGCCCAAATGGTATGCCACGTCGCCCGCGCGAGAACCTTCGTAATAAAGAGCGCTGCTGAAATCTTTCTGACCAGAGATACCTGGCATCTGGCTCAAGTGTTCCGTCACGTCAAAGCGCATACCGGCAGCATCTTCCAGCTTATCCAGGTTCACTTTACGTTCAAAGTTCCACTGCACTTTGTCGCCACCACCGCCAATCACGGTACTCGTCCCCAGGTTGCGGACATCGGTGGTCGTCTGCATCGTGACCACCATGTCAAAGAGGTCTGCAAAATCTTGCAGTTCCACTTGCACGCTGTCGAAGCCGTCCTTCTTAAAAATGAGGATTGCATTCTTGGAATCCACCGTCAGTTCGAAGCGACCGTCAGAATCCGTCTCACCCAATTTTTTTCCGGAGACATAAGTGATGGTTGCATCCTTAACCGGCAAATCGGTTTCGGATTCCAGAACGACACCCACAATCAAGGTCGGGGTCGCAGCAAACAGGAACGTCGCCAAAAGCAGGACTGAAACGAGCAGGGAGCGTAATCTCATGATTCTTAAAATAGCAAATTGAATTGTTCTATATTTAACGCATGCTTGATATTTACCTAGTTCAAATGGAAATTGTCCCAAACGACAAGGCCAAAAACTTTGCCAAAGTCCGCGAACTCTCCTCGAAAATTCGCAAAAATGCGGACGATTCCGTTCCAGGTCTAATCATTCTCCCCGAAATGTTCGCCACGGGATACCTGCCGCTACACCCGGAAAGCGCCGCGGAACACTTTTTCAAAAACGACGCCGGCGAAACGGCCGATTTTTTGTACAAACTCGCAAACGAAACGGGTTGTGCAGTTATGGGGGCTGGCATAGAAAAAGGCGCCGAAAGCGATGCGGCTCGCGACACCACTGAAAACCAGAAACTCCTGAACCATTGCAGCGTATACCAACCGGGATACCCCGAGGAGTTTGCAGCCTACGACAAGTACCATCCGTTCTTTATGGAACAGAAAAAGTTCAAGGCCGGCGGCATGCCGTGTCCGTTTTCGCTCTATAATTGGACGGTTGCGTCCACCATCTGTTTCGACCTTCGATTTCCGGAACTCTACCGCGATGCAGTCAAGGCAGGAGCTAGGCTCATCACGGTGCAGGCGGCCTGGCCCGCCGCAAGAATCGCCCACTGGAAAACCTTGTTGCAGGCGCGGGCCATCGAGAACCAGGTGTACATCGCTGCCGTGAACGGAATCGGGGGACCCTCTTACGGAGGCAACTCGATGATTATCAATCCGAAAGGGGAAATCATCGCTTCGACGGACGCCTCTTTCGAAGGAATCGTACACGCACGTATCGATTCAAAATCACAGGAAGAATACCGCAAACAGTTCCCCGTCCTAAAGGGAATTGTACCGGAAGAATACATTTAATATCTAGTATTCCAAAATGGAATGATCTAGGTCACATTATTTTCCAAAACGGATTTTTTCCTAATTCACTAGCTATCAACAGGTTAGCGTCATTTCGTCAAAAAGTGGTCCATAAAAAAATTTTTTTATGTCTTTCCACTGTCAAAATTATAATATATCTTTTCCCTCTAGGATGGATCGACAACATCTAAGCAAGAGGTAAACGATGTCGAATACAAGCAGACTCCAGTACGCAAAAGCGTTAATCAAGGCAGGCATCACGCGTGAACTTGTCCTCAAGATTACGTCTATCTCGACCTACCAATATGCGCAAATCCAGCGGGAACTAGCCGCTTAAGGAGAGCGTGCCTTGCGGATGGTGCTTGTCATTCCGGCACAGCCTGCGACTTTGAACGAAGAACGACAGGCAGTGCTTTTGAATTGCTACAGGGACGGTTCACTTTTACTTGACGCCAAGGACGGCAAAAAGCCCGCACGATTTTTTCTGAAAGTCGGCGATGTTTTTCCGTGGAACCAGTTTCTGCCCAAGCTTCTTGCGAACTGGCAACTTTCCGACTTCAAGGATGTTCCCAAGGAGTTCATCCCCCAAAAAAGGATTCCCGAATTCGTACTCGAAGGAATCCTGAACGAGCCTCTCGAAAACCAGCTGAAGGTTTCGGCCACCCTCCGAAAGCAGGGGTATTTTTCAGCACTGAAAACAAAATGACCTACGATATTACAAGCAAGCGATGGTTCATGGGAAAGGGGCTACCCGTCCGTCAAATCAACGAAATGGACCACATCGAAATTGCAGGCTGTACACTCCAAATTTTACAGGTTGAATTCGAGAACAATTCTCGCGACCTATATGCAACTATCGAAGACGAATCCAAGACCGGAACCATCCTTGCCGAATGTTTCGGCGGAGCTCCGTCCGTCCAGATTTTCAAGACAGATAAAGGACAATTCGTTTTCACACGGACCAGCAAGATCGACAAGGATACCCTCGCCCAGGCAATCGCCCTTGGTGCCGAGCAGAGCAATTCAGCGTTTTTCGTAAAGGGTAAATACTTCTTCAAGTTATACCGCCGCTTGCACGCAGGGCTTCACCCCGAACAGGAAATCCTCCTGCAACTGAACAAGAAGGGATTCGAAGGAGTTCCGCAGCTTCTTGGATACGCGGAGTACCAGACGAACGGAAATTCCTACGCCATCGGCATTCTGGAAAACCACATTGACGGAGCCAAAAACGCCTGGGACATTTTCACGGGAGAGCCGACTCCTTTTCTCGAACACGCCGCCTGGTTGCTTGGACAGACCACGGCGAAGCTGCATCAGGCCTTAAAGGGACTGAAGGGAACGGGCTCGCAGCCCGAAAAGCCACCCTTTGAGAAGTTGATTAAGCTCCTAAAGTCGAACGGGAAAAAAGACCTGGTGCCGCTCGTCAACAAATTAAGTTGTTTGCAAGAATCTTTGTTGACCAAAACGACGCAGGGGTGTTTCGTTCCGCAACGAATCCACGGGGACTATCACCTGGGGCAACTCCTTTTTAACGGAACAAACTTCACGGTTCTCGACTTTGAAGGGGAACCGACGCGCACGCTCGAATTCAGGCGAAGGCTACGCTCCCCTGCCGCCGACATCGCGGGTATGCTGCGAAGTTTCGCCTATGCCGAAGCGGTCCGACAGGCAAACATCCCCGAGGAAAAACGTTCCGCCGAGCCCTGCAGCTACGGGCTGAGTTTTTTGATCGGCTATAGCCAGGAATCGGGGATTCCGATCAAGCAACTGGAAGAGGAATCCAGGCCCTACATTCTAAGCAAGGCCGTCTACGAGGCATGTTACGAGCTGGAATTCCGCCCCGACTGGTTCTGGATTCCCGAAAAAGCCCTCAAAGAGCTTTAGTGGTGCAAACGGGGACTCTTGAAACGGAGCTCCGTTTTTCTATATTGGCGCCCTTTCAGGGCGCATATAGCACGGTTCGGTCATGTCAATTCGTGCAAGCACGATTGACGCGACTCTCACCTTAAGCTATATTTGCACCCACTCATGAGCAATTCTAAGAATTTTGTTATCGCCCTCGATGGCGGTTCGGGTACCGGTAAAAGTACCACCGCAAAGATCGTGGCAAAGACCCTCGGCATTACCTATCTGGATACCGGCGCCATGTACCGCGCCGTGACGCTTGCAGCCCTCGACAAGGGACTTGCGGCCGAAGAAGGCCCCGCCATGGACGAACTGCTCAAGAACCTTGACCTCGGGTTCGACTCCGAAAACCACATTCTCATTAACGGTGTGAGCCGCGAAAGCGAAATCCGCGGCATGAAGGTGTCGAGCAACGTGAGCATCTACTGTGCCCTCCCGTCGGTCCGCGCCGCCATGACCGAAAAGCAGCGCGAAATCGGCAAGAAGCAGAGCTGCATCCTGGACGGCCGCGACATCGGAACCGTCGTTTTCCCCGACGCCAAATACAAGTTTTTCATGGTCACGGACGTGAAGGTCCGCGCCGAACGCCGCTACAAGGAACTCCTTGAAAAGGGCGAGAAGGTGACGCTCGAAGAAGTCCTCGAGAACCTGGTCGAACGCGACCGCCTGGATTCTTCCCGCGCAAACGCCCCCCTCAAGAAAGCGGACGACGCTATTGAAATTGACACTACACACATCTCAATCCAACAACAGGTTCAAAAGATTCTCGACTACGTAGGTGTAGTGGCGTAGCCTGAATCCTTTGTTCCACAACCCAACTAAACAAAATGTCTCAAAATCTCAAATTCGGAACTCAAGAAGATCTCGCTGAAATCCTCGCCGCTCAGGGTGAATGCAGCCCCAACTTCCGTAAGGCCAACGCCGACGTATATGCCGGCATGGACTGCCTCGAACAGGGCAAGCTCGTCACCGGTAAGATCAGCCAGGTGAACGACCAGGAAGTCCTTATCGACGTGAACTACAAGTCCGAAGGTGTTATCGACCGTGGCGAATTCAAGGACACGGACTCCCTCGAAATCGGTTCCGAAATCGAAGTGTTTGTAGAAAAGCTTGAAGATGAAGACGGACGTCTCATCCTCTCCAAGCAGAAGGCCGACTTCGTGCGCGTGTGGGATCGCATCCACGCTGCATTCGAAAACAACGAAGTCGTGCGCGGTACGCTCACGAAGCGTATCAAGGGCGGTGTGGTTGTCGACCTGTTCGGCATCGACGCCTTCCTCCCGGGTTCCCAGATCGACCTCCGTCAGATCCCGGACATCAACGCCCTCATCGGTCAGGAATACGACCTCAAGGTTATCAAGGTCAACAAGGCTCGCCGCAACATCGTCGTGTCCCGCCGCGTCGTTCTCGAAGAAGAACGCAACAAGCAGCGTGGCGACGTGCTCGAAACCCTCGAAAAGGGTCAGGTCCGCAAGGGTATCGTCAAGAACATCACCGACTTCGGTGCATTCATTGACCTCGGCGGCGTAGACGGCCTCCTCCACATCACCGACATGAGCTACAAGCGCATCAACCACCCGACCGAAATGCTCCAGCTCGGCCAGGAAGTCGAAGTCATGGTTCTCGACTTCAACGACAAGAAGGAACGCATCTCTCTCGGCATGAAGCAGCTTAAGCCGCATCCGTGGAAGGACATCGCCGAACGTTATCCGGAAGGCGCCATCGTTAAGGGTAAGGTTGTTTCCATCACCGATTACGGTGCATTCGTTGAACTGGATAGCGGCGTTGAAGGCCTCATCCACGTTTCCGAAATGTCCTGGACTCAGCATGTCAAGCACCCGTCCAAGATCCTCACCGTCGGTCAGGAAGTCGAAGCTGTCGTGCTCAAGGTTGAAGAAGATGCAGAACGCATCTCTCTCGGCATGAAGCAGCTCGAATCCGATCCGTGGGATTCTATCGAAACCGAACTTCCGCCGGGTGCCCGCGTGGTTGGTGAAATCCGCAACATCGCTTCCTTCGGCGCCTTCGTCGAAATCAAGGAAGGTGTTGATGGCCTCATCCACGTTTCCGACATGTCCTGGACCAAGAAGATCACCCACCCGAACGAAATGGTCAAGAAGGGTGACAAGGTCGAATGCGTCGTGCTCGCCGTCGATAAGGAAAAGCGTCGTATTTCCCTCTCCATGAAGCACCTCACCGAAGACCCGTGGGATACCATCGATTCCACCTACCCGGTGAACAGCGAAGTGAAGGGCAAGATCGTTCGCATGCTCGACCGCGGCGTCGTGGTTGAACTCGCTGACGGTATCGAAGGCTTCATCCCGGTTTCCAAGCTCACCGCTGAATACATCAAGGTTCCGGCCGATGCATTCAAGGTTGGCGACGAAGTTCCGGCTGTCGTGACCGAAATCGATCAGAACAACCGTAAGATCTTCCTCTCTGTGGTTGACTACTTCAAGAACCGTGAATCCGCCGAGCTCAAGACTTGGATGGACTCTCACAAGCCGGGCGAATCTGGCACCACCATCGGTGAAGCCGCCGCTCCGAAGAAGAAGTCTTCCAAGAAGAAGGCTGAAGAAGCTGAAGCTTAATCTTCGCTTGTTCTAAGCCTAAAGCTTAAGGGAACCCCGCGGTTAACCGCGGGGTTTCTTATATGACCACTCGGCTTACCCCCGAGGGCTTTGTTGCTCACATAACCGAACGACCTATTTTCTATTTTATCATTATGCAAAAAAGGATTCAGGAACTCGATGTCTTGCGCGTACTTGCGATGTTCTTTGTCATCACGTACCATTTCGGATGCGAATACGCGGCAGCCGGGCTCCCGTTCATTAATTTATTCTGCACCACGTCGAATTACGATTTCGGCAATATCGCCGTTACGATTTTCATTGCCCTTTCGGGAGGGCTGCTCTATAAAAGATACGGAGTTATCGGCTGTGAAGAGAGATGCCCGACTCAACCGGGCATAACAAATGACGCACAGAAAAAAAAGAGCAAATTCGAGCAAATTAAAACGTTTTATGTAAAACGGGCGAAAGCTATTTACCCGCCGTTTTGGATTCTCAGTCTTTACATTCCCCTTTCGATGATTCGGCATCTGCTTGCGGACGGCAACCCGTTTTTCATGGGCAGTCCCTTCAAGCTGTCGCTAACCGTCATCGGATTTGATGGTTATGTGAAGCTGTTCGGGATCAGCACTTACGCTTTTTGCGGGGACTGGTTTGTCGGCGCCATCGTATTACTTTATCTGCTATACCCATTGCTCGCCAAATGTTACAGGAATTTTCCGGTGGTAACGCTCATTGTTCTAGCGGGACTTTACGCATCGCAATTTTTACTACCGGCGGAACATGACGGCATCATGAGCGCCCTTCCTGCGACACTGATGTTCAAGTTCGTCATCGGATTTGCGTTGATCGAGAATTTGGAGAGGCTCAAGGACTGGCGCGTGGCCGCTGTCGCAGGGGTCGCATTTGCAGTACTCACATTCGTAGATATTCCTGGACGACTAAATACCGATGCTATCGGCACGTTCGCCTCATTCGCCCTTTTCGCCATCCTATTCTACTTGGCTCCGCAGTTGCTCCGTTTCAAGGCGGCAAGCGTCCCCATTCAAAAGCTCGCCACCCTTTCTTACTGCGTATTCCTGGTGCAGCACGTAGGAATCGTTTGGGTACAAGGCGCCTTTGTCAAGATCTTTGAGAAAATGCATTGGAGCTTTACGCAATGGAATGTCTTGGCATTGCTCGCCTGCACGCTTGTTATCATCGTGCTTGTCGCTTGGATATTGAAGCTGGTCAGCGATAAACTCGTGCAAAAACGATAAAAAAGCACCTATAATTATAGGGGTGTACCTATAAACCGAGTAAAAAAAAGTGTTTTATAGGTACAATTCAGCAAATTACAAACAAATTATTCTGCAAAACAGAAAAGATTTCTGGATTTTTCATAAAATTTGACCTATAAAAGTGCTAATACAGAAATCTTATAGGTATCAGCATCATGAAAAAAGAGACTTTTATTGAATTTGATACCTATAAATAGGACAATTCATCTGTTTTATAGGTACACATTTCCCAAAACGGACTTTTCGGGCACCCCAAAAACCATTTTTTTCATTGATTTGGGAAGATAGCGACATTCGGAACGCTTGAAAGACAAGCTCCGGTACATTTTTCTATTTTTCGATGTATGAATCTCGCTGGAAAGAAAATTTTGCTCGGAGTCTCGGGCGGCATTGCCGTGTACAAGAGCTGCGAGCTGTTGCGCCTGTTGCAAAAGAAGGGCGCAGAAGTACGCGTGTGCATGACCGATGCGGCGACAGAATTCGTGGCACCGCTGACATTTGCAAGCCTTAGCAAGTGTCCCGTGTATCTAAAGAACGGCGCCGTCGAAGCGCGCCCTTTCCAGCATATTGATTTTCCTCGTTGGGCAGATCTCTTTTTGGTGGTGCCCGCGACCGCGAACATCATCGGTAAATTCGCCTGCGGCATCGCCGACGATCCGGTGAGCCTTTGCTTTATGAGCTGCACGTGCCCACGCGTGATTGCTCCGGCGATGAATGTGGCCATGTACAATTCTCCGGCGGTTAAACGCAACCTCGAGATTTTGCGCGGATTTGAGAACACGACCGTGCTGGAATCGCCTGCAGGGGAACTCGCCTGCGGTGAAGTCGGACAAGGTCGCCTGATGGAACCGGCAGGAATTGTAGATTATTTAGAGGCCAGCGACGTTAAATTCCGAACTCCGAATTCTGAATTCCGAATTGAACCGCCGGCAATCCCCGTTGCAAAAGACATCGACCCGACGAAGGATTCTACACTTCCCGGCTACGGCAAGAAGGTGCTGTTGACAGCAGGCCGCACCGAAGAGGCCATTGACCCGGTGCGTTACATCAGCAACCGCAGCAGTGGAAAGACCGCCGTCGCACTCGCCTCGGTGTTCTACGCCAACGGCTTTAACGTCGAAGTGGTTGCAGGTCCGATGGAGGCGGCGTTCCCGGGCGGAGTGAAAGTGACCCGCGTGCAAAGCGCCCGGGACATGCACGACGCCGTGATGGAGCGGTTAGATTCTGCGGACGCCGTCGTGCATTGCGCGGCGGTAGCGGACTACCGCCCCGCCCACGCCGCCGACGAGAAAATCAAGAATAGCCGCAGCCAGCTCTCGATTGAACTTGTACCGAATCCGAATATTCTACGCGACTGCACTGCCGCCCGCAGGGCTCGCACCGATTCCACATCGGGAACCGCCGCTCATAAGCAGGTGATTGTCGGATTCGCACTTGAGACCGATCACTTCGAAGAACACGCCGCCGAAAAACTTGAAAAGAGCGGCGCCGACGCACTTCTGTTAAATGCGCCCGTGGCAGCCGATTCCGGCTTTGGCCGCGACTGCGTACGCTTCGCCCTGGTGGAAACGGGCAAGCCCGTTCCACCGCTCGCCATGGGCGAGAAGATCGATTTGGCCGAGACGATTTTGAACTTTTGCCTGGAGCGCCTGAATGGCTGACGAATTTGACTTTAGCGAACTGCGCAACTACCTTTCAGGACAAATCGACCTGGGCGAAGCGGAACTGCTGCTCGACGAACCGTGGACACTCACGCGCAAGCCTGCCGTACCTGGAGCGCCCGCGCCTGCCGCACGCCCAGCGGCGCCAGCTGCACCACGTCCTGTTCCGCCGACTCCGGCCGCAGCCCGCCCGGTGCCGCGCAACCTGCCGCCACAATTTCCGAACAGCACGGCACCCGGCGCCTCCAACGCACCCGCCGATATTCCGCAAGCTCCGATTCCGGATACCACCGGATTTGCCCCTTCGCTTTTCGGCGCCGTCGACCCCAAGGCGACCGCGATTCCCGCCGCCAACATGCCGACGCCCCGCACCGTCAAACGCGGCACACACGCCTTTGAATCCGCCGAAACCCTTGACGCCTTCTACGACGCCATCAAGGGCGAGGCCATGTACGCCAAGGAAGCTTCGCTCGCCCGCTACACAGGCCCTGCGAAACCGAAAGTGCTATTCCTGCTCCCCGCCGCAAAATTGTCCGATGCTGGCACAGCCGCTTCCCCCTTCAATACGGCGGGCAGCACCGACGCCTTCTTCGGGACCGCTGTCGGACAGATGCTTTCGCGCCTTTTCGCAAGCCTCTCCATCAATCAGAACGACATCGGCATCACCTATTTCTTCAAGTCCACCGAACGCCCGCTCGCGCCGCTTCTCGAAGCCGCGCTCCGCAAGATGCTCGCCAAGGAACTGGACTTCATTCAGCCCGAAATCATGGTAACCTTCGGGCAGCCGCTATTCTATCAAGTGTTCGGCAAGGGCAAGAATTTCGACGACAACGCCGGCACCGCCATGGACTTCGCCGGCACCAAGAGCGTTGCCCTCGTGGACCCTTACCTTATGGTGAACGACAAGCAAATGAAATTGCTCACCTGGAAGGTTCACATCCCGCGCAGTGGGCTTTTCACCATAGCTGCAAAGTAATTTTCGACGAGGCAGAATCGCATGAGCGCTCCGAATCCGAACACGGTGCATCCTATTGCGGGCTACGACAAGGAAATCTACGTCAAGCCCACCATCAAGAACCCGAACATTATTGTCGGCGACTTCACCTATATCGCGGACTCGGAATTCGAAAGCCATGTGACGCACCATTACGATTTTATCGACGACAAGCTGATTATCGGAAAGTTCTGCCAGATTGCCGCGGGCGTAGAATTTGTAATGAACGGGGCGAACCACCAGATGAATGCGGTTTCCACATTCCCGTTCTACACGCTTGAGGGCTGGGACATGAAACCGCCCGCCGCAAGCGACATGCCGTTCAAGGGCGACACCGTCATCGGAAACGATGTGTGGATTGGCCAGAACGCGACCATCTTGCCGGGAGTGCATATCGGCGACGGCGCCATCATCGGCGCGAACAGTGTCGTCGGCAGCAACGTGGAACCCTACTCGATTGTAGTCGGAAATCCCGCCGAAGTCACCCGCTACCGCTTCGACAAAGACCTGACGGAACTCCTGTTAAAATTCAAATGGTGGGACAAGCCCATCGAAGAAATCAACGAGTTGATTCCGATTCTTACAAGCAGCGATCTTGATAAAGTCAAAGCCGAAATCCACCGGCTAATGAAAGATTAATTCAAACAGCTACACTTCAATGAGCGTTGCCACAAGGCAGCTGTCTTTAGTGTGGCCAGAGCCCACAAAGTCAATATCCTGCGACTTGTTCCAAAGCGTCTTGGCGCTCGAGTGAACAGACGCCACCGCAGCGAGCGCATCGCGCGAGAATTTAGACAAATTAAATTCGCTGTAATTGGAGCTCACCATAAAGAGGCCGCCCTTGTTCAGAAGCGTGGCGCAGTCGGCCACAAGCGGCATCAGGTGTTCACGCACGTTGAAGTTCTTGCCCTTGAAGCGAGCAAAGCTCGGCGGGTCGAGCACGATGGCATCGAACTTGAGGTCCTTCTTTTGCGCCCAGTGAACGTACTCGACAGCGTTACCCCTGAAGAATTCGCCCTGCTTGGGTTCGAGTCCGTTGAGCGCATAGTTTTCGCGGCCCTTGTCCAGAATCTTCGCGCTGATGTCGGCATTCGTCGAAATCTCGGCGCCACCTAAGCGGCCGTGCACCGAGAAGGCACAAGTGTAGCTGAACAGATTCAGCATGCGGCGGTCGGCCGCACGCTCGCCCATCTCCAGGCGAATATGGCGCATATCCAAGAACAGGCCCGGATTCACCGTGTCGAGCAAATCGATGTGAAATTTCGCAGAACCTTCGCGGACTACACCTACAGAATCTTCCGCGCGCCCCACCGCCACTTCCATCGGCGGGTTCTCCAGCGACTTGCCCGAACGGGAAAGGCGTTCCTTTATAACGAGGCAAACCGGCGCGAACTTTTCTGCGACGGCGGCAACGACAGCATTTTTTTCGCGGAGCAGTTCATCACCGAAAAACTGAATCTGGTAACGGTCACCGAACTTGTCGAGCGTCATGCCGGGGAAACCGTCCGGCGCCCCGTTCACAATGCGGAAAGCCTCGGTAACCCCTAGCAAAGGAGCACGTCTTTTATAAGCAGCATCTAAGTTATTGATTAAATCTTTCATGGGAATGAGGTATGAGCTCGGTCGCCTTAAGCTCCCTATGAGGAAAGAGGCTTTAGTAGAAAGATAAATTTTTGTTCCTAGCTGAATCCTCAAAGGTGCGTAGCACCGACCTCAAAGTGAGTTTACGAACGCGCTCAAAACTCTTAGGCGCGCAGCGCTACTTGTCCATGCTCTTGATCTGGTCCACGAACTCGCCAACTTCCTTGAATTCGCGGTAAATCGAGGCAAAGCGCACGTAAGCGACGGCATCGAGTTTCTTGAGTTCCTGCATCACCAGGTTGCCAATCTGCTCGTAGCTGACTTCGAAGTTTTCAGTCACGGTCAAGGCGTTTTCCACGTTGGTCGCGAGCTGTTCTATGTCAGCAACAGAAACCGGACGTTTCTTGCAGGAGTTCATGATACCGCGCAGCAGCTTTTCACGCTGGAACGGTTCATGTTCGCCGCTGCGCTTGATTACGGTCAGCGGCTGGACTTCGATGTATTCGCGAGTGGTAAAGCGCTTGCCGCATTCGCAGCATTCACGACGGCGTCGAATGGAGGAACCGCTCACGCGACTATCCACCACCTTGTCGTTATCTTTCTTGCAGAACGGGCAAATCATATCACTTATTGTAGGTCTGAGATTTGAGCGCGGTCGCCTTCGGCTCCCTTTGAGGTTTGAGGTTTTAGTAGAAATTTAATTATTCTAGCAGAACCTCAAAAGTGCGTAGCACCGACCTCAGAGCTCAAAGCCTTGCAAAGCAAGGCGACCTCATCGCTAGTTGTTCTTCTTAAATTCCTCGACGTTTGCCTTGAATTCAGCGAGGTATTCCTTCGCGGCGGCCACGACGGCTTCCGGAGTGTAACCGAATTCCTTTTCGAGCACTGCTGCCGGAGCAGAGGCGCCAAAGCGTTCGAGACCGGAGACCTTGCCGAAGCCACCCACGACCTGGGCGAACAGAAGCGGAAGGCCGCTGGACTTTGCGAACACCGGAGTCCAAGGAACGATGATGGAATCGCGGTAAGCCTTGTCCTGAGCCATAAAGAGGGCCGGGCTGATCATCGAGACCACGCGGACCTTGAGGCCTTCGCCGCGGAGGATTTCGGCGGCGTCGTGAGTCAGGAGCACGTCGGAACCGTTAGACACGAAGGTCAGGTCCGGGCGTGCGGAACCGCAATTGTCGCTCACGATGTAGGCGCCCTTGCGGCAAGCCTTGGAAGCTTCGTAGCGCTTGTCACCGGGGAGAGTCTTCACGTTCTGGCGGGTAAGGATAATCGCTGTCGGGCGATCGTTGTTTTCAAAAGCCATTTCCCAGGCGGTCACGGTTTCGAAGGCATCGGCCGGGCGGAGTACCAACATTTCGGATTTGCCGTCTTCGCGCTTGAGGCCTTCGAGCAAACGGATCTGGGTTTCGTGTTCGATCGGCTGGTGCGTCGGGCCGTCTTCGCCCACGCGGAAGCTGTCATGCGTGTACATGAACTTGACCGGGAGCTTCATGAGGGCAGCCATGCGAATTGCCGGTTTCATGAAATCGCTGAACACGAAGAACGTGGCACAAATCGGATAGAGGCCGCCGTGCAATGCGATACCGCAGCAGATGGCGCCCATAGTCAGTTCGGCAACGCCCACCTGAACGAAGGCGCCCTTGAAGTCGCCTGCGCGGAAGATGCCGGTCTTGTTGAGGAAGGCCTGAGTGTTGTCGGAGTTGGAAAGGTCTGCGGAGCTGCAAATGCAGTTCTTCACGTTTTCGGCGAGGTAGCCGAGCACGGTACCGGAAGTCACGCGGGTAGCGACACCTTCCTTGAGTTCGAGCTTGGAAAGGTCGATCTTCGGAGCCTTGCCCGAGAGCCATTCCTTGAGGGTGGCGGCCTTTTCGGGATTCTTGGCATCCCAAGCGGCCTTGGCCTTCTTCCATTCGGCAACCTGCTTGCGGAGCTCTTCCTTGCGGGCTTCGAAGCCAGCCTTCACGTCGTCAAAAATCTTGAATGCATCGGCCGGATCACCGCCGAGGTTCTTCACCGTTGCGTCGGTAGAAGCGCCTGCTGCATTGAGCGGCTGACCGTGAGTAGAAACGGCACCTTCGAAGGACTTGCCGTCTTCGGCAATGGCGCCCTTGGCCATGGTGGTGTGACCGATGATGATGGTCGGCTTTTCAGTTTCGGCCCAAGCGGCCTTGAAAGCCTTGCGGAGTTCTGCAATGTTGTGACCGTCTGCCACGTCAATCACGCGGAAGCCCCATGCTTCGTACTGCTTCTTGAAGTCGTGGCTCATCACGTCTTCAACCTTGCAAGAGAGCTGCACCTGGTTGGCATCGTAGAAGAAAATGAGGTTCGAAAGCTTGAGGTGACCGGCAATGCGGCCCACGCCGTAAGCGATTTCTTCTTCAAGGCCACCGTCAGACACGAGGCATACGACCTTGTGCTGCAAGATGTCGCCAAAGCGTTCGACCATGAAGCGTTCGGCAATCGCATTACCGAGGGCTACGGCATGACCGATACCGAGCGGACCCGAGGAGTTTTCGATGCCGAGGGCGACTTCGACTTCGGGGTGGCCCGGCGTGCGGGAGCCAAGCTGGCGGAAATTCTTGAGGTCATCCATCGAGAGGTTGCCGAGCATGGCAAGTTCGCCGTACAGGAGCGCGGACATGTGGCCCGGATCCATAAAGAAGCGGTCGCGGGCTTCCCAATAGGGGTTTTCGGGGTCAAAACGGAGAAATTCCGAATACAGGAGCGTAATGGCGTCTGCTGCGCCCATGGCTCCACCCGGGTGACCGGACTTTGCCTTCTGCACCATGGCAGCGGAAAGGATTCGAATGTTGTCAGCCGCTTTTGTAACCAACGCGTCTTGCACTTTTTTAACCTCTCTTTATATTACAGGGCGATGAGCCGCCCCTAAAATAGCGACGCAAATTTAGTTTTTTTACAATGCCATCTCAAGGTTTAAAGGCACAAAATGCCATAAAAAAGCTCAAAAAATCAAAAAAAGGGGTAAATGCAAAATAAGTGTTACTTATGAAAATCATACAAAAAATTATCTATTTTTAGCCGCAAGGAAAAATTATGTCCAAAAGATCGTTCTCCACTATCGCTTTTTTAGTTGCAGGGATGCTCAGTACGGCAAACGCCCTCGAAGTTAGACCCCTCGCCCAAATCCAGATTCCCGGTAAAGACAAAATCGCATGGGAAAACCACGGCAAAAAAGACGACATGAAAGTCGACGCAGACCTCGTCTTCGAAATCGGTACAGAACTTTTGGCGAACACGGACTATGTCCGTTACGGCATCGGTCTTGCCTATAAAAGCGCCCAGAAAAAAGGCGACGTAACCGCCGCGCCGGCCACCATTCCCGTCTGGCTGAGCGCCTCTTTTGGACTTTTCAACAAGCAGGCCATGTTCCAGCCCTACGCCGTCGCACGATTCGGCACGCTCGCCCCCCTCACCGGTAACGGAAACTGGTGGGAACGCCCGCTCAACTATATGGTCGAAGGTGGTGCGGGAGTTGTTTTCCCCTACAACATCGGCCTTGAAGTCGTCTACGACTATTCTTCCCTCAAGAAATCCTTTAAAAGCAACGAAACCGAATACCGCGTTTCCTCGGGACGCGTAGGCATCCAGCTTTCCGTCGGCATCAACCTCAGCGGAGACGATTCCGCAAAGCCCGCCGAAAATTCAGAACAAACTAACGCAAACATTCTTGAAAGCAGCGACTCAGCGGAACCCGAATCCTCCGATAGCTACGAATCTTACACCAACCCGTACGCAGAACCGGAACAAGCCTCCGAAAAGGATTCCACGGCAACCAGCGAAACGCCGAGCGAACCTGCGGAAGCCGCGGTTCCCGCCGAAAGCACTAGCGACACCGCAACGACAGAAACCGTTGAAGAAAGCCCCGAAATCGAAGCTGATTCCGCAGCAACAGAAACCGCAGAGAGCGCTTCGGAACCGGCGCCCGAAACCGTTACCGAACCGGAGCCCGAACCAGAAGCAGTCCCCGCACCGGTAGAAGAGCCGAAGCCCGCCGCCACAAAGACTACAAAGAAATCCTCTAAAAAATCAACGAAAAAGGCTTCAAAGAAATCTTCAAAGAAGTCAACAAAAAAAGCAAGCAAGAAGTCTACAAAGAAGAAGAAATAACAGGCAGAATCGTCATTCTCGACCGAAGGGAGGGAATCCATCCAGTGCTGGATTCCGTCTCCCCTCCGCTACGCTTCGAGGATGACACGCTCCAGAATGACACAGCGCGTCTGTTCTAAGTTCTAAGCTCTAAATTCTAAGTTCTAAGATTAAATAGCAGCAGGCTCCTGCTGCTTTATTTATATTTAACCTATGAAACCCTATATTCTCGGTCTTTTGAAAAATCTCGCGCACCCGGGCACAATCGTCGGCCTCGTTATTTCCCTCGCGATTCCCTTCCTCATTTACCTCGGTCCGAACGTCGGCCACAAAGATACCATCCGCACGCTCGACCTTTATTTGCCGCTCCCCTTGTTCATCGTGCAGTTCATTGCGGGAATCGTCCTGTTCGCCACCCTGAACAAGGACTTTAGGGAATGGATCAAGGGAATTCTCCCCGAAAAGAAAATCTCGATCCTGATGCTTGCCTTCACGGCAGTCATCACCATTTTTGCGGCCACCCAGATCGAGGCCCGCCATCGCGTGCAAAGCGACGAAAGCGTATTCATGTCGGTCGCCCAGAACATGTATTACAATCAGGAATCGGGCACCTGCAACCAAGGGTATTTTGAAAACGGCAACTTGAAATGCGTCGCGACTTCCAATAGTTTCAAGACCAAGGGACTCGCTTTTCTGTACCTGCTCGGCATGCCGCTTCTAGGTAACGACCTGCACTGGATTTTCCACATGGAGCTCCTGATGCTCCCGCTTACAGTACTCCTGATGTTCCTGGCCATTGCCGCCTGGACAAGACAGCCCCTGCTCGCCTTCTTCGCCGCCCTCCTCACGGCATTACAACCCACGGTACTTTTCCAGTTCCGCGCCATGTCGGTGGAACCCCTCTACATTTTCCTTTCCGCACTTTCGCTCCTCATTTTCAAGTGGGCTTACGACCGCAACACCGTCAGGCACTGGGCTCTTCTCGCACTTTCGTTGGCATTCTTCGCACAGACCCGCCAAGAAACAGCCTTCTGCCTGCTCGCCTTTATCTTGTTCGCTCTCCCCAAGATTCTTGACAGCAAGGGCGCCAAGGCCCCCACGTTCTTTGTGACGCTTTCGCTGTTCTCGGTTCCCGCACTCCTGACCATCAGCTATTTCCAGGGATTCGGTTTCCAGGGAGGAGAATTCGAAGCGCACGGCCACTTCCTTGAAGACCTTTCACGCAACTGGACCGAAATGACCAAGCCGCTCAACAAGAACGGCGAACTCGAAAACCCCTTCCTCTCCTACTTCAACTACCTCTTTGTCGCAGGCGCCATTTACCTGCTTGCACGAGCCATTCTCGGTGCAAGGAAAAAAGACTACTTCTACCTGAAAATTCTCGCATTCCTGCTCCTGTACCACATACAGACCTACATGATTCTTGAAAATGTCTCGGGCGATTTCAGCATCCAGATTAATCAGCGCTACAGCCTGGTGATGCTTCCGTCCATGGCATTTGTAGGAGCCCTCCCCGTAGCACACCTTGTCCAGCAGACCATCGCCTCGATGAGCGGAAAGGATTCCAAGCAAAACGCAGTGACTGCCCTGTTGGTGACCCTCGTGGCCGCAACCCTCTTTACCGCCTGGACATTCCACTACAAGGAAGACTTCAACAAGAACATCATGTACAACCGCAACCACCTCACCATCGAGGAACACGAGATTCTCGGATGGCTCGCGGAACAGCCTCAAAAGGACCGATTCTTTATTTACGGTCGCCCCTGGCATTTCATCGGTTACGGAATATCTTCTATCCACTATGACCGCGCACGGCAAATGAGTTCCGAAGAACTCAAGAACCTCGTCAACAAGTACCAGGGCGAAGTCTACTACATCCGCGGGCTTGACTGCTGGGACAGCCACACTTACCACAAGAAGGCGGTGGAACACCGCATCGCGACCACTTGCGACATTTTCGAACGCGACATGGATCTTGAAGGAGTCAAGAATATCCTTATTACCAACAACTACTGGGTGCAAATCGCCAAGTTCAACGGACGCAAGGATTTCAATCCGAAAAACATCATTACCGTGAACGAGCCCGAGCTCATACAGAATGCCGCCACGGATTCGCTTCCGGCCGCCTCCGCGCTTCAGTACAGCTTCAGCCTCAACGAAAAGGCGACCGCTACTAGCCAGTGGATTTATACCGTGCAAGTGAACGGGGACATCGTTTCTCGCGCACCGTACACCAAAGGAAACTTCAGCGGGAATGTCAAGGAAGAACAACTCCACCCAGGCTACAACCAGCTGGAATTCGTTGTCCAGAATCCGAAGAACGGTAAAATTATCGCCGTCATCCAGAAGTTCTATTTCTACAGCAAAACGGGAGCCGTCAAGCTCACCGAAATTCCCTATGCAAGTCACAAGCAGGGCTGGGGAACGCTCCATAAGAACGAAAGCATCGAGGGTCACGATTTCAAGGTAGACAATAAGTTCTACAACGAAGGTTTCGGCACGCACGCCGCCTCCGAAACGGTCTTCAATATCGAAGGAAAGTACAAGACCTTCAAGATGGCCTACGGTCTCGACGAAGAATCCCTTTGCAGCGACGGAGTGCAGCTACAAGTTCTCGCCGACGGCAATGTGATTTTCGATAGCGGGAGTTTTTCCTATGGAAAGCTGAAGATTCTCGATGTGAACATCGAAAACGTAAAGGTTCTCACCCTCAAGGCGCTCCCGCTCAAGAACATCGACTGCGACCATGTCGATTTCATCAACCCGGCACTTATCCCGTAGGCGAACCATGCTCCTGTCAGTCATCATTCCTGTCTATAACGAAGAAGAAATCGTCGCGGAAACATACCGCGTCCTTGAAGAGGAACTCAAGGATATCGAGCACGAGCTGATTTTTGTGAACGACGGTTCCAAGGACCGCACCCGAGAAATTGTCGGAAGCCTACTGCCGAGCAACCCGAACAACAAGATTATCAACTTCAGCCGTAACTTCGGGCACCAGGCGGCATTCAGCGCAGGCCTCGACCATTGTATCGGCGATGCCGTCGTCATTATCGACGGGGACCTTCAGGACCCACCGAGTCTGATTCACGAAATGCTCGAAAAATGGCGCGAAGGCTACCAGGTGGTTTACGCACAGAGAAACAAGCGCAAAGGCGAAACCATTTTCAAGCGCTTCACCGCATTCGCCTTCTACCGCCTGATCGGCAAACTCACGAACATCGACATTCCGCCCGATACCGGCGACTTCCGCCTCATGGACCGCTGCGTGGTAAACCAGCTCAAGAACCTGCCGGAACGCAGCCGATTCCTGCGCGGGCTCGTCTGCTGGGTCGGCTTCAAGAAAATCGGCGTCAAGTACGACCGTGCCGAACGCACCGCGGGCACTTCCAAGTACCCGCTCAAGAAAATGGTACGCCTCGCCTTCGACGGAATCACCGGATTCAGTTCCGCACCGCTCAAGCTCAGTTTCTACCTGGGACTTTTCGCCGCCATCGTGGGTTTCGGCGTATTCGTCTGGTCCATCCTCGAAAAGATTCTTTCTCCCGCGACAACGGTTCCCGGCTGGGCATCGCTCATGACCGCCATCGTGTTCTTCGCGGGAGTGCAGCTCATTTCGATCGGCATCCTTGGCGAGTACATCGGACGCATCTACGACGAAGTCAAGCAGCGCCCGCTATACATTGAAGATAAGAAGGAATGAGCAGTGAACAACGAGCACGGGTCCAAAGGCCCTTTGAGCAATAATAAATGCGGCATGGCCGCCTAACTTAAACCTCAGAGCGAACGAACGTGAGCGAACTCAAACCTCAAAGCGAGCCACGCGAGCGAACTCAAAGCTACGATATGAAGAATAAACTTTTTGTAATGAGCGCCGCGAGTGGCGCAGGAAAGACCACCCTCAAGGACCTGGTCATCAAGGATTTTCCGGACATCAAGTATTCCATTTCGGCTACCACACGCGCCCCGCGCGAAGGTGAAGTTGACGGAGTCCATTACTTCTTCAAGACCAAGGAAGAATTCGAAAAGCTGATCAAAGAAGACGGCCTTATCGAATGGAACGAAGTCCACGGTAACTACTACGGAACGCCCAAGAGCTTTGTCGAGAAGACTCTCGCCGAAGGGAACCGCGTCCTGTTCGACCTTGACGTTTTCGGCAAGGTGAACTTCGACAAGGTCTACCCCGACGCTACCGGCATCCTGATTCTGCCGCCGAGCGAAGAAGAACTCGAAAAGCGCCTGCGTGGCCGCGGAACCGACTCCGAAGAAGTCATCCAGCTCCGCCTCAAGAACGCGAAGAAGGAAATGGAATTCGCCAAGACGAAAGGCAAGTACGAATACGTCATCATCAACGACGATTTGCAGCGAGCCGCCGACGAACTCCGCTCGATCCTGAAGAAGGTCTAGGCAGGCCCCGGCTCACGCCCGAGCCATTCAGGACCGGCAACGGAGCCGTCCAGCAGTAGCTAAAGCTGACGAACGCCCGGGCCCTTGATAACGCTGTGGCCCTGAGAAACCGGAGTCAGTTCGATTCTCTGCGTAATGCTTTCGACAACGGATTCCACGTGCGTGATGATTCCGAGCATCTTGCCCGAACGTTCCTGCGCACGCAGGCAATCCAGCACGCATTCCAGCGTATCCGCATCCAATGTACCGAAGCCCTCGTCCATAAAGAGGGAGTCTACACGGACATTGCGGCTAGCATATTCCGCGATGCCCAAGGCGAAGGCAAGACTTACCAGGAACTTTTCGCCGCCAGAGAGGTTGCTCGTTCGGCGCGGTTCCCCGAAAAAGTCATCCTTGACGCGGAAGCCCAGGTCTCCCGACATGACCAGCTGATAACGGTCTTTCATCCGCAGCAACTGCTTGTTTGCCAATTTCAACAGCGACCGGAAGGTAAGCCCTTGCACAAACGTGACAAAGTCGCTACCGTCAGCCCTGCCGAACCAGCTTCGCATCGTATTCCAGCGGTTAAATTCCGCCTGCTTGGAATCCAGTTCAGCCTTTAGCTTTTCAAGCTGCTTTTGCCGTTCATTATAGTTGCGAATCGCTTCTTGAATCGCGCCGACATCCTGTTGCATTTTCTTCAGTTCGGCATCGACGGCAGCTTTTTTCGATTCAAGTTCTTCGACCGGAGTCGAATCCTGATTTTCAGCTTTAACCTTTTCCAAAGCTTCCGTTGCATCGCGCAAGGACTGCCTACACGCAACCAAAGCCTCGTTGATTTCGGAGCGGCGGCGAGTCAACGCATCGAATTCTCCGTCCGGAAGCAGCACCTTCAAGAACTCGTCTTCACCAGCAAAGCCCTTTGAGGCAAGCGCTTCCGTAAACTTGGCAGAAGCTTGTTCCAACTCCAGTGAGACCTTCTGCAAGTTTTCCTTCATGGTCGTCAAACGGGTCAAGAGACCATTGCGTTTATCTTCGGCCAAGCGGAAATTCTTGTCCGCAACGGCAAAGCGATCCGTTGCCGTTTTTAAATCGGCCTCGGCCTTTTCGACAACTTCTTGGACATTCTGCTCGCCGAACATTTCGCGACGTTCAGCCTGAAGTTTCTGCAATACATTCTGGATTTCCGCAAGGGATCTCTGTTCCTGCTCCAGTTGATTCTTTGCGCGACCAATCCCTTCTGCGCTGTTTTCGTAGTTGTTCCTAACGATTTTCAAATTGCCAGAAACCTGTTCCAAAGTTTCCTTCGATTTGCAGAAAGCCTCATAGCGCGCCTTAAGCGAATCCATTTGCGTTCCGGCATTCTTGCTGTCGAATTCAATCCACGGCTTGCACAGTTCCGTCAAGCCATCAATAATGCCTTGTGCCCTTTCCGTCAACTTTTCCAAGGATTCTGCATAGCTTCTTTCATCGGACTCTGCCTGAGCCTTCGCGCTCTGCATATTCTGGATTTCGCCATCGGCAGTCTGAATTTTCGCATTCAATGCACGTACCTTAGACGCAGCGTCAACCGCACGGGATTCGTCCTCCGCAGAAGAGGCCTGTTCTGCGACGTTCCCGTTGCAAGCAGGATGTTCCTTAGAGCCGCACACAGGGCAGGGAGCCCCCTCTTCCAGGTGTTTCTGGATAATGTTTGCAAGCACTAGGACATCGTTGCGGAAAAGCTCCTGCAGCTCGGCATTCAAGGTTTCGCGGCGATTCAAAGCCACATCCAACTTCACCTGCGTTTCCGCAGCAAGCTGCGTCGCCTTGTTTTTCAAAACCTGAGCATCGGAATAATCCTTCCGCACGCGCGCCAGTTCCGCAACCTGCAATTCGCCCTTCGGCAACACATCCTTAAGTGCCTCGTCGCTACTGGAATCAGACACCTTTTTCTGCAGGTCTTTTTCTTGAGCTTCCAATGTTTGCAGGTTCAGGAGCATTCCAGCCTGTTCATCCAGCAAATTTTTCAGGATTTTATCGGCATCCTTGCAACGTTTTTCTTCCGTACTCAGGTTCGCCACGGTTCCCGCAATCTTGACGTCAAGAGCACGCACATTGTTCCAAAGTTCCCGATGCGACTGAACGAAATCATTGGCATCATTCTTAGACTTTTCCGCATTTTTCTTGGTTTCATCAAGCATCTTCAATGATGATTCCGCAGAATCCAATTCCCCCTGCATCTTTGTCAAGCTGCCTTGAGTAACGTTTTCCTCTTTACGCAACCGATCGAAATTCTGATAAAGGGAATCGCAACCCTTCGCATTTTCGGCCTGTTGCAGGCGCAGTTCGTTTTCGGCAAACTTTTCCTTGGACTCATTCGCCAGATTTAAAGCCTTTTCGGCACTCTGCAGCTTGCCCTGTTTTTCGTCCAAATTCTTATGCCAAACCAGCAGAGATGCAACCTTCGCCTGTTCCTGCCCAATTGATTCTTCGCGCGCCTTGAATTCGGCAAGCTTGTTCTGTTGCTGCGCAATTTCTTCGGCATTCGGAATGGATTCCGCCAGCGTTCCAAAATTCGATTCCGCCTGCTCCTTGGCGCGCTTGCTCACGGACCAGTGTTCCGCGACCTTCTGCGCAATGCGGCGGTAGTTTTCCATACCGTTCAATTTCTCAAGAATTTCGGCGCGTTCCTCTTCATCGCAAGTCAGGAACTTGCTGAATTCACCTTGCGCCAGCATAATGGAACGACAAAATTCGGAATAGTCCAACTGAATAATTGCCGCATTCGCCTGGGCCAGTTCTTCGCGGGCCCCCGTCGTATGACTAAACAAAGGAGATTCCGGCTGTTCAACACCGTAAATCAACCCTTCGGCCGGCTGCAACTGTCCATCGGCACGGTCGCGTCCTTTACGCTGCGACCACCGGGAAACAAAAATTCCCTTTTTGCACTGGTACGTCACCTGGGCATAGCAGTTGCCCTTGTCGGCGGTCATCACTCCGTTGCCTTCGGCTCCATAAATTTTTTCCTGACGGGGCGTGCGGCCATAAAGAGCAAGCGTAATGGCATCCAGAATGGACGTCTTCCCGGAGCCCGTCAGCCCACTGATGACAAAACGGTTTCCTGCCTGCTTATAGGTAGGATCCGTAAAGTCGATTTCCCACTTGCCTGCAATGCAGTTGATATTCTCGAATTCAACTTTCAAAATCTTCATTACTTGCCCCCTTAGCCTTCGCGTTCCACTTCTTCCAACACCTGCTCAAAAAACGGCAAGTATTCGGCATACTGCGCCTCTACCTGCTCATCGGCTTCAGTCAAGCCAGCCTGTTTCATCAGCAGCAACTTGAAAACACCCCTTTCGTCAGGGATCTCGATTCCGTCAGACGATTCGTCCGTAAAGTCCGCGGCATTCAAGGAATCCCTGCGATTCGACTTCCAGCTGACGACCTCGTAATTTTCACCTTCAAGGACATCTTCCAGTTCCGCCTGGACATTTACCCGCGGATCATAATCATAAACGATTTCCAACTTTACCGGTTTTGTCAAAGCTTCAGACCTCAACGCCACCAACTGACGACGGATTTCGGCAGTAGCCCCAGTCAAACGGCGGAATTCAAAATAACGCGGAGCCTCCACCTTTTCCACAACAGGATTCTGCCCCTGCGCCAAATCAACCGTCAAGATATAATGCGGCATTTTCGCTTCATCGAACCCCAATACGAACGGAGATCCCGAATAGCGCACCTTGGGATTCTTCGCCACCATGGTCGTGTAATGGATATGACCAAGGGCAACATAGTCAAGCCCCTCGGGGAATACGCCTACCGGCACCGTTCCCAGGTTTCCCACGATATCTCGCACACCGTGATTCTTCATATCGCGACCATCATCGTTATCGGGGCGACCTTCCAGTTTGGCCGCATACAAGTGTCCCGTTGCGACGATCGGAATTTCACGGCCAGCACGCAGCTTTTCCGCCGCCTCATAAACAGCCCCATACAAGCCCCTGTAAGTACTGTCGGCAAAATTTTCGGCACCTTCTGTCAGATAAGGGCGCAAGTCCGCCTCACGCACATACGGCACAGCGGCACTGATTCCAATCACCTCACCACGACCATCCGTCAATTCCTTGACCAGGTCTTCAACGGAACGATCCCCCATGGAACCGACCATCTGGATATTCAAGGCATCCAGTAGATCGCGCGGCGCATCCAGCAACGTTCCCGAATCATGGTTACCGCCCACCAGCACGATGTTCTTGCAGCAGGTATCCAACAACGACGCCAGAAAACGGAAATACATCCGGCGCGCTTCCACCGGAGGATTCACCGTATCGAAGATATCCCCCGCCACCACGAGGCATTCCGCCCCGAATTCAACGATGCGTTCCCGGAGCCAGCCCAAGAATTGTTTGGCTTCTTCCCTACGATCGATGTCATGCATCGAATTACCCAAATGCCAGTCGGCGGTGTGGATGAACTTCATCTTTTTCCTTTGCCGTTGTCCACGGCGATTTTTCACTTACCAAATATACTATCGCTTTCTAGACAATAAATGTCAAATGAAAAAAAGAATTTTTTTTCACCTCTATAACACAGAAAATCGCCCCGGATTGACCGAGGCGATTCTAATTAAGAGTATAAGGCCTTAGTGCAGGACAACCGCACCATTATAAAGCCATTACCACATCTTGTCGTATTTCTTGCGGCTCTTTTCTTCGTCCTTCTTTTCCTGAACAATCGCGTCGATCACGGCGGCAACCGTCAGGTTGAAGATATCGTGCACCGAGGCGTCGGTATCGGTAAAGTGAACCGGCTTGTTCAGGCCCATCTGCACAGGACCGATGGATTCGCCCACGCCCATTTCGAGGAGCATCTTGCAAGTGGTATTTGCAGAAGAGAGGCACGGGAAGATGAGCGTATTGACCGTCTGGCCCTTGATCTTGTTGAAGGGGTACTTGGTGTCGCGCAGGTCCTTGTCGAGCGCCACGTTCACCTGCATTTCGCCATCGATCATGTAATCCGGGAACTGTTCGTGAATCATGCGCACGGCTTCGCGGGCGGTGTTGGACGTTCCGCGCGGAGCACCCTTGCCGCTGCCGAAGTTTGCGTAGCTGAGCATGGCCATCACCGGTTCGTGAGCGAAGAAACGCACGGCGTCGTGAGTGAGCTTGACGATATCCACGAGCGTTTCTGCATCGGGGTCGCGGTTCACCAGCGTATCGGCCAAGAAGAACGTTCCCTTGCGGGTGCTCAAAATGTGCATAGCGCCGAAGTGCTTGTATTCTTCGCGGATACCGATGATTTCCTTGGCAAGTTCAATCGTTTCGCTATACTTGGAGTAGCCACCAGAAATCAGGGCGTCAGCGTCGCCGACCTTCACCATCATCATACCGAAGTGGTTGGGTTCGAACATGTCGTCGCGGGCTTCGTCGAGCGTCACGCCGTTACGGCCGTTTTCTTCGGCGTAGATTTCGGCATACTTGCGGCGGCGTTCAAATTCTTCCGGAGAACGCGGGTTCACAATCTGGATGCCCGTGAGGTCCAGTTGCTCGCGCTGAGCGATAATCTGGATGCGTTCGGGGTTGCCGAGCAGAATCGGGTGTGCAACGCCTTCGACCTTGGCCTGAACAGCGGCCTTGAGCATATTGAGGTTGCTTTCGGCAAACACCACGCGCTTGGGATTGCTGCGGGCGGTATCGCTGAACTGACGGATAAGCTTGTTGTCGTAACCCATCATGTCACGCAGACGGTCATAATAAGCGTCCCAATCGGTAATCGGCTTGCGGGCTACACCACTTTCGATAGCGGCCTTGGCAACAGCGATAGACACATCGGTGAGTAGGCGCGGATCCAAGGGCTTTGGAATCAGGTATTCCTTACCGAAGGTAAAGCGCTGGGCGTTGTAGGCAATGTTCACCACATCCGGAACCGGCTTATGGGCAAGGGCTGCAATGGCGCGCACGGCGGCGTGTTTCATGTGTTCGTTGATGCAGGTAGCGCGAACGTCGAGGGCTCCGCGGAAAATGTACGGGAAACCGATCACGTTGTTCACCTGGTTCGGGTAGTCGCTGCGGCCCGTCGCAAAAATCAGGTCGCCACGACTTGCCATGGCTTCTTCGTAGCTGATTTCGGGGTTCGGGTTGGCGAGAGCGAAAACGATCGGCTGGTCGGCCATGCTGCGGACCATTTCGCGAGTCAGGACGTTAGCCTTGGAGAGGCCGACGAACACATCTGCGCCCTTCATGGCGTCTTCGAGCGTTTCGATATCGGTGCGGTCGGTCGCAAAGAAAGCCTTCGCTTCGGTTAGGCCCTTGCGGTCCTTGCGGATGACGCCCTTACTGTCGCACATCACCAGGTTCTCTTTCTTGAGACCGAGCGACAAGTAGAGTCGCGTGCAGGCGCAAGCGGCTGCACCCGCACCGTTCACCACCATCTTCACGTTGCGAATGCTCTTGCCCGCCACTTCAATAGCGTTCAAGAGGCCTGCAGAAGAAATGATGGCCGTACCATGCTGGTCATCGTGCATCACGGGGATGTCAAGTTCAGCCTTCAAGGTGTCTTCGATTTCGAAGCATTCCGGAGCCTTGATGTCTTCGAGGTTGATACCGCCGAACGTCGGGGCAATCCCCTTCACAATTTCGATAAACTTCTTCGGGTCCTTTTCGTTGATTTCGATGTCGAACACATCGATACCGGCATAAATCTTGAAGAGGAGAGCCTTGCCTTCCATCACCGGCTTACCGGCGAGAGCGCCAATGTCGCCGAGGCCAAGGACAGCGGTTCCGTTAGAAATCACGGCAACCAAATTACCCTTGCCCGTGTATTCGTAAGCGAGGTTGTTATCCTTTTCGATTTCCAAGCAAGGAACAGCTACACCCGGAGTGTACGCAAGGCCCAAGTCGGTCTGGGTGCTGTGCGGCTTGGTCGGCACGATTTCAATCTTGCCGGGCTTGCCCATGGAATGGTATTCGAGAGCTTTTTCTTTTAAATCCTTGCTCATTTTTTCTCCTTATTTCCGCCACCATCAAAAAAGCGCGGAAGTTCAATTTTCGCGCGCGAATATAGTAAAAACAAGGGGCATTGTAAAGATTTTAAAACCCTTACATTATTATTAGACAAGTCTAATTCAGGGCGCTCTACGACGGTTATTTCAAGAAGTTTGAGATTTGATAAAAGTGGGGTCTTTTTACAAGGGGCTTGTCATCCGCTTTGATATTTATTATATTTTTCATACTTTTAGGTTTTGCAAGTACAAATGTCGAAAAGAAAGGTCGCATTTTTTGTTTTATTGTCGACCGCAGTTCACGGCGAACTGCGTGGTATTTCGAGCCACAACAGGTCTATTGAGGGACAATCGTATTGAGTTATCCAGCATACAGCGCTCTGCTCGGTGTTTGTGCAACCAATAAACCGCAATGGTTGTCTACCGCCATAGACAGCACGCTCCATCAAACGGTAAAACCGTCTGAAATCATTGTGGTCCAGAACGGCTCATTAACAGATGAATTGGCCGCGACAATCAATCGGTACAAAGAAGAAAATCCTGAGCTTTTCGTAATACAGTCTTTGCCGTCTCGTACGGGACTGGGCGCGACAGTTCGAAAGGGCATAGAGGCCTGTTCAAACGGATTTGTCGCCTACATAGATGCAAACGGATATTCTGTACCGACCCGGATAGAAGAAGAGTTTGAAGCCCTGCTGGCAAACAAGGCCGACATCGTCGGAACCAACATAAACGAGTTCTCGGAATCTATAGACAAAGTGACAGATTACCGCACATTCCCAGAAACACCTGAGGAAATCTACAAGTTCGCCAAGAAAAAAATACCGATGGCATTTTCTTCCGTCTTGTTCAAAAAAAGAAGGATGGTTGCCGCCACATCTAAGTTACCAGAGTATACGCAATTAGCTCACTAATATAGAATTCACCCACTGATTTGATATGCTAGACAAGAATTCAAAGATTTACGTTGCAGGCCACCACGGCTTGGTGGGGTCTGCCATTTGGAATAATCTCAAGTCCCGCGGATACAACAACCTTGTTGGCCGCACCCACAAGGAACTCGATTTAACCGACCAGTATGCCGTCAAGAAGTTCTTTGACGAAGAACGCCCCGACGCAGTGGTGCTTGCGGCGGCATTTGTCGGCGGCATCATGGCAAACTCGCTCTACCGTGCAGACTTCATGATGATGAACATGAAAATCCAGTGCAACGTGTTCAGCGAGGCCTATGCCCACAATGTGAAGAAGTTCTTGTTCCTCGGCTCGACGTGCATTTATCCGAAAAATGCCCCGCAGCCCATGAAGGAAGACGCCCTCCTCACGAGCGAACTCGAGTACACCAACGAGGAATACGCCATCGCAAAGATTGCGGGCCTCAAGATGTGTGAAAGCTACAACCTGCAATATGGCACCAACTACCTCGCCGTGATGCCCACGAACCTTTACGGCCCGAACGACAACTTCCATCTGGAAAACAGCCATGTGATGCCCGCCATGATGCGCAAAATCTACCTCGCGAAGCTCATCCATGACAACGACTGGAATAGCATTAAGGTCGACATGGACAAGCGACCCGTCGAAGGCATCAATGGCAACGCCTCCCAGGATGAAATCTTGAAAGTCCTCGCGAAGTACGGCATCGCGAACAACAAGGTAACCCTCTGGGGCACGGGCAAGCCGCTCCGCGAATTCCTTTGGAGCGAAGACATGGCCGATGCATCGGTGCACGTGCTGTTGAACGTGAACTTTAGCGACATCATCGGCATCGAAAAGTATTCCAGCGTGCATTACGGCGCGAGCGTAGACGGCGCTGTAGACCGCAACCACAGCGCGGGCCGCGGCGGTGCAATTCCCAAGCTTGGCGAAATCCGCAACTGCCACATCAATGTGGGTACGGGCAAGGAACTCACCATCCGCGAACTCAGCGAACTTGTGGTGAAGGCGGTCGGTTTCGAAGGCGAAGTCGTGTTTGATGCAAGCAAGCCCGACGGCACCCCGCGCAAGCTCATCGACGTGAGCAAGCTCCACAGCCTCGGCTGGACGCACAAGGTCGAAATCGACGAAGGTGTACAGAAACTCTTCAACTGGTACAAGGATTCACTCAAAGCGTAACAAAGGTGTCATCCTGAGCGGACCCTGGAGCGCGAAGCGCGATAGGGGAAGTCGAAGGATCAAAACAAGATTATGACTGAAAAACGAAACGTAGCACTCATCACGGGCGTCACCGGACAGGATGGCACCTACCTTTCTGAATTCCTCCTCGCTAAGGGCTACGAAGTCCACGGCATCATCCGCCGCTCCTCGGTGGACTTCCGCGAACGCATCGCGCACCTCGAAGGCATGCCGAACTTCCATTTGCACTACGCCGACATGGGCGACTCCATGAGCCTCGTGAAAGTTGTGGGCAAGGTCCAGCCGACCGAAATCTATAACCTTGCAGCCCAGAGCCACGTGCAGGTCTCGTTTGACTCCCCGGAATTTACCGCCGACGTTGACGCTACAGGAGTGCTCCGCGTACTGGAAGCCGTGCGCACCAACCATTTGGAAAAGACTTGCCGCATCTACCAGGCGAGTACCAGTGAACTCTACGGCAAGGTCGAAGAAGTCCCGCAGAACGAGAATACCCCGTTCCACCCGTACAGCCCCTACGCCGTCGCCAAGCTTTACGGCTTCTGGATTGTCAAGGAATACCGCGAAGCCTACAATATGTTCTGCTGCTCCGGCATCCTCTTCAACCACGAATCTGAACGCCGCGGCGAAACATTCGTGACCCGCAAGATCACGCTCGCCGCCGCCCGTATCGCCCAGGGCAAGCAGGACTGCCTGTTCCTCGGCAACCTCGACAGCCTCCGCGACTGGGGCTACGCCAAGGACTACGTGGAATGCATGTGGCTCATTTTGCAGCACGACAAGCCCGAAGACTTCGTTATCGCGACCGGCGTTCAGCCACACCGTCCGTGAATTTGCGACGCTCGCGTTCCACCACGCAGGCATTGAACTCCGCTGGGAAGGCGAAGGCGTCCATGAAAAGGGCATCGACGTTGCTACGGGCAAGACCGTTGTGGCTGTGTCCGAAGATTTCTACCGCCCGACCGACGTGGTGAACCTCTGGGGCGACCCGACCAAGGCGAGGGCCGAACTCGGCTGGAACCCGCAAAAGACGACATTCGAACAGCTCGTGAAGCTCATGGTCGAAAACGACATGCGCAAGGTCGCCGCCGACGATGCCGCAAGCCGCGTACACACGAACCTCGCCGAATACCTCGAAAAAGGCCTGGTGAAGTAAGAGGGAATGGTGGTTGCTTTTGAACGATTCATTCTTGTCAAGGCAACCGCCTTATTTGTCATTCCCGACCTGTTCGGGAATGTTTTTTGTATATTCAACCGTTTGCAAAATAGTGAAGATAGCCAACTGTTGGTGACAGAATATCGGGTGGCGGGATAAGCATATATTGAATGCTTAATATGAATTATGGCTACAGAACACGAAAATAACAAGAGAATTGCGAAAAATACATTGTTGCTTTATGTGCGCACAATGTTTGTGATGGCTGTATCTCTTTTTACTAGTAGGGTAGTTCTAAATGCTCTTGGTGTTGAAGATTTCGGTATGTATAATGTTGTTGGTGGCTTTGTTGCGATGTTCTCTGTTATTTCAGGAGCCTTATCTTCCTCTATTAGTAGGTTTTTAACGTTTGAACTTGGTAAAGGAGGCGGTGAAAAACTTAATAGAATTTTTTCAACAAGCGTAAATATCCAAATAGTAATTGGAGCTGTTGTTTTTATATTAGGTGAAATTGCTGGATTATGGTTCTTGAATTATAAAGCAAATATTCCTGATGGACGTCTTATTGCGGCCGTTTGGGTTTTGCAGTGTTCATTAATTGCTTTTGTTGTTAATCTTGTTAGTGTCCCTTATAATGCAGCGATTATTGCCCATGAAAAGATGAAAACTTTTGCTTACATTGGAGTTTTAGAAGCTGTATTGAAATTGCTTGTTGCTTATTTTTTGTACATATCTTCATGGGATAAATTAGTTACGTATGCTGTTTTGCTTGTACTGATTTCGGTAATTATTCGATTGATTTATGGAATTTATTGTCATCGGAATTTTTCAGAAACGAGATATAAGTTCTGCTATGACAAAGAGCTTGTGCATGAAATGACTGGTTTTGCGGGCTGGAGCTTTTTTACTAATTGCGCTTTTATATTTAATACTCAAGGAGTCAATATTCTTATAAATGTTTTCTTTGGGGTTGCTTCAAATGCTGCACGAGGTATTGCTGTTCAAATGGAAACCGCTATAAAAAAATTTGTTTATGACTTTACAACAGCAATCAACCCCCAAATAACTAAGAATTATGCTGCGGGAAAGTTTGCTGAAATGAACAAGCTTATTTGTAGGGGCTCGAGGTTTTCGTATTTGCTTTTTTTGATTTTCGCGTTACCATTTATTTTTGAAACACCAACTGTTCTTAAACTTTGGTTAAATGTTGTTCCTGAACATACTGTTGCGTTCTTTAGACTTACCATAATTTGCTCTATACTTGATGTATTGGGGAATACTGGTTATACAGCCTGCATGGCGACAGGAAAAATAAAAAAATATGTGTTGACAATTACATCTGTTGGCTGCTTGGTTTTTCCTCTTTCTTGGTTGGCTTATTATTTAGGTTTCCCAGTAGAATCTTGTTATGTTGTTTTTGCTTTGGTTTATTTTGTGGTTGATGTAGTTCGATTGTTTTTGATGAAGCAAATGCTTGATTTTCCTCCTTTTTTATATATTCGTGATGTTGTTTTTCGTATTTTCTTGGTTACGTTATTCTCGTTGCCCATTCCGTTTTTTATAACTGAGCTCATGGAGCCATCCGTTTTACGTTTTTTTGTCAATACGATTATTTGTGTTTTAATAGCTAGTTTATCTTCGTTTTTCTTCGGTCTTTCAAAAAATGAGAAGTTAGCCGTTCAAAATGGAATCAGAGCGAGGTTCTTAAAAAAATGAGTTTTATAAAAAAAATCATTAAAAAGTTAACTACGCGAACAATAACGGTTTTAAAACCTATTGTTGTAACTGTACCTTCAAATGAACTGTTGAAAGGAAAAACAGCCTTGATTACGGGGGGCGGGTGTGGAATTGGCTTTGCAATAGCTAAGGCTTTGAGTCTTGCTGGTGCAAATGTTTTTATCTGTGGGAGAAATGAAAAAAAACTTCAAGTAGCTGCTGAACAAATCCATTGTAAATATATTGTTTTGGACATTTGTGATGTTCAAAATGCTGAATGTATAATTGAAAAAATATTTTGCGAAACTCCGATAGATATTCTTGTAAATTCTGCCGGAATCCATGGTAATGATGCTTTTGGTCAGGTGTCAGAAGATACCTTCAACGCTGTTATGGATACAAATGTGAAAGCCTTATATTTCATCTCTCAAAAGATTTCTAATTTGATGATAAAGTATGGTGTTAAGGGACATATTTTAAATGTTTGTTCTGCATCGGCATTAAAGCCATCTTGGACTCCATATGAGATTAGTAAGCGTGCTGTTCAAGGAATAACAGAGGGGTTCGCTCATAAACTGATAAAGCATGGTATTGTTGTGAATGGGATTGCTCCTGGTCCTACGTTGACTCCTATGCTAAGAACAGAAAACAATCTAACTTGGCCTGCAAATCCCTCAGGGAGAATGTCTATGCCCGAAGAAATTGCGTCTTTGGCTCTTTTTATGGTGGGGCCTCAAGGCGAAGGGATTGTTGGGGATA
Organism: Fibrobacter sp. UWH4; assembly: GCF_900142475.1. Lineage (NCBI taxonomy): Bacteria > Pseudomonadati > Fibrobacterota > Fibrobacteria > Fibrobacterales > Fibrobacteraceae > Fibrobacter > Fibrobacter sp. UWH4. The sequence goes on from NZ_FRAY01000002.1 coordinate 518,458, forward strand.
CATTTTTTATAACAGGCGGCTCAGGAACAATTGACAAGGAAAAATAGCTTATTATGTACACAATTCAAGAAAATGTTCGAATAGTCATTGCTCTTCTTAAACAATACAATATCAGGCATATTGTCGTTAGCCCTGGTGGTACCAACATTCCGATTTCTCAAGCTGTTCAAGACGATCCGTTCTTTATTTGCTATTCAATTCCTGATGAACGTAGTGCGATGTATTTTGCAATAGGTCTATATTTGCAAACAGGTGAGATAATAGCGACTTCTTGTACGAGTGCTCAGGCCACTCGTAATTATGTTCCCGGTTTGACGGAAGCTTTTTACAAGCACGTTCCGATTCTTGCTATAACTACAGCCAAATTGGAACGTTTCCAATACCAAGATTATATGCAAGCTCCCGATCAGTGTTCCTTGCCTAAAGATTCTGTGAAGGCTTCTTTTGATTTGCCTCCAGTAACTGACGATAACACTCGGATACAGGTTTACCATAATGCAAAGGATGCTATTTTGGAAACAAAGCATAGAAGTGCGGGACCTGTTCAGCTTAATATCCGAATTATAGACGCATTACAAATTCAATTTGAAAATATTGAACTTCCCAAAATTCGTCCTTTGACTCGCTATATGGCATGGGATGAGTGGTCTGATGTCGATTTAGAAGGCAAAAAAATTCTCATAGTGGTCGGTGAACATCGACCATTTACTGATAGACAATTAAAAGCAATAGATTGCTTCTGTGAAAAATATAATGTGTGCGTTTATGTAAATCATTTGTCTAATTATCATGGAAAATATTCAGTTTCTGCCAATTTGATGGTTTCTTGTGGTGGCTTTAATCAGTTGAAACCAGATGTTCTTATCACAATTGGTGGTCAAACAGGAGATTACGCTATTTATGGAGCTCTTAACGGACTTGGAAAAGCGGAACACTGGAGAGTGTCAGAAGATGGTGCTTATGTAGATACATATTGTCATTTGACAAAAATATTCGAATGTCCTGATTATTTTTTCTTTGAACGATTTGTCAAAAAAGAGATTTCTGCACATCCTTATTTCCAGGAATGGAAGTCTCTTTGTGATTCAATAAACTATGATGTAGAACTGCCGTTTTCTAATTGCTATGTTGCACAGCAGCTTCATTCTAAGATCCCTGCAAATAGTGTCATGAATTTTGCAATTCTTAATAGCTTGCGGTGTTGGAGTTATTTCCAATTGGATCCAAGTATTCAAGGGTATGCTAATGTGGCTGCGTTTGGTATAGACGGCTGCAATTCCATGCTTTTTGGTGAAAGCATGAAAACGGATGAGCTTTGCTTTATTGTTACGGGTGATTTAGCATTTTTCTATGATATGAATGCTTTAGGGATTCGTCATCTTAAAAAGAATATACGTATCTTGCTTATTAATAATAATGGCGGTGCTGAATTTAAAATTATGACTCGTAATTGGAAAAATGATGTTCGTGTTGATGATTTTATTTCTGCAAATGGTCATAATGGTAACGCTAAGGGATGGGCTGAAAATTGCGGTTTTAAATATTTATCCGCTTCATCCAAAAACGAATTTGAAAACCAAAAAGATTTATTTGTCTCTTCTTGTAATCAACCGATTGTTTTGGAAGTGTTTACAAAAGAGGATGATGAGGTTGTAGCTATGAAAAATCTTGTTGAATCAAATAGAATTCAGTCTGCACAGGATCATTTAAAGGGTATGGTTACTAATCTTGTTGGTGAAAAGGGTACAGCGTATTTGAAAAAATATTATGAAACGAATATAATAGGGATAGTATGAAACGTATATTTTTTGATATCCTGCATTTGATAACTTATTTCTTTGGTGCTTTTTTTACATTCAAGAAGAAAGTGCTGTTGTTCTGTATTCCTGAGCATCCTAATTTGGGAGACCAGGCTCAGTTGATGTGTACTGAAAAATGGATTAAGAATAATTATGGTAATTACAAGTTGTTTGAATTCCCGTTGATTTGTCAGGTCTTTGCTAATGACAATAAATCCTTGTTGTTTAATTACACATTTTGGGTTTTTATTGTACTAAAATTAACTGTTCGTAAAAAAGACATATTTATTGGACATAGTGGATATTTCTTTACGGATCATCATGGGGGGTGGTTTTCCTTTGCTTTCTTGATGGAACATTGGAATAATCAATTTATAATACTTCCGCAAACAATTAATTTTTATGCTCCGTTTGTTAAACAGCTTGTTGCAAAGAAATTTGGGAATCGAGAAAATCTCACAATTTTGTGTCGTGATGAAGTTTCTTATGAAAATGCAAAAAAGCTTTTTGGATCAACAAAATTATTGCTTTTCCCAGATATTGTAACTAGCTTGATTGGTGCGCGATCTTATAAAGCTGATCGAGACGGGGTGCTTTTTTGCATGCGTGATGATGTTGAAACTTTTTATTCTGCAAGTAGTATTGATGATTTGATGAATCGGTTTGGAAATGTTCGAAAAGAAAAGATTGACACGACGCTAAAGATTAGTAATGTTGAAATGCGAAAGCATCGTGACGAATTGATAAATAAAACTATTGAAAAAATTTCAACCTATAAAGTTGTGATTACAGATCGTTATCATGGAACTATCTTTTCTGCGATTGCCAATACTCCTGTAATTGTTATTAATTCTGCTGATCATAAATTGAGTAGTGGCGTTAAATGGTTCCCAAAAGAATTTTTTGGTGAAAATGTCCAATATGCAGAAAATCTAGAGGATGCGTATGAAAATGCTTGTCGAATTTTGCAAGATTCGAGACAAGTAACTGCTAATCCGGCTTATTTTAAAGAAAAATATTGGGATTTTTTACAAGATGTAAGAAATAGTGAAAAATGACTATTTGAGTTATTTAATAATTCTAATAAATAAAATCATATGTTTTATACTTTTTTAGTAATAGTTGCACTTTTTTTTGCTTATAAAGCGGGTTGTTTTGAAACAGAAAATAACCATGATTTGTATTATAAACTAACTTTTTTTGTAATATTCTTCATTTATGGTTTTGAATTCTATAACACTGTTGACTATAGTGTTATGCTTAATAAGTTTAATTTGGTAAATCGCACAGATAAATCTATTTTTGAATTTGGTGAATCTGTAGAACCTTTTTGTGCATTTTTATTAAAAATTTGTCAACCTATAGGTGGTATTGGGTACTATCTTGTGACTGCTGCTTTTGAAATTTTTGTAATGTATAAAATATGTAGGAAAAGTATTGACGAAAGGTTTCTTTGGCTGTTTACATTTATTTTGCTGATAAATTTTGATTATGTAATTGTTTTTATGACTGTAAAAAGACAATTTTTATCAGTGGCTTTTGTTATGCTTGGTGTGTACTTGTCTTCATTAGAATCGTGTGAAAATAAAAGAATTTTTTAAGAAAAGTTTTTATGTTTTTCTATGTTTTGTTGCCGCGTTTATGATCCATAAAGCTTCTGTCGGTGCTTTATTTTTGCTGCCTATAGTGTTTTTTAAGCAACCTCTTACGAAAAAGATATCTGCTTTTTTATTGTTTTTGTTTTTGCTTCAATATTTGGTGGATTTGTCAAAATATGCGGATTCCATTTTTTATTTTTTATCTGACAGGACAGACAAATTTGCTCATTATGCTCAACAGTTGGAAAGTGGAAGATCGAAAACATTTGTTTATGTTTTTTATGAAACTGTTGTTTTTTTAATTCTGCTTTATTATGGAAACAAAGAATCCGGTATAAGGCTTGTTTTGATAAAAGCGTCTTTGTTCTATTTTGTTATGGCGAATTATTTTCAAAAAGATGTCGGGCGAATTTTGTTGTATTATCATTATTGCACGATTTTCGCTATTGTGATTTCTGTTGAAAATTTATTTGCTGAAGGAAAAGTTAGATTTGCAAAGATGTTTTTGATTATGGCTGTTTTAATTTCTTGTCGTCTTTATTATAATGCATTTTTTGTAAGTGATAAGCATTCGATGTCTTATGGCTTTAAAAATTTTAAAACAATTATTGAAGCTCCTTCTTTATGGATTGAAAATCCAAATCAGTTATACAAAAAATATTTACCATACTATTGATAGAATATCATGAAAATTCTTTGGTTTGCAAATACGCCTTGTGAGGCTGAAGAAAAGCTCACTGGAAAGCCTGTCACTGGTGGTGGGTGGTTGTACGCTCTTTCTCAAGAAATGAAAAAAGACCCTCAAGTGGAGCTGCATATAGCTTTTTACTGGGGGGTGCCGATGGAACCTTTTTGCTATTCTGGCATATATTATTACCCTATATTGCGTTCTGGAAATTGCTCAAAAATTGGAAGGTATATCTATAGATTTAGATCCCAATTTTCAGATTGTTACGATGCCGTTGAAGTTCCTCGTTTGCTAGATGTCGTATCTCGTGTTAATCCTGATGTAATCCATATTCATGGATCTGAGGAAAATTTTGGGCTAATTGCGGAACATATTGATTCTCGAAAAATTTGTATGTCGGTACAAGGAATTTTGGGCCCTTATAAGAATAAATATTTTTCAGGGATTCCTAAAGAAGTTGTAGAAAAAAATTCTCCCTTTATAAAAAGGGTGTTGCTTGATGGCTCTATTGCTTCGTATCGCCGTTTCTGCAGAAAAACGTTAAGGAAAAAAAGAATTTATCGGAAAATAGATAATATTATTGGTCGTACGAAGTAGGATGAAATGTGTTCTTTGGCATTGAATCCGGAAAGAAAATATTATACCTGTAATGAAATCCTTCGTAGCGATTTTTTCAAGAAAGAATGGGCTGTCCCATCAAATGAAAAATTCAAGATTGTTTCGACGATAAGTTTTGGCTTGTGGAAAGGGGTCGAAGTGATTTTCCAGGCCGCCAAAATTTTAGAAGAGGCGGAATTCAATTTTGAATGGAACGTTATTGGCATAACGGCTGATGACGAAAAAGCTTTGTATTCCGAAAAAATGACTTCTTTCAACAGAAATTCATCAAATGTTAAATTTTTAGGCCGTATGGACTCTTCTCGGCTGATTGATCAGATGATGTCATCGAATTTATTTGTTCAGGTGAGTAGAATTGAAAACAGTCCAAATACATTATGCGAGGCTATGTTACTTGGTATGCCCATAATTGCATCTTATGTTGGTGGTACTGCAAGTATGATGAAAGATGGGGTTGATGGGTATATGTACCAGGAAGGAGAGCCGTATGTTCTTGCTGGACTTATAATGGATTGTGAAAAAAATTATGCTAAATATGTTGGTATGGGGAAAAATGCGAGAGTCCGTGCATCGCAAAGGCATAATCCCCAAAATGTCGCTCAAGAATTGAAACGTATCTATGAATCAATTTGTTTGTCGAATGGTCACGTAAATGATACGAGGGTGTAATATGAAGACGAAAATAATGAAGCTGCTAAGCAATGTCTACAAAAAAGCTTTTAGAAAAAAATATGTTGGACAGTCTTGGCCTAGCGAAAATGAAAGAGAAAATGCCAATCGAGCCATTTTTGATTTATTAAGTGCGGATAAGCCTTGCTTTATTGGTAGAATGGGAACGACAGAAGGTGCCGTCATAAATAATTATATAACGGTTCATAGTGATGTAAGCTATTTCAAGAAATTGCTTAATTACATTACGGACAAAACAAGACTTCCTTGGTGGGATTTCCCTAGATTAGACAATGACTTGTGTCAATTTTCTGGATTCTTTCCCGGTGGTAATTTAAAAGAATTGGAAAAGTTTGCAGAATTGTATATGAAGTATATTCCGACAATGGACTTAGCAGGGCGCTTTTCTTATTATGAAAAATTTTTGCCGTTTAATTCCAAGTGTCAATTCTTTCAGTTGGAGGCCCTGTATCCATTTTTTGTCGAGCATTCCTGGATGAAGGCCCTAGAAGGAAAAAAGGTTCTTGTTATTCACCCTTTTAAGGAAACCATTGAAAAACAGTATGAAAAAAGAGCCCATTTATTCCCTTCAAAGGACTGGCTCCCTGATTTTAAGCGCCTTACGGTTATAAAGGCCGTACAAACTTTAGCGGGCGAAAAATGTAAATTTGCCAACTGGTTCGAAGCTCTGGATTCGATGATCAAGCAAATTGACCAGGCGGATTTTGATGTGGCTCTTATTGGGTGTGGTGCCTATGGCTTACCTTTGGCTGCTCATTGCAAAGAAATCGGGAAAAAGGGATTTCATCTAGGGGGAGGATTACAGCTCTTGTTTGGAATTAAAGGAAAACGCTGGGAGTCCCAATACACGAACTCTTGCTACAGAGATTTGTTTAATGAGTATTGGGTGTATCCAGATGGATCTGAAAAAATAAAGAATGCGTCATCTGTTGAATCTGGTTGCTATTGGTAATGTTATGGTGCATAAATCGAATAGTCTAGCTCATTATTGCAATGTCGCTTGGAAAAGGTTTTCCAAATATTTTTGGCTGTTGCCGAATGTTTTGACCGCCTGGTGGTGGGGGGTCAATTTGGGCTCAAAGAACCGTTTTTATGGAAAGACAGTTTTCCGTACAGAACCCGATTCTATAATTTCTATAGGAAACAACTCTTGTTTCAATTCGTCTCATCGGTCAAATTTGATAGGTGTTTTTTCTCCGTGTATGATTTCCACAATAGCGCGCAGAGCCGAAATCCATATTGGTAACAATTGCGGCTTTTCGGGAACCGTTATTGGTGCTGCGTTGTCTATAAAACTGGGCAATGGCGTACGTTGTGGAGCCAATACTATGATTACAGATAGCGATTGGCATTCGGATGATCCCAGATCTGGGAAGGATGCTCCTGTTGTTATTGATGATAACGTTTGGCTTGGTTATGGAGTCAAGGTTTTGAAGGGTGTACACATTGGTGAAAATACTGTAATTGGTGCTGGGAGTGTCGTTACTCACGATATTCCTGCCAATGTTGTAGCGGCAGGAAATCCATGTAAAGTGATAAAGGGCTTGAATTAGTATGAACGTGATTCTTATGACTGGTGAGGGGTATCCGAAGCGATTTTCTGCCAATAATTCCAAGAGTGAATTTATTGCTCGTGGCTTAAAGGAATGTGGCTGCTCTGTGTCTATTATAGATGGTGCTTTTGGTGCTTATGATATCAGAGAGGAAATGTCAGGTATTTCCGAAAACGGAATAGACTACTGTATATTTCCGAGAACTAATCGCCTAAAAAGTTTCTTTGTGAACTTGCCCAAATTATGGAAAACCCTAAAGAATAAGAAGCGTAAAGGTGAGGTAAACCATATAATAATCGGAATGGAAATGGTTCCTTTTATATATGTTTATTTTGCTATGGCTTGGTTGCAGGGGTATTCCAGAAGTTGCCTTTTTCATGAATGGCATGCCGGTTTAAGTCAAGGCTTTGTTTCGAAAATACGAGGATGCCTTTTAGATTATACTTTTGGTTATTTTGTAAATGCAATTTTCCCTATAGGTCATTTTCTAAGAGAAAAGTGTAATCGATTCCATAAGCCTAATATGTTGATTCCTATTTTGGCTGATTTTGATGTGAAGTATCAACGACAGAAAATTGCAAGCCATTTTACGTATTGTTGTGCTGGCGAGTATTTGCTGAGAAATACGTTGGTCTTGGATTCTTTTCGTGAGCTTCATAAACAGGAAAAATACCGAGATGTCCAATTAGTTCTTGTGATTCAAGGAAATGATCGTGTTCTGAAAAAAACGCAAGAGCTGGTGCAGTCTTATGCTGATAATGAAAATATCATTGTCAAAAATAAAGTTCCGCGTCAAGAGTTGGACGAAATTTTTGCATCGTCAATAGGTTTGCTGATTCCTTTAGATCCAAATAGCCTTCAGGATAAGGCACGTTTTTCTCAAAAAATTGCGGAATACGTTGCCACGCGTAGACCGATAATAACTAGCGCTGTTGGTGAAATTCCTTTTTATTTTAAGGACCGGGAGAGTGCTATTCTTGCTAAGTATGATGTTGCCGGATATTGTGAGGCGATGCGCTTTTTAGTTGATAACAGATCTAGAGCCGATGAAATTGGCGAAAATGGTTTTTCAGTTGGACAAAGTTCTTTTGATTATCGGGAATATGGTAAAAAAATTAAAGCGATTATAGAAAAGATTAATGAATGAACTTAAAAACATTAAATAAAAAAGGTATGGTTATGATAAAGAAAATAATTTTAAAATTGGTTACTCTGTTTAAACATAAACGGTATATCCCAATAGTCTCGATTACTTCAAAAGAAAAAATGCTTGAAGGTAAAAAAGCTCTTGTTGTTGGAGGCTCTGGAGGTATTGGGAGTGCTATTGCTAAAAAATTGAAGGAATGTGGTTGCTATGTAATTATAACAGGTTCTAATGAATCAAAGCTAAAGAATGTTGCGAAGGATTGTAATGCAGACGGCTTTGTAACGCTGAATTTAAAGGATATCTCTAGTTTTGATGACAAAATAAATGAGGTTGAAAATAAATACGGGAAAATAGATATCTTGGTGTGTAGTTCTGGTATTCATGTGAAAAGAAAAGGCTTTAATTACATGTCGGTAAGTACTGATGAATTCGATGACATTATGAATGTCAATATGAGAGGCGTGTATTTTATATGCCAGAAAATTGCTAAGCGAATGGTGGAATTGAAAAAAAACGGGAATATTTTAATCATATCTTCTTCTCGTGGAGCGGAGCCGTCTTGGTCTCCTTATAGCTTGTCAAAACGTTGCTTGAATGGTTATATTGAGGGCTTGGCGAAGGAGCTTGTTCCTTATGGAATTGTTGTTAATGGAATTGCACCTGGTCCTACGGCTACAACTATGCAAGATGAACTTGTGGGTGGCAGTATTTACACAAATCAGAATCCTTTAGAACGATTGACAATGCCTGAAGAAGTTGCCGAATATGCATGTATGCTGGTTAGCTCGCTTGGAAATACTGTTGCTGGACAAACTATATTTTTGTCTGGTGGCCGAGGAATATTCGATATTAGATGAGGTCCAAAATGAAAAAGGTTTCAATTGTTGTTCCGCTGTATAAGTCAGAACCGTTTATGAATAAGCTGGTTGATTCTGTATTGAATCAAACATATCAGAATATAGAGCTTATTCTTGTCGACGACGAATCTCCTGATAGATGTGGCGAAATTGCTGATGAATACGCCAAAAAAGATAACAGGGTCGTTGTTATTCACAAGAAAAATGGAGGCTGTTGCGATGCTCGAAATGCTGGGCTGAAGGCTGTTTCCGGTGAGTACTTGATGCTTGCAGATGGCGACGACTGGATGGAATCTGACTGTGTAGAGTATCTTGTAAATATAATGGAAACGAACAATTGCCAAATGTCTATGTCAGATTGCGTGTTCTCGACTAGAGATCGAAAGCAAAATGAAACTGACTTTGTGCGTGTCTGGTCAAAAGAGCGTGCGGCTTGTGGAATCTTGTATATAGATACTCCTATTGGACCTTGGAATAAGGTTTATACAACTAAGGTTATTCGGGATAATAATCTTTCATTCTCTGTTCCGTGGTTTGGCGAAGGTTTGTACTTCTCTGTTATGGCTGCTCAACTATCTAATCAGGTTGCGGTAGGGCATAGAAAGGTATATAACTATAGGTTGAATAATCCAAATAGTGGTACGACTGTACGCCAAGTTGAAAATGCTTTGAGTGCACAATGGAATATTAATAACATAAAGAATAATTTGATTGTACGTACGCCCAAGACTGTAAATGCCTGCAATTGGCACATTTATAATAATTATTTTATGGTTGTTATGTACATTGTGGGGGCGTCAGCATATTCCCTGTATCACGAACAGTATAAAAATGCGAAAAAAGGTATTCGCAAAAATGCTTTAAACGTTCTAATTCATTCTACAGTGTCGCTTAAGGAAAAAATCAGAATAATTGCATACGCCATATCTCCTTACGCTATGGCTAAGTTTATATTGTGGTGGAAAAAAAGGCAGCTTAAGGCAGATTTGATGGAGTAATGAATGAAAATAGTGATTGCAGAAGGTGGCCCTGCTGGAAATGTGGGGTCTATGGCATTGATAGAAAATGCTATAAAAATTGCTAGAGAAAAACATCCGGGGTGCGAAATTATTGTATTGTCTTCGGTCCCGGATTCTGTAGATGATGCTTTGACAAAAGAAGGCCTACACTCTAATGTTGTTGTTATGGGAGATCTCTTTATTGTTCCCCTTGCTGGTACTTTTGTTAAATTGGCTTGGTTGGTCCAATGTATTTTATGGATTGTGTATACTCGTTTTTTGCTGTTGTTCTCGAATAAAATTTCTTGTTTGTTACTTGGTAGAAGAAAGAAAATTCTCAAAGAAGTTGAATCAGCGGACTTTGTTTATTGTATAGGTGCTGAACGAATTAACGATATATATTTTAAAACGGCATTGTTGTCTCTTAGTGAACTCGGAATTTTCATAAAGATGGGCAAGAAACTGGTTCACTTGTCGTTGACTATTGGGCCTGTTTTTTATAGAAGTACGATATGTGCAGCTAAACGGATTTTGAATGCTAGTTATGCTATATTCGTTCGGGATCAAAAAACTTTTGATATTTTAAAGGAATGGCATTGCAAGGCTCCGCATATATTTAATTCTTTTGATATTGCGCTATTGCAGGATTCTGCATCGGAAAAAACACAACAGTTATTAAATGAGTTTGGAATTGAATCGGGATTTATTGCTGTTTCTGTAATTGATTGGTTGTTCCGGAAAGCTAAGGGCCCTGCAAGGATGCCTGAATACAATGAAGCACATGCGAAGGTTCTTGATTACATTGTTGAAAAGTATGACAAAAATATTTTGTTTACGCCTACGGTGGTCTCTAATTGCTACAAGGTTAGCGATACAACTGCGGCAGATTCTGTTATTTCGTTAATGAAACACAAAGATAGAGTTGTTTCAATCCAACGTTTGTTAACTCCTATGGAGCTGGCTGCAATATACAGTCAATGTTATTTTGGCATAGTCACTCGAATGCATGCGGCTATTCTTTGCTCTGGTGCCGGTGGAAAACCTATTGTTGCTGTCAATTATTTGTATAAATTACGAGAATATATGAAGAATATTCAATTTGAGGACTATTCTGTAGATATTGATTATGTGAATGAGTGCGCTTTGAAGGATTTTGTAGATCAGATGTTTTTGAATTATGACGTTAATTTGGAACGGTTGAACAAACGTATTTCAAGTATGCGGAGTGATTTAATGGCTCATTTAATGTCCGTTTAAAATATGTGTGAATGGATGATGTGATTTTTGGGGAATGTTTGTTAGATTGAAATTTTTGGAGAAAACATGATAAACTTTTGTATAAAAATAAGTAAATCAATTCCATATGTTCTGGATAAATTTATTACTGTGTTATACAAAAAGAGTATGAAATATTGCGGAAAAAATGTGTATCTCCGACCAATGTTTTCTGATTTTAAGGGGTTGGAAAATTTATCTATTGGAGATGACGCAATTATTCCTAAAGGAAGTACTTTTTATTGTACGGGCGCTCCATTGACCATAGGAAGAAAAGTAATCTTTGGCCCTCATCCAACTATAATAACAGGCGATCACCGCATTGATTTGATTGGAAAATATATAGCTGATGTATCTGACGAAGACAAACTGAATGGTTCAAATGTAAGTCCTTATGATGCTCCTGTTGTAATTGAAGATGATGTCTGGTGCGGAGCTAATGTAACTATATTAAAAGGTGTGACTATAGGAAGGGGATGTGTGGCAGCTGCGGGTGCTGTTGTGACGAAATCTTGCCCTCCATACAGTATTGTTGGTGGCGTTCCTGCAAAAGTGCTTAAATTTAGATTTTCAGTTGATCAAATTATTGAGCATGAAAAAAATCTCTATCCTGAAAGTGAACGCTATACGAGAAAACAATTAGAAGAAATTCGTGAGAATTATCCTGGTAAGTAAATGACTAACGTTATTATTACAGCGCCTTCGTTGGATCCGACGCAAAATGTGAGTGGCATCTCTAGCGTTGTCAATTTTATCATTGACAATAATCCGGAAGTGAATTACCTTCATTTTGAACTTGGCAAAAAAGACAAAGAAAAGGGGGGCTTGCATAGGGTAACCCGAATTATAAAATCTTATGTAAAATGGCGCGAATTTGTTGATGAAAATTCAGACGCGATTATTCACTATTCGTTTCCTTTGTCGGGTTTCTCAATTATAAGGGATTTTCCTTTTTTGTCTTATTGTATAAAGAAGAATAGAAAACTCGTTATCCATGTTCATGGAGGCTTGTTTTTAACGGCTCCAAAGATTCCGTACTATTTGAAGCTTATTTTAAAGAAGGTTTTCTCTTGGAATGTTCCTTTTATAGTTTTGAGTAATTCAGAAGTCCAAATTTTGAAGAATCGCTTTGCTGCCAAGAATGTGCATTCTTTGCCTAACTGCGTGGATTTGAAAGATGCCGAAGAATATGCGAGTGCAAAAAAAAATAATTCTTGTAACAAACCTCTAGTTATAGGTTATCTTGGTCGAATTGAACCGAATAAGGGTATGACGGAATTGCTTAGTGCTTGCGAAGTCTTGAAAAAAGAGGGGGTTCCCTTTAAACTAACCATCGCTGGAAAAGAACAGATGAATGGAGAATTTCTTCCTCGTTTTGATAGGCTACTGGAGGATGATTTCCATTATGCAGGATTAGTCTATGGAAAAACAAAATGTGATTTTCTCAGAAGTCTTGACGTGTTTGTCCTGCCTTCGTATTTTGAAGGTTTGCCTATGTCTCTTCTCGAATGTATGAGTTATGGAGTTGTTCCTGTTGTTACTCCAGTTGGTTCAATTCCAGAGGTTGTTGAAAATGGAGAGAATGGGATCTTTATAAGTGTCAAAGATTCTGATAGTATTGTTAAAGGAATTAGGAATCTGCATGATAATCGAAATATGGTCAAAAGACTTGGCGAAAAAGCTCGTAATACAATTTTTAAAAGATTCTCGCCTCAAGCATATGTGAAAAAATTAAATGAAATTTATGCGGAGGTCCGTTGAATTTCTTACGAACCCAGTATGGCGAAAACGGCTATAAAAAGTTCAAGTCCGAATTTACACTACAGTCTTTTGAAAACCGCTTTGCCGGGATATTGAAAGATGTGTTGTCCCATAGCGAGTTTACAAAAAGGTTACAATAAGCTATCTTTGTAATTACGGAATTTGGTTTATTCTATGATTTGCATCAGAAACTTAAATCTCCTCTGTAGTCGAGCTGAACTTGCAAACCTTCCCGAGGGCAAGCTGTTAATCAACACGATTAACGCGTTCTCGTACAACAACGCCCGTCGAGATGTCTTGTTTGAAGAAGCTCTGACCAAAGGCGATGTATTGATTCCCGATGGTATCAGCATTGTCCGCGTGTGCAAGTTCCTTAAAGGCAAATCTCGCCCCAAGGAACGCATTGCCGGGTGGGACCTTTTTGTACACGAAATGCAACGCCTAAATGAAAAGGGGGGCAAGGTGATGTTTCTGGGTTCCAGCGAAAAGGTTCTGAAGCTCATTCGCCAAAAAGCCGCTATCGTGTACCCGAATCTGGAAGTTGTTACTTATTCTCCGCCGTATAAGCCCCAGTTCACGGTCGAGGACGACTTGAACATGGTCAAGGCGATTAACGATGCAAACCCGGATTTGCTATGGATTGGCATGACCGCCCCCAAGCAAGAAAAATGGGCTTATGCCAACTGGGATCGCCTGAATATCCACTGCCATGTCGGGACTGTAGGCGCGGTTTTCGATTTCTTTGCGGGGACGTACAAACGCGCCCCGATGATTTGGCAAAGGCTTGGCTTGGAATGGCTTTACCGTCTTTTAAAGGAACCTCGCCGAATGTGGCGCCGTTACATAATTGGCAATATGTTATTTTTGGTGTTGGTTTTCAGGGAAAAGATAGGGATTTGATAATTAGTTGGAATAAAAATTTATGACAGTTACACCGAATAATAATCAGCCGAATACGCAACTGCCTTTCTTTATGCCTATCAAGGCCGGTGATTCTTTTGATTTGTTTAGCAATGTTTTGCACCATTGGAAGCTTGTCGCATTTTTGTCGATTGTTGGGCTTATGGCCGGGACGGTTTTTTCGCGCTATGTTCGCGATTCCTTCGATAACAAGACGATGCTCCAGCTCGATACGAAGTCCAAGAGCGGCAAGGCCGTATCTGACATTGGGGATTTGTTCGATGTGCAGAGCCCGGCGGTTGCCGAAATCCACTTGATAAAGAGCCTGAGTGTGCTTATGCCTGTGGTGGAACAGCTGCGCTTGAACTATATGGCGGAACCGCAGGGGGTTGTGGATAGGCTCATGCGTCGTGAAGGCCGTATGGACCTTGAACTTTTTGAGCCGCCTCGAATGGATGAAGAGCTGGTTAAAAAGGGCAAAAAGTGGATTGCCGTAATCCAGTCGGAGGATTCATACGAGCTGTTCTCGCCGATGGGCCAAAGTCTTGTCGTAGGTAAAGTCGGTGAAACGTACCGCATCCCGATGGACGCAGATACGGTCGCAATTTGTGTCAAGGCGATTAATGCTGAACCTGGGCAGTCGTTTAGCTTGTCCAGGGCTTCAGTCTTGAGCGTTGCCGAAGGCTTGCAGGCGTCGATTAACGCCTACGAGAAGGAAAAGAATTCGAATATCTTGGAAATTTCATATTCCGACCGTTATCCGGACCGCGTTGCCGAAGTGCTCAATGCCATTGCGCAGACTTATGTGCGCCAGAATGTCGAGATGCGCAGTGCCGAAGCCGAGAAGTCTTTGGATTTTTTGGAAGAACAGTTGCCGTCTATCAAGGCTAAGCTGGATTCGTCCGAACGTCTGTTGACGAATTACCGCAACAAGATGGGGACAGTCGATCTTGGTGCCGAAGCAAAGGGAACTCTTGAACGTCAGGTCGAACTCAAGACGCAGTTGCTCTCGTTACAGCAGCAGTATCATGAGAAGGCTCGCTTGTTTAAGGAAGACCACCCGGCGATGCAGGCTATTTTGCAGCAACAGCAACGTTTGAGCCACGAAATCGGTAAAGAAGAAAGCAAGACTAAAAAGCTGCCGATTACCCAGCAAGATGTGTTGAAGTTGCAGCAGGATGTTGAAATCAATAACCAACTGTACACGTCTGTCTTGAACAACATCCAACAGTTGCGCGTGGTCCGTGCTAGTGAAATCGGTAATGTGCGAATCGTGGACCCTGCCTATATTCATGTAAAGCCGTCCAAGCCCAATCGCAAAAAGATTATGGCAGCGGGTTTTGGTGGTGGCTTTGCGCTCAGCCTTGTCTTGATATATCTCTTGCATACCTTAAGTAACCGTGGCGTGGGCTCTTCTTCTGAAATCGAGCGCGAAACCGGAGTTAGCGTCTATGCTAAAATTCCGAAAACTCAAATCAGTCACAAACTTCCGGGCGCAAGCGACAAGCGCTTTATATTGGCCAAGGCCGATTCCGAAGACTTGGCGGTCGAAAAGATCAGGGCACTCCGCACGGCACTGGAATTCTCATTCCTCGACGAAGGCGGCAAGGTGCTGATGGTGACGGGTATCGCTCCGGGCGCAGGCAAATCATTCGTCTCGCTGAACTTGGCATACCTCTTTGCGCAACAGGGCAAGCGCTCCATCTTTATCGACGCAGACCTCCGCAAATCCCGCCTGTCGCACAAGCACGAAAAGGGTATCACAGATGTTATCGCCAAAGGATGCGACTTGGAGAAGGCCCTTATCGATATCGGAGACGGTGCGTACTTCCTGCCCATGGGTTCCCGCGTGGCAAACCCTGGCGAAATGCTCGGTTCCAAGGCATTTGCCGAACTGGTTCAGGAATGCAAATCTAAATTCGATGTCGTCATTATCGACACGCCGCCTATCGCACTTGTTTCGGATGCGCTGGCCATTGCTAAGTTGGCTGATTTCGGCCTCATCGTTATCGAGTACAAAAAGCACTCCATGGAAAACATCCAAGAAACCATCGAGCAACTCAACATTGCAAAGCTGGACAAGAAGGCCATCGTGTTGAACCACTGCATCCACGACAGCGGAGCATACGGTTACGGATACGGCTATGGTTACGGATACCGCTACCGGTACCGCGACAAATAGAGCAACTAATAGTAACGAGAAAGAGAAGCCCACCCGGGCTTCTCTTTTCTT
This sequence comes from Fibrobacter sp. UWH4, assembly GCF_900142475.1. Lineage (NCBI taxonomy): Bacteria > Pseudomonadati > Fibrobacterota > Fibrobacteria > Fibrobacterales > Fibrobacteraceae > Fibrobacter > Fibrobacter sp. UWH4. Next base: position 534,575 of record NZ_FRAY01000002.1, read on the forward strand.
AATTTTCGGCCAAATTTAAATTCTCATCGAAATGTCGAGAGCCTTTACACTGTGTGTAAGAGCGCCCACCGAGATATAGTCAAGGCCGAGTGTCGCGATTTCCTTCGCGCGTTCGAGCGTCATGTTGCCGGAACCTTCGACCAGGCACTTGTCGCCGCTTTCCTTGATAATCTTCAAGGCTTCGGCCATCATCTCGTTGCTCATGTTATCGAGCATAATGACGTCGACACCCTTGTTCAGGAGTGCACGCAGCTGGTCAAAATTTTCGACTTCCATTTCGACCATCAAGTTCTGCTTGTTATTCTTCTTCACGACTTCGAGCGCCTGGAGCACGCCACCTGCTGCAGCAATGTGGTTGTCCTTCACCAGCACCATGTCAAAGAGACCCATGCGGTGGTTGGAACCGCCACCCACGCGAACGGCGTACTTCTGCAGCGTGCGGAAACCGGGAACCGTCTTGCGGGTATCGAGCACCTTGGTCTTCCCCGCCTTCAAGGCTTCCTGGAAGGTATGCGCAACGGTTGCCACGCCGGAAAGCTGCTGGATAAAATTCAAAAGCGTACGTTCGCCCGTCAAAAGTTCGTGCGTCGTGCCGTCCATTTCGGCAATCAGGTCACCCTTCTTCACGACATCGCCGTCTTTCTTGTGGAGCGTCACCTTCACGTTCGCCTTGAGTTCCTGGAACACGAGTTCAATCACCGGAAGGCCTGCGAGCACGCCATCTTCTTTTGCAATCAGGCGGGCATGCTGCTTCTGGTCGGCAGGAATCGTCCATTCACTGGTTACATCACCCGTGCGCACGTCTTCGGCAAGCGCCAAGCGAATCATCGTGAGAGCATCATCTTTCGGAAAAACTGGTGTTGAACAATCTCCATACATAATCTTGTCTCTTGTTTCAGTAGTTTTATAACAAATGGATTGCCGCGCTTCGCTCGCAATGACATACTATTAATTCTGAATTCCGAAATCCGAACTCCGAATTTTACTGCGCTCCTTTTCCGGTCAGCACAACATAAACCGTCCGCACCAAAATCTGGAAGTCAAGAAGCAGGCTCATGTTTTCGAAGTAGTACATGTCGTACTGCAACTTGATTTTCACGTCTTCGGTGCTGGTATCGTAATGGTGACACACCTGAGCCCAACCGGTCAGGCCCGGTTTCATTTTCAGGCGGCTAATGTAGAACGGAATCTCTTCACGGAGCTTGGCAATGAACACAGCACGTTCCGGACGCGGTCCCACCATGCTCATGTCGCCCTTAAGTACACACAAAATCTGCGGAAGTTCATCAATACGGGTCTTGCGGAGGAACTTGCCCACCTTCGTTATACGGGGGTCGTCCTTGGTGGCCCACTGGGCACCGAACTTTTCGGCATCGGTTCGCATCGTGCGGAACTTGTAAACCATAAAGGGCTTGCCGTACAGGCCAATGCGTTCCTGCGAATAGAACACCGGACCACGATCTTCCAGCTTGATGGCAATGGCGGCAAGCACACACACCGGGAAAGAAATCAGTCCCAGGAATGCGCCAAACAGAATATCAATCACACGCTTCACGCGCACCTGCCACAAAGGCATAGTAAACGCAAACAGTTCCTGCAATTCAAAACCATAAACCAGGTTCGCCTTGAACTGTCCATGCACCACGCTGTAGAGTTCTGGCACCAGGTAAATGTGAACCGGCTGGTCGCACACCCACACAAGCACACGCATGATTTCTTGCGGCGAAGAACTTTCGTGAGCGATAATAATGCCCGTCACCTTGTACTTCTTAATGAGCGAAGCAAGGTCTGCATATTTTCCAAGCACCGGAACATTCGCAAATTCATGTTCCATCACCTGAAAACGTTCATCCACAAAGCCCACCACACGCTGGCCGCGTTCGGGAGTTTTCGCAAGCGCTTCGGCAATCTTCTTGCCAGCCTCGGTCGCACCTAACACAAGAATGTTGTTCGCACCAAAGCCGAGACTCAAGAGTCGGCGTAGGCAACGATAGATCACCATCCTGAAAAGCACCACCAAGAAAAGCGCAAAGCCACCGTAAATAAAGATCCACGGGAATCGGGAACCATAAAGGTAACCGCTACTGAGAGGCTCGTTCGCAATGACCTTGCCCAGGAACTCCGCACCAAAAAGCACCACAACAATGACCACGATACCGATCAGCACCGCACGCAACACGCGCAATATCTGGTGCGTTCTCGACATCAAGAGCCATGAACGGTAGAGTCCGGCACAGGTAAACAGGAAAAGCCAGCCCACATTCAAAATAAGTCCCATGTGGGCATAATCGGCAAACGCCTTGCTCGGGTCGAACTTGTCTACAATCCAACCACTATGGAACTGCACCCAGAAAGCGAGGGCAAAACAAATCGACAACGCCACGAAGTCCGACAGGACCACAAGGATGCGTTCCAATGTAGCAGCACGAATCATAACGACTCTAAATTACAAAATTGCGACTGCCAAAGGCTATCCGTTACGCAAGGAAACGGATGACCTGACTCTTCTCGACAATTTCGGGCAATGCGTCGATAGCGTCCACCGCCTTCGAAGCCTTGCAATCCTGAGTCTTTTCGGTAATCACCACGACAGAGACCTTCCCCGGATCGTTCACGTTCTTCTGGATAATGGTTTCGATCGAGATGTTGTTCTCGGCAAGAATGCTCGTAATCTTTGCAAGCACGCCACAAGCGTCACGGGAAGTGAAGCGCAGGTAGTAGCGGGCCGAAGTTTCCGAAATCGGAACGAGCGTCGCGGAGTTTTCGACGTTGAACCAGCCCATCGGGAGCGCCTTACGGCTACCCTGATCCACAGAGCGGGCCAAGGAAACGAGGTCGGCTACAACGGCAGAGGCAGTCGGCAAGCGGCCTGCACCGGCGCCAGTCTGAACAGTTTCGCCCAGGTTGTCGCACTTCAGGTACACGGCATTGATGACACCGTTCACGTTCGAGAGCAGATTCTCGTTAGAAACGAAGCACGGATGGACGCGGGCGTCCACGCGGTCACCGTCGCGGTGGTAAATGCCGAGGAGCTTCACGCAACAGCCAAGTTCCTTGGCAAACGCGATATCCTGGGCGGTAATCTTGGAGATACCCGTCACGTGAATCTTTTCAAAGTCCACGCGCTTGCCGCTGCAGAGGCTAGCGAGCAAGGCTGTCTTGTGGGCGGAGTCGATACCTTCGATATCGAAGGTCGGGTCCGCTTCGGCAAAGCCGAGCTTCTGGGCATCCTTCAGCACCACGTCAAAGTCGAGGCCTTCGTCGGCCATGCGGCTCAGGATGTAGTTGCAGGTACCATTGATAATGCAGCTCAGGTGTTCCACCGTAGAACCGAGCAGGCCTTCCTGCAGGCTACGGATAATAGGAATGCCACCGCCAACAGCGGCTTCGAACAGCACATGCAGGCCCTTTTCGGCAGCGAGCGGGAAAATTTCGTGGCCGTACTTGGCGAGGAGAGCCTTGTTCGCAGTCACCACGTGCTTACCGGCATTGAGAGCGGCCAAGATCCACTTGCGCGGCATGTTGTAGCCACCGGCGAGTTCCACGAGCACGTCAATATCGTCACTAGCGATCATTTCATCGGCGTTTGTGGAAACCTTGTAGCCCTTCGCCTTGTACGGGGCAAGTTCTTCTTCGGACTTTGCGCAGATGCAGGCAAGCTGCAGTTCAACGCCAAGCTTTTCCTTGTATTCGTCGATTTTCTGTTCGAGAATCTGAATAACACCGCCACCGACGGTTCCAGTACCAATAAGTCCAATACGCAGCATAAGGCGTCTCCATTTTAAATTTTTTCGCGGGGAAATATAGAAAAGTATACAGGGCAGTTCATTTTTTCTATTTTAAAAATCAATGAATTCCCTACTGAAAAAAACGATTGACGGGACACGCCTCACCCCGGCGGAAGCTCTTGACATTCTGAAAAACGCCCCGTGGACCGAGGTGGTCCAGGCCGGCGACGCCATGCGCCACCGCATCAACCCGGGGAACAAGGTGGGCTACACGGCTTTCCGCATCATCAACTACACGAACGTCTGCGAGATTACCTGCAGCTTTTGCAGTTTCTGCCGTCCCGCCCACAGCCCCGAAGCCTACGTGCTTAATTTGGACGAAATCCGTCAGAAAACGATCGAAGCCAAGGCCAGGGGCGCCGACCAGATTTTCTTGCAGGGCGGCGTGAACCAGGCGCTCCCTCTCAGTTACTATACCGACATTCTGAAAATGCTCACGCAAGAAATGGGCGTGAAAGTCCGCGGATTTTCTCCCGTAGAACTCGTCCGCATCGCCGTCTTCAACAGGATTTCTCTTGACGAGCTGCTCGATATTTTCAAGGCGGCAGGTCTCAGTTCCGTTCCGGGCGCCGGTGCCGAAATTCTCTCCGACCGCATGCGCCAAATCCTGAGCCCGAAAAAGCTCCCCGCGCAGGTATGGTGCGACACGCTCGCCGCCTGCCACAAGAAAGGGCTACCCGGCAGCGCGAACATCGTGTTCGGCAGCGTCGAAACCCCCGAAGAAATCATCGAGCACCTGGAATACGTGCGCAAGACGCAAGATATCGCAAGCGGGTTCAAGAGTTTCGTGGTGTGGACATTCCAGCCGCAAACCGACAAGTTCCCCATCCGCCACGTACGCGGCGACGAATACCTCAAGCTGCTCGCGCTTTCGCGACTGTACCTCGACAACATCCCGCATATCGAAGTATCACTCCTCGGCATGGGACTTTCTTTAGGTGAACTCGGGCTGCACGCCGGTGCCGACGACATCAACAGCATCGTCATCGAAGAAAACGTGCTGCAAAACCACGGCCTTACCACCATCGAACAAGCCGAAGATTTCATCAAAAACGCCGGCTTCATCCCTTACAGACGAACTCTAAACTTCGACTAAGGCGAGAGCCGCAAAATAAAAAACACCGGTCCGCTTGTTCAGCGTAACCGGTATAACCATAGAGAGAGAAAAAACAGCTTGTGCGGCTTATTAAGCGCGCTTGGCATGCTTCCTGAAGCTCTTGATCAGAAGGGCAGCGAGAATGCAGTACATATACCTTTTATCCTTTATTTTCGACGTTTTATCGTCTTTTTGAAACAGCGCGCCAATTTTAACAAAATTTTACTAACGCGTCAAGGGTAAAAAGAATATATTTATTGATTATTTCCTTACAATTCCGTTCTGGATCCCGTCACTCCATTCTGTCGTTCCAGGATGACGCCCCTACAAGAGTCATCCTCGACCTATACGAAACTTAGAACTTTAGTTCTCTAGTTGAGTATCCCACATACTAATTAGCCATATTTGTCTTTTCTGGCGAAATTTGGTAAATTTGGGGCATGAAACGAATTATCTTATTTTGCCTCGCCGCTGCCCTGTGCGTATCTGCACGGCCGTCCCTGCAAGTGGACCGCGAGCGCGTGGAATCGGGCAAGAACTTTGGACTCCAGCTTGTATTTCCCCTGAACGAACTCCCCGAAAACCGCAGCGAATTGCAGATGGAAACCGCAAACGGATTTACCCTCGTCGGCATCGACAGTACCGACCAGGTGATTCGCCCCGATATCGAGGACATGTTCAATTCCTTCTTTGGCGGGGGCCGCAACCGGGGCGGTTACAAGGCTCGCGTCTACACCTTTAAGCTGAAAGCCCCGAAAAAGACAGGCCGCATCAGCATCGGCCAGATCTTCATGGACATCGACGGGCAAAAGCACAACCTGACAGGCGACATTCCCATCAACATCCAGCGCGCCTATAGCGACGACGCTCTCGCCGTATCGCTCACCCCAAGCAAGAAATCGGTCTACGAAGGCGAACAGTTCAACGTGACACTCGGTTTCCACACCTACGAACACTTCGAAGGCGGCCTCCAGGCGACCGACATGAACACCGGTGACGACTTTATCGTACACCGCAGCGACCTTTCGACCATGAAATTCGAACCCGTCGAAGGAAACCGCCGCGAAATGCAGGCGAGCGCAAAATTCGCCTGGCTAGCTTCCACCAAGAGCGGCAACCTGCAAATTCCGCCGTTCAAGTTCAAGTACACCAAGCGCGGCGAGCCGAAGGTCGTCGAAGAAAACAAGCAGATGGGCGGCATGACATTCTCCAGCAGGAGTGTCAAGCAGGAATCTGTAGAAGCCGAAACGCAGACCCCCACTATCAACATTACCGTGAAACCGCTCCCAACCGAAGGCAAACCCGCGAACTTCAGCGGTATGGTGGGTAACTACAGTTTCAGCGCCGATTTCGACCGCACCGAGCTCAAGGTCGGCGAAGCCATGACGCTTACCATCAACATCAAGGGCGACGGCCTCCCCGGTTCCATTACCGACCCCAAGCTCCCCGACTTCGGCGAGTTCCGCTCGGTCCCCCCCGAAAACGAACTCAACAAGAAAGTCTCCGGCAACAAGGTGATTACCACCAAGAACATTCGCGTGTTCCTGTACCCCAAAAAGAAGGGTGAATTCACCATTCCCGAAATTACCTATTCCTGGTTCAACCCGAGCAAAAAGAAATACGAAACCGCAAAGGCTGGCCCCTGGAACATCGTCGTAGAAAAGGGTGAAGCCGCCCCCGAGGCCATATTCCAGGCACCGGTCGCACAAGGCCCAGCCGCCGTGCAGAAACAGGAAATTGAGTCTCTAGGCAGCGACATCCGTTTTATCCACCAGGTAAACGAAGCCGCCAACAGCACCGCCCCCTACAAGAGCATTCTTTACTGGGTGATTTTTGCAGTCGCAATCCCCTTCTACCTGATTGTGACTTCCGCCGTGCGCAGCCGCCGCAAGCACAACAGCGACGCGGCCCTCGTGCGTAAGGGCAAGGCAAACAAGATGCTCAAGGCACGCTTTGCCGACGCGCGCGAAGCCTTAAAGAAGGGCGATGCAAAGGCTCTTTACGCCGCCCTCGAAAACGGTCTCATTGACTACCTGAGCGACAAGACGAATCTGGAATTCAAGGGCATGACCCGCCCGCAAATGAAGGAAGAACTTGCAAAGCTCGGCGTGAAAGACGAAACAATCGCCGCCATCGACAGTTGGCTCGAAAAGTGCGCGTTCGCGCGGTATGCCCCGGTGAACCCGACCAAGGACGAGCAGCAGAAAATGCTCAACGACGTGGAAAAATTGTGCGAAGGACTAAAGGTATAACATTTAAGATGTCATGCCCAACTTGTTTGGGCATCACCTTTTCAACCTAAAACAAAAACTTTATTTAAATAAGAAAGGTGATTCCCGCATTCGCGGGAATGACAATCAAGGGAAAATACAAAATATGAGTATCTTAAGAAGCATCATTTTATTTTTAACATTTGCGGTAGTAGCGAACGCCGCAGAACATTGCAACGGCATCGAGACCGGCGCCAAGGCCTACAACGAAGGTGACTTCGAACGTGCCATCGACGAATGGCGCACCTGTAGCGACAATGGAATCGAAAATTCCGACCTCTACTACAACCTGGGCAACGCCTACTTCAGGGGCGGCAAGCTCGGCTTCGCCATTTACTATTACAAGTCGGCCCTGCGGCTTGACCCAAGCAATGACGACATCCTGCACAACCTCAAGTACGCGCAGGCCATGACGCGTGACAAGGTGGACGAAGACGGCGAAGAAAACCCGCTCCTCGCAGGACTTTTCAAGGCACACCATGCGCTTTCACTCAAGGCGCAGATGTGGACGCTTCTCGGAATTTTCTGGGCGATTGCGTTACTCGCCGTCGCAAGGCGCATCAGCCGCAACGGAAAGGCGAAAAACATACTCATCGGAACGATGTTCGCATTATCCTGCGTTTTCGGCATCATTGCGATGAGCGCCGGCTACAAGGTTTTCGTCGCCGAAACGGAAATCACCGGAGTCGTCACGGCGAAGGACGCCGACGTGACTAGCGCTCCCAGCGACAAGTCCCAGACGCTCAACACGCTTTCTGAAGGAACCTCCTTCGAAGTGCTTAGCGAACAGGGAAACTTCGCCGAAATCCGCTTGGGCGAAAAGGTCCGCGGTTTCGTCAAAATGAGCGATGTCGGAATCGTAAAATAGCCCGTCCATTTCTAGAATAAACTAGCGAATCCAGCCGCCACCGAGCACCATGTCACCGTCATAAAAGACGGCGCACTGGCCAGGCGTTACGGCAAACTGCGATTGTTCAAAACTGGCGAGTGCGCAGCCGCCTTCAAGGATTTTCACCATGCATCGCGTCGGGCGCTGGCGGTAACGCACCATGCCCTCGCATTCGAAGGTGTCGCCAGCAGTGTATGCGGAGCCCGTTGCCGGGTTGACGCCGTGCCATACGCAATTTTCGATGCGGACTTCGGTAGCGGAGACGGCCGACTTGTCGGCGGTCACCACGATGTCGCCCGTCGCGGGATCCACGCTGCGGATAAACGCCGGGACGCCCAGGGCAACGCCAAGTCCCTTGCGTTGCCCCACCGTGTAACGGTGGTAACCTTCGTGACTCCTTAAGATTTTTCCGTCCTCGGTCACGAAGTTTCCTGGGCGGGTCATCGCACCGAAGCGGCCTTCCAGGAATTCAGTGTAATCGTTTCCGTAGATGTCGAAGCAGATATCCTGGCTGTCACTCGCGCTCGCGTTTTCGAAGTCGTGCTTCGAAGCCAAAGCCCGCACGTCGGGCTTTTCCATGCCCCCGAGCGGGGTCATGACGCGAGCCAGCGCCTCGTCGGGAACACCGAACAGAAAATAGCTCTGGTCCTTCGCCAAGTCCTTGCCGCGGAAAAGCCTGCGGACGCCGCCGACCTCCTTGACATTCACATAGTGCCCCGTCGACAGGAAGTCGGCGCCATGCTCCAAGGCAAAGTCCATCATCCAGCCGAATTTCACGAAGCGGTTGCAATAGCAGCATGGATTCGGCGTCCGAGCCTGTGCAAAGTCATCGTGGCAACGCTTCAGCACCCGCTCGGTAAACGCATCGTCGCAAACCGCCACGAAGTGTTCAATCCCCAGGCGCTTTGCGACCGCACGCGCGCGCAAGACGCTTTCATCTTTTTCGGGATCATAAGGGGTCGCCCCGCTATTTGCAAGCGGAGGCAGCACCCGCAGCGTTACGCCGAACACGTCGTAACCCTGCTCCAAAAGGACAAGCGCCGCCACAGAGGAATCCACTCCCCCGCTCATGCCAACAGCCACGCGCTTTTTAATCATAAATCCTTCGACTCCGTAGCACATCCGCTCAGGATGACACTCCTGTAACTCCGAATTCTGAAATCCGAGTTCCGACTTAGTCAAACCTCAGCATCAGCGCAATTTCAAACTGCAAAATCTGCCGCAGGTGCGGAGTTTCGTCATCCAGCTTTTCGTGAATCTGACGATACTCGATATAACTGCTCATCGACGCAATCTTGTTGAACTGGTAGCCCGCACTCGGGCGGATAAACCATTCGTGCGTACGCGACGGCACCGTCCTATCCGTCAAGGTCAGTTTCGGATTATAGACGGTCTTCGGGACATCGGCGTACAGCGGGTCGTCGAAATGCCACTGTCTAAAGACACCGTCCGTTCCGCTCTCCTTGTTCCACATATCGTAGCCGTCTTCAGGATCGTACTGCTTGCGGATGGTCTTCTTGTAGTCGTAACCGGCGGTAAACTTGAGGTCGACCGAGTTCTTGAACTTGAAGAACCACTTGAAGAACTTGACCGCCTTGTCGAGCTTAAGAGGATAGGTAATGGTGAAGTCGTCACCGATATTGAACATAAAGTCGTTATAGAGCGACGTATGGATCCACGGCGTTTCCCAGAAATAATCGGTGGTATCGCGGCTATTGCCCGCCGAATCGGGCCACGTGGTAATGCCGATAACTTCTTCTTTCGGGCGACGGTCAGTATCTTCAATCTTCATACGCACGCTGTTTTCGATACGCATGTTGTTCTGCAGCAAGAACGTCACGCGAATCAACGGGTTGAAGTTGATACTCTGCGACCAGGAATCTTCGGAACTCTGGAACGGATGCACCGTCGTCGTATAGGTGTAATCGAAACGATGGAAGGTCGACACGCTGCGGAAACCATTCAGGATCGATACGCGCTGCGAGAAATTCGGGACCGTCACGCCGACTCCAATCTTCGGCCACACCGTCGTCGTATCCAAGTAAAGCGGATATTCTCTCGCCTGGGAGAAGTCTTCTTTCCACTGCAAGTCACCCTGGACTCCGATATCCCAAATCGGGAGCGTAATCCCCGTCCCCATCTGGAACTGTCGAGAAACGGAGTGACGGAAATTACCCTGGTACACGAGCGTATCCACGTGATGGTTACGGTACTGCGCAAAGCGACGGTAATCGTCGCGGTGATCAAGCCCCATATCGCCCGTGACGATATTGTAGAAACCACGATTCCGATAGCCGTTACCGAGGCCAAGCCCATACAGATAGTACTGCAACGGAGTCACGTGCTGTTCCTCGTTGAGCTGAGCCAAGGTAAAGTTCTCACCCACGGTGTTGGTGCTTGCGGTCCAGCTAAAGCGGATTTCACGCCATTTTATCTTGTCGAAAGCGCTCGCAACAAAGTTTCCCTTTCCGAACGCATTTGCGAAATCGAGAATCTTGAACGTCGGCGAGAACTCAAACCGGTTCGTCTGCGAAATCGTCCAGTAATTCTTTTCGATCATCGTCTCGTCCTTGAAATCGAAATCGTCCGGAATGGTCTTCTGTTGGTTGAAATCGGAACTAAAATTGGTCGTAAACGGCAGGAACGGAATCAGGCGCGGGTTAAACCCGATCTTGAACTGCTGCGAACGGGCGCGTTCGTTGCGCAAAATACCGTAGGAGCGGCCATATTCCCTGCGACCCACACTATCCACCTTGTAAAACACCGTGGTATCGTAGCGAATCTCGTAAGAATCAGGGTTCTGCATGTCGATGGCAAGAGTATCGCCACTCTCAGAAATCCTAGCAATCGTATCACGCGGAATGGCTACAATACTGTCGCCCGACACATAGACACGACGGTCGGTATGGTCATAGTCAAAGATATAATCGCTTGCAAAAAGGCCGCCATCACGCGAGGTAAAGAAATTCTTCTTCACGAACGCTTCGCGGTCGCCACCACCGTACATGTCGCGCTTGACATTCAAGGAATAGCTTGTCGTGAGGAACGAGAAAATGTTCCAGCGCATATTCAACTTGTGGTTCAATTCAGTCGTATAGGTGACAATCTTGTCTACCTGCGGTTCCACATAATCCGGATCGCGGTTCTGGTTTACATAGCGTACATAGTTCAAGTCGAAGAGCGTCACGTCGAACGTCTGCGGCCAGGGTTCGAATTCCGTCTTGGCGAGCGGTTTCAGCCATTCGTACTTGGACAGAGCATCAAGCGGCCTGAAGCGGAACATACTGAACGTACCCAGCTTATACTCGATAATCGTATGGTAAGAATAGGACGAATCCGCCGAAGTCGTCGCACGGCCTTCCGACTCGTTGTAAGAATAGCTGAAGGCCGGACGATCGAGGAATATCTGCGACATCACCTCGCCCAGCTTGGAATCGCGGGCATGGTAATCCTTGCGGTAGCTGATACCGAAGGAACGGTCTCGCACATAAGACTGGTAGCCCTTAGATTCCGCTTCGTCGCGCAGTTTCTGCTCTTCCTTGTCGCCATCCACTTCCAGCCTTCTCTGGAACATGTCGCCCGTCATATCCACGAAGCTACTTCTCTTGAGCATCATGTCGTCAGTCGGCTTCATGTAGGGGCGCTTGGTCGAACTATGATATCCGAGTGAAAGAGGAATATGGAATCCGGAACTGTCGTTCAGGAACTTGTTCAAGTTCATCGTGAAGTCACCCGCCACATCGATCTGCGAGGCGGCCACCGAAGTTTTCGGCTTGGGCGATCCATTCGAAGTCGAAAGGGTCGCGAAGTTTCCATCCTGGTAACGAATGGCACCCGACAGCGAAATAAAGTCGGCGAAATTCACTTGGCCGCTCGTACGCGCCGCATAGCCCCACTCGGTATCCATATCCGAAAGGCGGAGATCATCGAGCCAGAAAGTTCCTTCCAAGTCGCTTTCGGAAGCGCTGGAATCCGCAATAATCACGAAACGCATCCAGTCGATGCTCGTAATCGACGGATTACCCACCAGTTTCAATTTTTCTTCGCGGTCGCCACCCAAATCCTTTTCGACTGCAGTCAGGTACGGCGGACGGCGGCCTCGCTTCAAGTCCGAGAAGTCGGAAACATTCATCGCGAAGGCGTTGTCGAGCCAGTTACGTTCATCGCAGTCCTGCGGGCGTTCCGAGCCCTTCTTGCAGGTGTAATTCACCGGGCGGAAGCTCCATTCGTAGTAGTCGCTGGAACCTTCGAGCGAGCCTTCACCGAACTGGATAGCAAATCGCACCGGCACCGAAGTTGCATCCGTCTGGTAATGGATTTCCATCTTCAGCGAGCGGTAGCTTGAAAAATCCTTCACGTCCGTTTCAAAGATACGCGTCACGCCCACTTCCTGTCCCGGACTCATATTGTGGTAATCGAGCACCAGCGCCGTTTCCTTCAGCGGAGCGTTCGAATCGGAATCGCGTTCCGTCTTCGTATTCGGCGACTTGTGATACTTGTCCGCATCTTCACGGTTGTTAATCGTCTTTACGGTAATGTAGTTCGTGTCTTTCGCCGTCACATTTTCGGTCACCTTCGTTTCGATGCCGTTCACTTCCACAATCTGCGAATGTTCCGTCGAAGAAGTCTGGTACAAGTCGGCCACAGTCGTTTCTTCCCAAGCGTTTCCTACGACGGCAAGATGCACCACCTGCACCTTCGCCTCGGCCACGCCATTATTCAGCTTGCCCAGCCAGAGCCTGCTGAACTGCGACTCCGCAAGAATCGTCTGATAATCATTTGCCGTCGCCGAGACAATCGTATCGTACTGGTACAGCGGAATGCGCCACTTTCGCCATCCGTTCTTAAGGATATCGAAATGTGCCGCGTTCGTATCAGACAAATCGATGCGATAACGCACGAAGCTGATGTCCCTGTCCAAGGAACCGTTCTTGTTGATATCTTCGGTATCGTAGGTGCGTTCGCCCGAGTTCTTTTCGGTTCCGTTGATAGCCCGGGGAGGATCGCTTTCTTCATCCAGGTCGTCGTTAAAATTATCGTGAGCGATATCGTTCGACGACGCATCCACATTGCCCATCCGCACGCTATATTCAGTGCCCTTACAGGGGTTGGTTCGGCAATCCCAAACCGTGTCGATTTCGTCAGATCCACTTACGCCATCAAGGCCCTTGTCATTGAGCGCCGTCGATGTACCCAAGTCATTTTCACCGTTGTAATCCCCGTTCGGCGAAGCTCCGTTAATCGAGAGGTCTTCGCTAATAAGACCCAAGTCCAGGTAGAGCGAACCCACGTTTCCGCGCGCCACCACTTCGATATACTTCATATCGCTCATATCCTGGTAGTAACTACTGTTCGGACGCATCACGCCGCCCCAGGAATTACCAGCCAAGTTGTCGTTCGCGCGGAGCGTCATCTTGAGTACCGTCAGGTGCTGGTTGTCAACATCGGAGTTTCCAACCGACGGGTAAATGTTCTTGTAAAGTTCGGTATTGTTGCTGTGCCAGATAAACTCGCCCTTGTGCCGATAATCCTGGCTTTCGATGTAGGTCAAGCTGTGCTCCACACCGCCCGGAGGCGACGCCTGGTACCACGACAGACGGGACAGTGGATAAGTCAGGCCCGAAGTAGTCGCCTCGAAATCTTCCACCAACGCAGAGCTTTCTTCACTCGTGTTTGCATTGTGGCGGCTCGCCGCAAATTCCGCCTCGTAACGCCAGCTGGACTGCGCCGTCGTATTGATGCCCGGAATCAGGTTCACCAGTTCCGTGAGGGCCGGAATCGTATCCTGCAAACGGAGGTTCATGCCCAACAGCACGCTGGAGTACGGTTCGTTTCCGAGCGTCGGAGTCTTCGCCGTGGTACTCTGGCTCTTGTACAAGGCGGTGACGCCAAACACGGAACCAGCACCCATGCCGTAAAGGTCCAGCGGAAGTTCCGCACGGGCGCCCAGCAAAAGCTTGTTGTCAATCTCGAACAGGGGTTCGCATTCGTAGCTCACCTTGATTTCCTTGTTCGGGTCAAGAGCGCGTTCACTCAAAAGTTCAATCTGGCCGAGTTCGTAGTTGACTTCGTAGTCCGTTCCGCGGATAAGAGTCGTCGATCCCGCCGTCACCTTTTCTGTACCCGGCGAAATATCCATACAGGAACTTCCGCTCACCGAATAGCTCGAACTCGGGTCTCGCACACTCAGCACGGAATTGCGACGCTTACCTACCGATTCAAAATAGAAGCGGTTCGTGTAGCGCTGGAGGTTGTAAACAGGAAGCGTATAGAGCTGAGCCATCGCCGCCGAGGAATCGAGGTTACGCATCGGTTCCAAGCAATTCTGCTTGGCCAGTTCGTCAGGATTCTTCGCACCGCTGTAAACCGGATCCGACGACTTCTTACAGGGGAGCCACATTTCACCCGTGTATGTTCCCGAAGCGTCCTTCTTGAAAATCGTAGCGTCATTCACCAACGGAGTTCCCGTGGTCGTATCCACCAGGCCAAGTTTCTTGAGGTAATCCCCGGAGATACCCGACTTGTTCTTCATGCGCAAAACGAAACTCGAAGAACTCGCATCAGAGATGCCTATCGAATACACATTACGCAGCATGAGCTTGTCGATATCGACCAGTTCCGAAAGGGATGCGTCCCACTGAATAAGGGAAACCGTATCCCCTTCTTTCACCGAGGATTTTCCGCCACGGTCTTCCGTCCAGCTCGCCGCAAGCAAGGTGTTGCGGTTCACGCCGTTCACCTTCACCACGCCCATTTTCGAATCGTAAGTAAAGTCCGTATTCGGAATCTGGACCATGCGCTCCACGAGCTTCACGACCGTTTTTCCGCCAGGCGTCGTGTACCGAACATAAACATTATCAATGACACCCGTCGCGCTGTTCGTAGCTCCGCGCTTATAAAGCCTGAGTTCCGAGGCCTTCTGGTTCCAAGTCCTGTTTCCGCCGATGGCCGCATTGACGTAGTCCCTCCTGATCGACTGATTCAGGAAGTAGTAGCGGTAAGCGACAAACTGCTTGTCAAGGATCTGGAACTCCGTCGTAGATTCGCTGGACTTCAGACTGAATTCTTCCTGGTCGCCACCATCCTGCGAGGCAATCGTCGTAAGGCGCCAGTCACCGAGTTTCCAGTCGGCCTTGATACCGAACAGCCCCTGGTGGTTCTCGGAATAACCCGTGAGTTCCGTACCCGTCAAGGCGAGGTTCGTGGTACCGGCTTCTACACGCTGCAGAATGTAGTCCTCGAATTCATCCTTGTACGATTCTTCGTAAACAACACGCACCTGGTTGCGGGCGCCCAGCCCTTCTTCCACGTTGTTGATTTCAACCGTGATGTACGGGCCGATCTTGCCCTTCACCATGAAGTTCGGCGTATAGTTCAAAGTAGGGCTGGGCCACAGACTCGTCTTGGTGCTACCTTCGGCATCATCCTTTTCGCCATAGCCCTTCAAGCGGATATCCATCGTTCCCTGGAGCATCAGCTTCGGCTTGTCGAGCCCGAAGTCGCGCATCCACGCGGGCATCGTCACGGGAATCGTAATGTCGAATACCGACCCCACCTCGGGAGTCTCGTATCCGTCGTTCGGCTTCCCGACCAAGTCGTTCAGCCACAGGCTCTTCTGGCCGATACTGTACATGTCCGACACATAATCCGCAAGTTCCGGATAATGCGCCGTCCACAAGGTCGTGGTATCACGGGAAACGGAGTTCACGCGCTTTTCGCTCACGTCCATTTCACGGGTCGAGACATCGATATCGTGACTAAAGACCTGCCCCTTGCTGGTACTCATCAAACGCGGCGAAGAACCGATACCGCCGAACGGCAAAAGTCCATTCAACGGGGTCACCGAAGGAGGCAACGATATGTACTGGTATGTCGGCTGCCACTCGGTTTCAGCCGGATCCGGCTCCGTGGTTTCAGCGTCGCTTGCAGACACTACCGAAACGGAGTCGCTCTGGGACCAGGCGATTCCCACGGCAAGGGCGACAGTCGCCACCGGCCACAAGTGTTTCAAACCATCAAAAAACACAGTTTTCTTCTATGCAGTTCGCCCATAAAATACTGAATTTGCACCCTGCAAACCAACCGAAAATACGGGATACACCTGCAATTTGTGCGAAAATAGAAAAATTTCGTTTTTTCAAACGGATTTGCGTTTGCTACATAAGCAAAAAACGGCCCGCAATGCGAACCGTTTAACAGAAGTTAATTTGTTAAAACCACGCGATCTCCGTGAGCAACAAAGCCCTCGGGTGTTAACCGAGGGCGGTTGCGAGAGGATCGGCTTCAGAGTAAGAATTCTGGAGAATTTAGCCGATCCGGTCTGTATTATAGCGGTATGTTCGCGTGCTTCTTCCAGTGACGCTTCTGTTCCTTGGTCTTCAAGGCATCAAAGGCGGCAATGAGGCGCTTGCGAACATCGGCCGGGTGAATCACTTCGTCGACCACGCCCATGGAGGCGGCAACGTAGGGGTTCATCAGTTCTTCTTCGTACTTGGCGATGCACTGGGCGCGAGCAGCAGCCGGATCCGGAGCCGCAGCGATTTCCTTCTTGTTGATGATTTCCACGGCACCTTCGGCACCCATCACGGCCACCTGGGCAATCGGGAGGGCGAACACGTAGTCGGCACCCACGTCCTTGCTGTTCATGGCGATGTAGGCGCCACCGAAAGCCTTACGCAGAATGAGCGTCACCTTCGGCACGGTTGCTTCGGCAAAGGCGTAAAGGAGCTTTGCACCGTGGCGGATAATGCCCGAGTATTCCTGCTTGGAACCCGGCATGTAGCCCGGAACGTCAGCGAGAGCCAAAAGCGGAATGTTGAACGCGTCGCAGAAGCGCACAAAGCGGCCAGCCTTGTCGGAACCGTCTACGTCCAAGGAACCGGCGAGCACCTTCGGCTGGTTAGCCACGATACCGATCGCTTCGCCGTTCAAGCGAGCAAAGCCGATCACCACGTTCTTGCCCCAGTCGCTCTGCACTTCAAAGAAGCTGTCTGCATCGGCAAAGGCCGCAATCACGGACTTCACGTCGTAGGCCTGCTTGTAGTTATCCGGAACGATGTCCTGGATAGAGGCGCTGTTGTCGAAGGAAGCTGCCACTTCGTTCGATTCGGACTTGGAGAACAGCTTCTTGAAGAAGCCTTCGTCATTCTTGGCGGCTTCGGCAATCTTGCAGTTGCATTCGGCAGATTCCTTGCGGTTGCTCTGCGGCAAGTAGCTGAGGAGCTTGCGGACACCTTCGAGGCACTTCTTGTCGTCTTCGTACATGAAGTGAGCCACACCGGACTTGGAAGTATGCACCTGAGCGCCACCGAGGTCAGCAGCGGTAATATTTTCACCCATCACCAGCTTCACCACAGCCGGGCCCGTCAGGAACATCTGGCTCGTGTTCTGCGTCATGAAAATGAAGTCGCTCAGAGCCGGAGAATAGCAGGCGCCACCAGCGCAGGGGCCCATGATCACGGCAATCTGCGGAATCACGCCCGAAGCCCAGACGTTGCGGGCCATGATGGCGCTATAGCCTGCCAAGGAGAACACGCCTTCGTGGATACGGGCTCCACCGCTATCGTTCATGGCGACAAACGGAGCACCAGCTTCGACAGCCATGTCCATCACGCGGCAAATCTTTTCGGCGTGGCACTGGCCCAAGGAGCCGCCACCCATCGTAAAGTCCTGAGAAGAGGCGAACACCAGACGGCCATTCACCTTGCCGTAACCGGTCACGACGCCGTCACCCAGGACGACCTTGCTTTCCTTGAGCACGCGGTTGCTCGACTTGCGGAGAGCACCGACTTCAACAAACGTACCTTCGTCGAACAGCATTTCCATGCGTTCGCGAGCAGTGCACTTTCCAGACTGGTGCTGCTTATCGACACGGGCAGCCCCACCTGCCGCCTGGGCCTGAGCCAGGTAGCTATCCAGCTTAGCGATATACTTTTCGTTCCACATTTTGTAAAGAACTCCTGTATTTGTAAGATTTTCGTAGCCAAAATTAGAAAAAGCCGTTGAGCTAGTCAACGGCTTTTGTTTCTTTTTGTTTAAATAATAAAGATGGAAGAAGTTTGTAGGAATCGATTAGATGAAAGCTTCGATTCCGCCACGGCACTTTTCCCAAGCGGGATTCTTCTTGCACAGAAGATCCATCATCTTGTCATAAGTAGCGGTGTTGCTAAAGCCCTTCCACAGGCGGCGTTCCACCGATTCGCCACTATCCTTGTCGATGGTGGTGATGGTATCGTAGTAAGCCGGATTGTCCTTGAATTCGCTAATCAGGATTCCCTTCAGGTCGTCGGTGTAGATACGGGCCGCATACTTGAGGATGGAATCGTTGAAGTTGAGTTCGTTTTCGACGAGCCATTCAAAGTCCTGAATCGGATCACCGTAGATGAGCCAGTGCTTCAGGGCAAGGGCCACCACCAGGTCCTTCACAGCGCTACGGAAGATAAACTTGTCTTCGAGGCGGCCGTTCCAGGTGATACGGGTCAGCGGGTTATCGTCGTTCGCTTCGATAGACACGCCCTTACCCGGGGTAACGCGGCGAATCTTGATCGGCAAACGGCTAAGCAACTGCCATGCCTTGGTGAAAGCGATCGTCTTGCGGACGAAATCCTTTTCCTTGTCCGGTGCCACGCGCACAAATGCGCCGAAGCAACGCTGGTACAGGGTTTCCTTATCGAAAATGCAGTCGCTGGAGCGGCATTCGCTGAGCTTGCCGTCCATCATGAAGAGGGTCTTGGCAAGTTCGGGGCGCATACGCACTTCGAGCTTACGGGTACGTGCCTTCAGGCGCACGCCATCCTTATAAACGTAGGTAAAGCCTTCTTCCTGGTAACGCTGCCAAATGAAGAACTGCAAGTCGTCAGCAGCGCGCAGGTGGTAGCTGAACACCGGGTTCTGGCGGTTGTTGGCCATGGTCACCTGGTTCAGGAAGTTGTCGGCACCGGGGTACGGCACCACGACCTTCACGAGCACCTGCGGGTTCACCGGCTTCTTGCTCTTCTTGGCGTACTGTTCGTAGGTGAACAGGGACTGGGCACCGTTAATAATCTTCGGGCGTTCAATATAGAGCACCTTCTTGCCGTCGCGTTCCTTGAGGCGCAGGTCATCACCCGTCAGGGTCATACCGTTGTGCAGGAACGGGAAATCGTCCACGTTCACGTTCTGGTCGTCGTTGCGTTCCATCGTCTGGAAGGCATCGATCAAAGCCGCGTTCGTGTGAGTGAGGTTGCCGAGGTAAGTACGGATGTTGCTGGAGACGATAGCCATGTTGTGCTTCGTCTTGAGGCGCTTACCCAGGTTCACGTGGTAATCAAAAATCGTACGGATGGGGCAGAAACCGAGGAAGAGTTCGCCATGATCGCTCGTGAGGTGGAGCGGATCGGAATCCATCACAATTTCAAGCTTGTCGTCAGCGCTGCGGAAATCGCGGGTCAAGTCGTCGTGTTCGGCGATAATTTCAAGCTTGGCCTTCACGTCGTTCTTCCAGATCAGGAGCTTGCGACGCATATCCTTGAGCGTACGTTCCAGTTCGGAGTCGGTGATGTCGCGGCTTGCACGGGTACGGAGCACCGTAATTTCGAGCGTTTCCATGTAGGGGCGGCTTGCCGGAGAATCGGAATCGTCTTCGCCTTCTTCATCGTCACTAATCTTGTTGACCGCCCAGGGGTCAGCCTCTTCGCGCAGCGACATGAAGAACGGGTTAGGAGGATCGCTCGTACGGAACACGGCGATCTGCAACTGCTTGAGGTCGGAATTCAGGTGGGCAACGACCTTTTCAAGCGGAGTATCTTCATCGAGGAAGATGAAGAATTCCATAAAGCCTTGGGAATATTGGAATCCGTGGAAGCAGCCGTTTTCATCAAGGTTTAGATGCCGGAGTGCCTTAATTCGGTCAGTAGGGTCGTTCGGATTGAGACTCAAGAGGCTAGCCACGAATGCTAGACGGCGTTCCTGCGATTTGGTTAATTCCATTTTTTCCTCAGTTCTGTTATTTACAATAGCAAAAGTCAGGTGCAAATGAGGCACCTTACCATTATTATCGTATTTTGCCCCTTAAAAATAGTTTCAAAAAGAGGGTTTGCGAAAAAAAAAGGACAACTTTTTTCATTTTTTTTCAAAAACGGGTCAATTTATAGTGAACATTTGTATAAAAAACATACTTTTTTACTTTTTTTCGTCATTCGTCCGTCTTTTTTGACCAAAAATGCTATGATTTACAATATAGGAGATGTTCCCATGAATTTGCTAGATATTATCGCCAAGGCCAAGGCCGAAAAAGCCACTTCGTTAGACCTTTCCCAGAAAGACCTGAGACTCCTCCCCCAGGAGCTTTTTGAACTGGATAACCTAGAAGAGTTGATCCTCGACCGCAATATGCTTGTGGAACTCCCCGACGACATCGGCAAGCTCAAGAATTTGAAAAAACTTTCCGTGAGCGAAAATGACCTGATGGAACTCCCCGAGACCATCGGCGAGCTCACCAACCTGGAGCACCTGTACCTGGGCTACAACAGCCTGTCCGAACTTCCGGACACCGTCGGAAACCTTACAAAACTTGAAACGGTAAATATCGCAAAGAACCAGCTTCTGGACCTGACTCTCGAAGTTGGAAAGTGGGTTAACGTTACCAAGTTGAGCCTCCACGACAACATGCTGTCCGAAGTACCGGCAACCCTCGGCAAGCTGAAAAAGCTCCGCAAGCTCTACCTGGACAACAATGACCTCACCTCGATCCCGGCGAACCTTTCTCACCTGGAATCCCTGGAAGTCCTGATGGTGTCGGGCAACAACCTGGGCGCCATCCCCTCCGAATTCGGCAACCTGAAGAAGCTCAAGGAACTGGTACTCGACGCCAACCAGCTCGCGACCCTCCCCGAAAGCCTCGCCGAGTGCGATAGCCTCGAAACGATTTCCGTGGTGGAAAACCCGCTCGAAGGCGGAATCCCGCGCGTGCTACTGGACAAGAAGGGACTAAGCATCGACCAGTAGGCCGGCGCAAAGCGCCGTTGAGCTATGAGGTCGCTACGCTTTGAGGTGTGAGAGGAGTTTCGCTTTGTTATTTGAAATAAAAAAGCAAAAAGAGCGAACGCACAAATGCTCATGGCTCAAAGCGAGCACAGCGAGCGTGCTCATCGCCTTTTTCCTCACTGCCTGTAGCGATTTTTTCGAGCCCGTCGAGAGCACTCCCGAGCCGACAGAATACAGTTATAACTACTGGCTGCTCAAGCAAACGTACCTGTTCGAAGACGAACTGCCACAGCTAGACGAAAACGGGGACTCGGTCCAGGAGCTTTACAACAAACTGTCCGACCCATTCACCCGTTATATTCCGCCATCCAAAAGCGAAGCGACCATTACCCACATCAACACGAGTATCGTCCCGGGCGATGTCGGAATGGAATACGAGAAATTTCCCCAAAAAGAATACCCGCTAATCATCTACCGCGTTTATCCCGAAGGACCTGCCGGACGCGCCGGTATCAAACGCTACGGTAACATCATGAACGCAAACGGAGTCGACATCGTCGGAGAAAACGCATTCGAAGTATACGATTCCATTTTGACCTACAGCAAGGAAATTACTCTCACCGTCGCCTACACCAGCGGCACTATTTCGTACAACCTAACTAAAGAAGATGTCTACGCCCCGACGATATTCCTCGACACCCTGAACGGGATTCCAATCATTACCATCACCAGTTTCAAGCTAAATACCGCCGACCAGAAAAACGGCTCGTTGGGAGAACTCAAGACCTATCTCGATTCCACCCAAAACACGACCGAACCTCGCCTCATCAACCTGCGGAACAACCCCGGTGGACATGTATCACATTGCATCGCCATGGCAGACTTGTTTATCAAAGATGGCGTCATTTCGACTCGAACATCGCGAGACCTTTCCGTAGAAGGAAAGACTATCTACAGGGAAAAATCGGAAAGGGCCAAATCGGGCGACTCCGGTGAAAAAGGAAAGTTCGTTCTCCTGGTCAACAAGGGAAGCGCAAGTTGTTCCGAGATATTCGCCGCCGCGCTTCAAGAAGCGGCAAACATCCCCGTCGCAGGCGAGACCACATACGGCAAGGGCATCGGCCAAAGCACCTGGAAAACGATGAACGGCGGGCTCGCCATCATTACCAACTGGGAATTTCTGACACCCAAGGGGAACTCCTACCACAAAAAAGGCGTCATCCCCGACTACCCTTGCGAAAGCGCCACCCTTTCGTGCGGCATAGAAGCCATCCAGAAATATTACGGAACCGCTCCCCTCCTGAAGAGCCGTTCCGGCATTTTCGACAAAGAGCCCTCTGTACTTCGCAGGTATAAGTTCGAAGGCGGTTCCATCGAAAATTCAAATTTCTGATTTGAAAGTCCAACACAACATTTTCTATTTTAAATCCTAGCGAGGATTGTATGAAGCATTTCTATTTATTGATATCCCTGGCGGCGGCCCTCATTTTTTCGGCATGTACGCAGACCACCAGCAGTGACGACAGCAACAGCCAGCCTTCCAACGAAATTTTCCCTCGGATGGACGAAGTTACCGACAAATACGAGGCGGAGCTCTACTACAACTATGTCTTGCTTGACTATTTCTACCTTTACGGTCATTTACGCAACGAACTCGCCGACGATTACAAGGTCTATCTAGGAAAGGAATCCGACAATGACAACTTCTCCAAGGGGTACTGCACATCCGACTATTACGACGTGTGCTATATGTACGGCCAATTAAGAGACCCTTTCACCCAATACTTTGATCCGGAAGTCGCCCCTCAGGTTCTTGCAAGCATTTTTGAAACCCATACAATTAGAGGAATCGGTGCGGAAGTCGAAGAAATTACTGACAGCACATCCCAATACTTACGCATCTCGGATATATACCCGGGCTCCCCTGCAGAAAAGGCTGGACTCCAAATAGGCGATATCATTGTCCAAATAGACGGGCTTAGCATTTCGACGACCTCTAACTTCGATGCCATGTGTACAGGCAATATCGGAGACGTCATCAAGATTGTCGTAGACCGCAATGACGAAATGGTCGTTGCCGCAGTCATCGTAGACGAATACAACGAGCCCTCTGTCAAGCTCACTTATCAAGATTCCATTCCGGTCATCCAGATTAAGAAATTTGTCGTGACATCGATTAGCGACAGCGGATCCTACGGAGAATTTCTTACAGCCCTCAAAAAAACTGAAGGAGCAAAATCGACCATTATTGACCTACGCGGAAACCCCGGTGGAGAAACAAGGCAATGCAACGGTATAACCGCAGAACTTCTTTCCAAGGGAGACACAATTACTATTGACATAGAAGCTCATTTAGACTCTGTTTTCGAAGGTAGGAATATACGGTATATTCAGAAAATGGACACTCTAACCTACACTGCAACTGCCGATGGTCTCGGGAAAAAACGTTATTATGTGTTCATGGCCGATACCGCCTCGGCAAGCTGCGCCGAGCTTATGCTTTCAGCATTAACAACAAATAGGAGCACTCCTGTTGTAGGCCAACTGACATACGGGAAACAGATCGGCCAGATATTCGATTCAACACTCTACGGCGGACTTGCCCTGATAACAGCCCTGCAAGGTTTCGACAAGAACTGGGAAAGTTTCCACGACCTAGGCATTGTCCCCGACTACGAAATCGACGATCCAGAAGAACAAATGGCAAAAGCGATCGAACTCGCCAAGAATGCCTCTGAAAAACGTACGGCCGGCTACGGGACCAAGCGACTCTATCACTTCTCCAAAACAGGGACACAGGTGCAGGAAGGCAAGATTCCCACCCTGAAGGACTTGAAGCCGAGACTCCGCAAAGCCAAATTTTTCTAATTAAAGGTTTCGCATACGCACCATCACGTCGGTGGTGTCGTTAGCCTTGACGGCAGGGGCGGCGAGAGTCGCCTCTATTTGTTTGCGGATTTCGGCGACTTCCTTATGCAGGCGGGCAAGGCGTTCGCCCTCGAGTTTCGGGGCGGCAATCATCGTCTTGGAAGCCGGATTGATCCAGGCGCCCTTTTCGTTCTTGAAACCCAGATGCAGGTGCGGGCCAGTGCTGCGACCCGTAGACCCCACGCGGCCAATGCACTGACGGGCAGCCACCTTGGAGCCCACCTTGACGCCGCGAACAGAAAGGTGCATGTACCAGCTTTCGGAGCGGTCGCGGTGGCGAATGGCAATCTTGTTTCCGCTGAACGGATCAAAACCCGAAACCGTCACAATACCTTCGGCAACAGCGTAAACCGGCGTACCCGTGGGGCTACCATAGTCAATACCGGCATGCATTTTGCGTTGGCCCGTAATGGGGTGAATGCGGCTACCGAAAGGACTTGTAACATGCAGGCGGTCGAGCGGGTAACGCAAGCCATCGAAAACGAGCGCTTCGCCCTTTTCGGTATAGTGGGCGTTAAAGGAACTCTTCGGATCCGGATCTTCGTAACGGAAGGCTTCGTGATGGCCCACGATGCGACCGTCGAATTCCGCATAAACCACGCGACCGTCAATCCAAATGGAATCCTGGTAGAATGTTTCTTCGAGCAAAATACGGAACTTGTCGCCGGCACGGGCCAAGGGGAACGCCACCTTGCACTGCAGCACGCCACTCACGATGCCTACCATGCGACCGGGAATTCCCACCTTGAAAAGGGCGCCGTTCAGGGTGCTGCCTTCGGTGAGGGCTCCCTCGAAAATGGACTGACGGCGCGTTACCGGTTTTTCAATCAGCTTGTAGACATATCCCGAATCCGTATGGGTGAGCATGTGGATCGTCGCCGGGTTCGGAGCATAGCGAAACTTCTGGACACTCCCCGCCGAATCAAGGGCGGCATAGAAAACCTGCCCCACGCGAAGTTTCGAAAGTTCCACGCTATCTTGCAGGGCGAGCACAATCTTTCCGCGTTCGCGTTCGTTGATTTGCATGCGGACAAGCACCTGGAAAAGGCCGTCCCCCGCGCGTACGGTGTCGTTTTGAACAATCCAGTTTCCAGGAAACGCCTGAACGTGATCGATAGCCGCGGAAAGCGAATCGATCTTTGCGCGAAGCCGGTCGCCTTCCGCCTTTAAGCCTTGAATTTTCTCCTGTTCATTGCAACCAAGCAACGACAACGCAAAAAACGCGGACAACGCCATCGACAGAATAAATTTCACGAAAACCTCGAAACGATAATGCGACAAATATAGAATATGAAAACAAAAAGACCCCGCGGTTTACCGCGGGGCCCCTTCGCAAATCACATTGTCAGCCGATTACTGTGCGGCAGCCGGGGCGGCCGGGGCAGCAGCGGGAGCAGCGGCAGCGGGCTTAGCTTCAGCCTTAGCGGCAGCGGGAGCAGCAGCCGGGGCTGCGGCAGCGGGCTTGGCTTCAGCCTTAGCGGCAGCGGGAGCAGCAGCCGGCTTTGCGGCTGCGGGCTTGGCTTCGGCCTTAGCGGCAGCGGGAGCTTCGGCAGCCGGCTTTGCGGCTGCGGGCTTGGCTTCAGCCTTAGCGGCAGCGGGAGCTTCAGCGGCCGGCTTTGCGGCAGCGGCCTTAGCTTCAGCCTTCGGAGCAGCCTTAGCAGCAACCTTCTTTTCAGCCTTCGGCGCTTCGGCCTTAGGGGCTTCAGCGGCCGGAGCATCGGCAGCGTGAGTATCAATCAATTCCATTTCGAACACGAGGAGGCTGTTACCCGGAATCTGCGGGCCACGGCCACGCGGACCGTAAGCGAGGTCGCTCGGGATCCAAGCGGTGACCTTTTCGCCCACCTTCATGAGCTTGAGCATTTCGGTCCAACCCGGAATCACGGCGCTGATCGGGAATTCAAGCGGTTCGCCACGGTCGACGGAGCTGTCGAACTTGGTGCCGTCAAGGAGCTTACCGGTGTAATGGACCTTCACGATGTCGCCATCGGCCGGAGTTGCACCCGTACCTTCGGCAATCACCTTGTACTGGAGGCCAGATTCGGTAGTCACGACGCCTTCGGCAGTCTTGTTCTGGGCGAGGAATGCTTCGCCTGCAGCCTTGTTGGCTTCGGCAGCGAGGCTGTCCTTCTTGTTCTTTTCAGCCTGGCGAGCCTGGGAAAGGTCGGTCAGAGTCTGGAAAATCGTGGAATCGTTCATCAGGAAGTGAGCGGAATCTTCGTTGTAGCGTTCCTTGAAAGCCTGGATGAAAAGATCGAGGTCCAGGTCGATGGAATCGCGGGTCACCAGCTGGAAACGAGCCTGGTTACCGAAATGGGCTCCGAGAGCGTAGCTGTACTTGTCCTTTTCCGTCACCAGAGCAGTCTTGGTCTTCGGACCCTGGCACAATTGGTCACATCCGGTCAAAGCAAAGGCGAGAGCGCCTGCGGCAATAAGCAATTTTTTGTTCATTTGTTCCTCTTTTGGTTAGACAGGGAGAAAAATAACAAAATCTTACGCCAAAAGACCAATTGTAACTCAATTTTACCAAAAGAAATTCGTATATTAACGACCGTTAACATATAAAGGATTTACTATGTGCGGAATTGTTGGCTATATAGGTAAAAATGATGCATTGCCGATTTTGATTGGCGGACTTAAGAAACTTGAATATCGTGGTTATGACAGCTCGGGTGTCGCCTTGATTGAAGACGGAAAAATTGAAACGGTCCGTGCTTCCGGCAAGATAGCTGCCCTGGAAGACAAGCTGAAGAGCAAGCCTCTCCACGGTCATATCGGTATCGCCCACACCCGTTGGGCCACCCACGGCGCCCCCACAGAACAGAACGCGCACCCGCACCAGAGCTTTGACGGAAACATCTCGATCGTGCACAACGGCATCATCGAAAACTACGCCATTCTAAAGAAGAAGCTCCAATCCGAAGGAATCGAATTCAAGTCCGAAACCGACACCGAAGTCGTCGCCCACTTGATTGCCCGCTACTACAACGGCAACCTCAAAGAAGCCGTCCTCAAGGCGATTTCCAAAATCGAAGGAACATTTGGCCTTGCCGTCATCTGCAAGAGCGAACCCGGCACCCTTATCGGAGCCCGCCGCGGATCTCCGCTCATTTTGGGCATCGGACAGGACGAATTCTACTTGGCCTCCGATGTTTCCGCAATTATCATGCACACGCAGAAGGTTGTCTACTTGGACGACAACGACATCGTGGAAATCAAGGAAGACGGCTACAACCTGCTGAACACGCACAGCCAGCCGGTGCAACACGAAGTGCAGGATGTAGAATTTGACGCTGACGTTATTGCAAAGGGCGGATTTGCCCATTTTATGCTCAAGGAAATTTTCGAGCAGCCCGAAGTGCTCCGCAACACCATGCGCGGCCGCCTGCTGTACGCCGAAGGCAACGCCAAGCTCGCAGGTCTCGACACCAACATCAAGGAACTGAGGAACATCAACCGTAT
Organism: Fibrobacter sp. UWH4; assembly: GCF_900142475.1. Lineage (NCBI taxonomy): Bacteria > Pseudomonadati > Fibrobacterota > Fibrobacteria > Fibrobacterales > Fibrobacteraceae > Fibrobacter > Fibrobacter sp. UWH4. Next base: position 561,971 of record NZ_FRAY01000002.1, read on the forward strand.
CATTATTACCGCCTGCGGCACCAGCTACTACGCCGGTATGGTCGGCGAATACATGATCGAAGACTTGGCCGGCGTCCCGGTCGAAGTGGAATACGCCTCGGAATTCCGTTACCGCAACCCGATTATCAAGCCGGGCACGCTCGTTCTTGCCATTAGCCAGTCCGGCGAAACCGCCGATACGCTCGCCGCCCTTAAAGAAGCCCAGCAGAAGGGCGCTACCGCTCTTGCCATCTGTAACGGTGTGGGTTCTACCATCGCCCGCACAAGCGACGGCGGCGTTTACCTGCACGCAGGCCCCGAAATCGGCGTGGCAAGCACCAAGGCGTTCACCAGCCAGGTGACCGTGCTCGCCATGATTGCCCTTTTGCTTGGCCGCCAGCGCAGACTTTCTTTTGAAGCAGGCTCCGACATCGTGAAGGCCATGCAGGAACTCCCGGAACTCGTGGAGCAGACTCTCAAGCTTTCGGACCAGATTGCAGGCATCGCCAACAAGTACGTGAAGGCGAACAACTTCTTGTACCTGGGCCGCCACTTCAACTACCCCGTCGCCATGGAAGGCGCCCTCAAGCTCAAGGAAATCAGCTACATTCACGCCGAAGGCTACCCCGCCGCCGAAATGAAGCATGGGCCCATTGCCTTGATTGACGAAAACATGCCGGTCGTGGTGATTGCCCCGAAGGACGCCCTGTTCGACAAGGTCATCAGTAACGTTCGTGAAATCAAGGCCCGTGGCGGCAAGGTGATTGCCATCTCGACCGAAGACTGTCACCCGCTCGACGAAATTGCAGACCACCTGATCAAGGTTCCAAAAACCATCCCGATGCTCATGCCGATCGTGACTTGCGTGCCGCTCCAGCTGCTCGCCTACCACATTGCCGTGCTTCGTAGAAACGACGTGGACCAGCCAAGAAACCTCGCGAAGAGTGTCACCGTGGAATAAAGTCCTATGAAACCGTCTCTTTCGTTCGTCCTTCAGTTGCCTCCTTCGACGGCGTACGCCAAGCTAGATGCCGTGGCGGAAAACCTGCTTTCGGGAGTCCTTATGGGCCTCGATTCAGGCAAGATGAACATTTCGCTGTTCATGGACGGACCGACACTGGAAACGGTTTGCAATGTAGCAGGTCCGCAGAAAATAAACAAGTTGCGCAATGCAATCGAGGACGGAAGCCTGGAACTGCTGGGCGGCGGATTTTACGACCCGATGTTGCCGCTTTTCCCGACCGAACTGCAATCCATGCAGCTGGAACAGCACGGAAATTTCCTGTGGAAACACTTCAAGGTCGAACCAACCGGCTACTTCAATACCTCGATGGTCTGGGAAATGGAAATGACCGACCTCCTGGAAGAGCACCGATTTGAATACGCCCTGGTACAAGAAGCATCGTTACAGGACGCCCTCGGACGCACGACACCCGTTTCGGGATGGTATTCCGTCGAAGACAAGGGGGCATTCCTCAAGATTGTCCCCATTTCGCAAACGCTTTCTCGAACCATTGCCGAAGATGACTTTCACTGGCCTGAAATTGCAGAGCCATACTGCCGAGGTGGAAAGACGGCGGTCATCGCCTTGGATATTCCACCGCAGCCGGGCGACATCATTCCTTTCTTCGAAAGGCTGATTGACTTCCTTGAAACGAATGAGCTCGAAACGAAGACCGTCGCAAGCGTCGTCAATGAACAGACCTCCGAAGGCCGAATCAGTTTTCTGCTTTCCGCCGGGCAAAAAATAGGGCTTCCTGCAACCGCCAAGACCTGTCGAGAACTTCTCGTAAAAAGGCCAGAGGTCAACCTGCTGCACAAGACGCTCCTTTCGCTTTACCACCGCGCCAAGGACACTCTGAAAGACCACGAACTCAAAGAAATCTACCAGATGCTGATGCCCGCCATGTCGCCCATCTACTACCGCGATATGCAGGACTGCGAAGGGATGCGGACTCCCATGGTCCGCTGGTGGGGAGCTCGATTCCTGCTCCAGGTGGCAAATCGCCTGACAGAACTCGTGTCCTTTGACGGAATCCGGCTAGACATCGCAGACTTCATGCTTGACGGCCACAAGTACATCTGGGCGGAAAACCATTCCTACTCTTTCTTACTGGACTATTTCGGCGGCGGAATTCTTCGAATCCTGAACGCCAAGGATCCCGAAAACAACCTACTGAGTTCCTGGCGCGACGACGGAGAACCTGCGGTCGGTTTCCTCGACTTTGTTCTTCCGAACACGGAACAGAAGGCCTCCAAGCTCGACCAGCTCCTTTCGGACCGCGAGGGGATTCTCGTAAGCCCGTTTGACTATCAGATCAAGCGACACGATGCTGGGACGGACATCCAGCTTCTCTCGGAACAGCAAGTCAAAATCGGCGATCAGAGCGGCATCCTTGAAGTCGAAAAGAATTTTGCCCTTTCGGCAACGGGTTCCGAATTCGAGCTGGAGTACAAGCTCAAGAACAACGGTACTGCCGAGGCTAAAGGATTTTTCGGGACACTCCTCGAGACCGGCCTACTCGCCTGCGGAACAACGGACCGCGACATTCTCGTTGATGGCGACGCCCTCAAGTTCAACTTCCGCGACCCCCTGATTTTCCCCGATGCAAGGCGGATCGAAATCAAGGACTCCGTTACGGATTGCCGCATCCGTCTTGATTTCGAGACCAGGACCTCGCTCCTGGTCGCCCCGATTTTCGGGGCATCCGCACTCGCTGCTCCCGAAGCATTGCAAGGCATCCGCATATTCCCCTTCTGGAAGCTTTCACTTGCAAGCCTCAACGAAACCGAATTCAAGATGACCGTCCACATTTCCAAGAGATAACTCATGAAGTCCGACCTGATAGACATCCAAGTAGAATCTCGTGGAAACGATGTTGAACTCACCCTATCGGGTTCGCTCGGCATAGCGCAACTTTCGGCCGTCAAGGAAAAGCTCGACATGCTTGTCGACGGGCCAGGCTGCTTTTTCTTCTTGAACCTGCAGAACGCCCACTTTACCAGCGACCATTACCTGAGCGTCTTCTTGGAGCTCCTAAACCGCGTCAAGTCGCAAAAATCGGCGCTAATCCTGATCTTCGATTCAGCTGAACTCTACGATTACTTTTCCAGGTACCTGAACATTTTCGAAATCTACGAAAACCGTAACGCCTACAAGAAATCGGGAACCAAGAAACAGTTACAGCAAATTGGCCTACATTACGGGCTCCGTTCCGGCATCACCATCAGTTCCGGAGTCGCGGTCGCCTTCCTTTCGCTCATCGTCGGTTGGATTGTTACTTTGTTAATAATCATCTCGACTCAGGGCCACGACCTCTCTGACAAGCAGGCCCAAATCATCGCGCTCCAGAACCAGAAGGAACGCTATATCAAGGAAATCGACAAACTGGAATCCTCTATCGGGCCTCTCCGCAAGCTGGGCGTCGTACAGGATACGACCATGCTCAGCTCCTTTGGACTCATCCAGGACTGGGTCGGTTATCTAGAATACCTCGAGAACACCCGACGTGAAAAGTAACGTTCGCATTTCGAAACTTTCTCTTGCGATTATCCTGGTCCTCTGTTTCGGAGCTCTCGGACTATTCGTGTCTTACTGGTTTTCGAGGCAGGCCGAAATTAAGGAACTCGCCAAGCAGGAAACGCTGTTGCGTGGCGAGCTCGACCAACTGAGTGTCTGGGGGAAATGGACCGTCGATTATGTCAAAATCAACAAGGCGCTAGCCCATCTTTCCAAAAACCGCCTGACAGAGGAACAGCGGGAAATGCTGACAGAACAAATCTGGCAGATTTCACGATCCTATGCGACCGACCCGCTCCTGATTCTCTCGGTCGTTGCCCAGGAAAGCCACGGCAACCCCAATGCCCGCGGGCGCATGCAATCGGGAGCCTATTCCGGAGCACTGGGGCTAATGCAAATCAAGCTTGAAACCGCCAAGAAAATGGGCGCCCATTTTGGACTGCATATCGAAACCGAAGAAGACCTCCTCAAGCCAGAAATCAACGTGACCGTCGGCACTGCCTACCTAATCCGACTGATTTCAAAATACGGCAACTGGAAGGACGCCCTTATTGCGTACAACCTTGGACACTCCGCCGTTGACCGTATGCTGGAATCGGGCAAGCCTCTACCGACAAAATATTACGAGCACGTCATTTCCAAATACCGCAAACTGACCGGAATCGATTTTTTGGAGACGAGCAGTCCATAACAAGCGACCACCGGTATACAACATTCTCCGTATTTTGCTACATTTATGTTATGTTCCGTATTGTGGCATTCCTGTTGATGGCGTCCATGGCGCTTGCCGGTGAAGTCCGGTACGACCTGACTCGCTTTGTCAACGAAGGCCTTGCCGCCAATCCGCAAATTCAGGAACTCAAGCACGGAGCCGAAGCCAAGAAAAATCAGCTCGGCAAGCTCAAGTCCGAAGCGATTCTCCCGACATTCTACGTCACGATGATGGTAGGCCCCGCTCCCGGCCTAAAAAACGAGCTACAGGACGGAGACACCGTAGAAGTTTACGATTTCTCAAGAATGGGCCCCTTCTGGGGCGTCGAAGCCAAGTTTATCCAGCCCCTGAACCTGGGACAGTATCGCGCAGGCAAGATGGCGATCGAAGCGGATATCCAGCAAAAATCATTTGACATCGAAAACAACATCCACAAGAAGGATGTCGAACTACAGACTTATTACTACAACTACCTTCTCGCCCGCGAAATGATCCGCCTTGCAACGGACGCCCAAAAGAAAGTGGACGAAGCCTACGAAAAGTTGGAAGAAGCCCTAGACGATGACGACCCGAACGTATCGCAGATGGACCTCCTGAACCTCAAGGCAAAAATGCATACCGTCAAGGAAGGAGTCACCGAAGCGAACCTCGGCATGAAACGCGTGATGCTAGCGATCCGTTTTTCATTGAACCTGCGTGAAGAGGACTCTTTTGCAACTGAAGATTCCGCCCTGACACCGCGATCGGAAACACTTCCCACCCTCGAAGAAGTCCGAAACCTGACCGTCCAGCACCACCCGGAACTGAGACAACTTTCGGCAGGGCTCCGTGCCCGTCGCCTGCAACTGGACCTCGCCGAAGCGAAACTCGCCCCCGAATTCTTTATCATGGGCCAGGTACAATACGTCAAGAGTTGGGCAGGAAACCGTAGCGTCATGCAGAAGGACGCCTTCGCCGAAGATGCAGTCAACAAACTGGACGGGCTCATCGGACTTGGCGTGCGCTACAACCTGAATTTCTGGAAAAGCTGGGAAAACTACCGCTCCGCCCGCACCGACCTGCGCGGGCTCCAACTCAAGGAATCCTACGCCACGAACGGCCTCATGAGCCAGGCCGAAGAACAGTATTACCAGGTTGTCACCGCCAAGGAAAAGATGGACGCCCTGAAAGAAAGCCTGCGCGCCTCGGAAGGAATCCTGAAGGGCGCCGCCATGAAATATGATTTGGACAAGTCGCAGACAAGCGGACTGGTTTCGGCCTACACTCAGAATGTAACGATGCAGAAAGATTACTATTTTGCCGTATGCAAGTACAACGTGGAATTTGCGCAGCTGATTGCAAAGATGGGAATGTCGCTGAACGATTTCCACACGATTTACATGAATCAGTGATTAAAGTTTAATGGAGGTAAGCATGTTCAAGAAGATTTTGGTTACGGTAGCCTGTGTTTCGTTAATGGCCTTTGCCGCCGAAGACCCCGTCGCGGCCATCCAGAAAAAGGACTCCGAATTGCAGACCCTTTTGAAGAAATCCAGCAGGAACACCAAGGAAACCGAACGAGTCAAGAACCTTCTGAACGATTCGTTCGACTTCGCCCTTCTGGCAAAGAAATCCCTTTCGGCAAATGACTGGAAAGCTCAGGACGCCGCCTCGCAGGATAAATTCGTAAACGAATTCCAGCGCATGGTCAGAAACTCCAGCGCCAAGCGCCTGGAACTGTACCGCGCCGATTCCACCATTTACGAACCCGCCAAGATGAAAGGGGACAGCGAAGCTCGCGTCGTAGCCCACCTCTGGAACAAGGGGAAGGAATCGGTCCTTGAATACAAGATGACCCTTGTCGACGGCAAGTGGAAAGCTTGGGACCTCGTCATTGACGACCTTTCGACCGCCCGCAACTACAAGGAACAGTTCAGCCAGATTCTCAAGAACAAGAGCTTTGCCGAACTGATCGACATCATCAGCAAGAAGGCTGACGAAACGGAGAAGTAGCTCCTTGATCTGGCTCCTGGGCGTACTCTGTGCATTGGCGCTAGTCGCCCTATTTTTCCCGTTTGTTTTCTGGATTGATTTCGGTGCGGATTTTAACGAGGTAAACGCGCGCGTTTGCCTTTACAAGAAGGTTCTCGGCTCTTTCAGTAAAAATTTCCGCAAGGAAGCGAGCGACCGTTCTCGTGATGACACACGCAAAGATGTGCCAGAAAAACAATCTGCAACACAAGTGGACACGGACAAGGATTCCGTAGGTGAAGCGTCTACCGCCACGCCAGCTGCACCGGTAGAAAAAAAGGACACTCCCAAGCAGACTGAAGAAAAAACGGAAGAACCGACAGAAACGAAAGCAACTGCCGAAACGGTTGCAGAAAAGGACGAGAAAGAAAATATCAAGAAAGAATCGAACGAAGTTGAATCAAATGAAACTGAGTCTAAAGAAAAGCGGTCCCTTACCGACAAGGAATTCTGGACGCTTCTCCTGACCCCCGAATTCGACTCCCGCGCCTGGTGGTCTGTACGCCACTGGATGTCCGCCTTGTTCAGGCTCTTCCGCGTCCGTTTCGTAGATTGCTTTGTCGAGGGTTTCCGTATGGAATACCACCACATGGGATACGCCGCCGCTCTGAACGGATTCCTCAAGAGCTATCCCTACATTGGCAACTGGGACTTCCGCATGGACTGGACTCGCGACCATGATCCACGCATCGAAGGACACGTACGGATTTCGGTAAACCTGTGCCGCATTCTTGGACTTTCGATCGCGACGCTCTTTTACGGAGGCATTGTCGCCTGGAGCTTCTGGCGTCGACGCTCACACATACTCAAGACCGGGGAACTCCCCGAACTCGGATTCATCCGCGGCAAGATTGTAAAAATGATGATGGAGGATAACTGATGCCCGCATTGACCCTAGATAGACTGCTAGCCTCCCTCGGTTTCGGCTCTCGCAAAGAATGCCGCGCGCTCGTCCGCATGGGCGTAGTCGAATTGAACGGCGCCGTCCAGGAAGACCCCTTCGTGGAATTCAAGGAACGCCCCGAAACCATCACCGTAAACGGAGAAGAAATTCCGACCATCGAAAAGCTCTACATCATGATGGACAAGCCGCTGGACGTAGAATGCAGCCATAACGCCCGCGACCACCAGTCCGTGTTTGAACTGCTCCCCGACCGGTTCTCCGCCATGGGAATCCAGACCGTGGGGCGCCTCGATGCGGATTCCTCGGGCCTACTGCTTTTCTCAAACCAGGGCGACTTTATCCACAAGGTGGAAAGTCCCAAGAAAGGCTACCTGAAGCAGTACAGGGTAACGCTTGCGCGGGAGTTCACCGATAAACAGATGACCGAATTGCTGAACGGCGTAATGCTCAAGGACGAACGGCGTCCGGTGCTTGCACGGGACATCGTGATCGATGGAGATTCGGTACTGATTTCTATTGGCGAAGGACTGTATCACCAGGTGCGTCGCATGTTCGCCGCCGTAGGCAACCACGTGGAAACCCTGAAGCGCGAAGCCATCGGCCCGGTGGTGCTGGACCAGACGCTCGGCAAGGGCGGGTGGCGCTACCTGACCGAAGAAGAAGTCGCGGCACTTTCGTAAAGCTTTCACCCCAGCAGATTCATTCCCTCTTAAAAAGAGAAGCCCCGACTAAAAGTCGGGGCCTTAAATTCTCGGCAATATTTTAGCAGGCTAGATTCTATTTCGATTCGGTATCGGTCGGGGTTTCCTGCGACTGGACGGCAATCATCACGTCGCTACCTTCGGATTCCAGCTTGGCGTTCACGCCTTCGACAATCGCCTCGAGAGAATTGATTTTGTCCTTGATGTCGTTGCTGAACTTGAACGAAGGGACCATACGTTCTTCGATCAGGACCGTTTCTCCCGTACGAGGATTACGAGCCGGGCGCGCCTTGCGCGGTTTGCAGGCGAAAGTGCCAAAGCCACGAATTTCGATGGTGTTGCCCTCTATCAGCTTTTCGGCCAAAAGGTCGAGAAACTGCTCGATAACGGTCTTTATGTCGTTGCGCACAAATCCAGTGGACTTGGCGATCTCTTGAATCAATGCTTGTTTAGTTATATTTGCCACGCCCTAAATATAGGTTTATCAATGAGTTAGAGTACCGGTCCCGCTGAAATTAAATAATTTTTTCGGGTTCTTGTTGCGGAATTTTTGTGGATAGATGTGGTTAAAATGTTGAAAAGTTTCAAGCTTCGAAATCTGGAAGTCTTTCCGAATACAATCCTCAGTCCCATGGACGGGGTGACAGACGCCCCTTTCCGCAGGCTCTGCCGAGTTCTTTCCGGTAACCGAATGGGGCTCCTGGTTTCCGAGTTCGTCCCGACCGACGGTGACGCCGTGTTTTGCCTTGACGGGCACAAGCAGTTGAAGTTTTTCCCTGAAGAACGCCCTTTCGGCATCCAGATTTTCGGACGCTTTCCCGACAGGATGGCCACCGCCGCAAAGAAAATCGCCGAAGCCCTCCATCCGGAATTCATCGAGGTGAATGCAGGCTGCCCCGCCCCCAAGGTCGCAGGCAAGGGCAGCGGATCGGGACTGTTGCGAGACCTACCCCGCCTGCAAGAAATCCTGCACGACGTCCGGACGGCCCTCGATTCCTCAAGCGTAAACATTCCCCTGACCCTCAAGTGCCGTATCGGCTGGGACGACCAGAGCATCAACGTAATGGAAACACTGAAGATCGCCGAAGGCGAAGGCGTCGAAATGCTGACGGTACATGGCCGAACCAGGCTACAAGGGTATAACGGACTCGCCAACTGGGACTGGATCGGCAAAGTAGCGGCCGCGGCCAAGATTCCCGTTATCGGGAATGGCGACGTGAACAGCGTCGCAAACGCCCGCGAGCGCCTTGAAACGTACGGAGTATCGGGCGTTTCCATTGGCCGCGGTGCGATGCACAACCCGTGGATTTTCGGACAAATTGCTGACGCCTGGGAAGGTAAACCGCCTCATCAAATGACCGCCTCCGAGGCCCTCGACGTGTTTCCCCTCTACTACAAGTTCAAGCTGGAGGACGGCGCCACCGAAATGGGGGCTCTTGGACGTTTGAAACAGCTTGCCGCAAGACTTTGCAAGGGCTTTGAAGACCCGACCTTGACCGTACGCCAAACGCTACTCACCGCACAGACGGCGGACGAATTCTTCGACCGCCTAGAGGTGTTGAAAAATAGTGTTGTGAAATCTATGCGCTACGATCCGAACCGTTTGGTGAATCTAAATGGAGCCAAAGAAACCGAATTAAGGTTTGGCGACCAATTTGCCGGAAGATAAATTTTTTTTATGAATTTTTTTCGATAAACTGCTTTTTACGAAAAAAGCGCATTTAGGCCACGTTGATTCTAAAAAGAAACAATTTGTACGTGATATGTATGACCATGTGTGTCAAAAATGTGAAAATTGCGAGAAATAAGATTGATTTGTATGAAAAAAATAATTGTTGTAGATTTGACAACAAATGAAAAATAAACTATTGTTAAACGGCTTTTTGAAGGGATAGAATTATGGCAATAGTAAGCGTAAGAATGGAAGACGAAACGAAGAAAAAGTTTGAAACATTCTGTGATTCCGTTGGGATTACTGTTTCGGCTGCAGTAAATATGTTTGTCAAGATGACAATCCGAGAAGATCGCCTACCTTTTGATGTCAAAGGGCATTCCTTTGAACCGCTAGGAAAAGTGGTCCAGGCAAAGGATGTCGGCTAAGATTTTTCTTGCTTAAATCATAAAAGAAAGCCGCCCGACGGGGCGGCTTTCTTTGTATAAAGTTAATTTGTAATACAATGTACTTAATTTGTTTTGATGATGTAACAATTTGTTTGTAAATAAAAAAATAATGTTGTTATAAATCACATTATTTTGTTTCAAATGTTTTATATTGTTGTGTACAATAATGTTATTTAAAACTTTTAAAAAGAGAAAAATATGTCAGGTTCATTGATTAGTATTGCTGGTATTGACCGTAAAATGCAGGATCTTTTATCGTCAAGAGCTAAGATTGAAAGTCTTCCTCGTTTTTGGGATGCAACTCGTACCCCCGAAGAAAGAGCTGAATTGGCTAGAAAAACAAGAATTCCTTTGGACACAATAAACATTTGGGCCGTGCAAGCAGAATTACTTCGTATTGATACGATGTCTTATGATATGGCATACGAATTAATGGAAGCGGACATCCGTTCTGTGGAACAGTTTAAAGAAACAAGTGCAAGTGTAATTCTTGAAAAATTAAAAAAAGAAAATCCCCATACAAAATTTACTGAAGATGCTATTCTTAAACTTCAAAAAGCTGATGTTAAATTTGCAAGAGCGTTTGAATGTACTACTGTTCTAAAAGATACGATTGTTACAAAAGATACTACGCCTGGAATTTATTCCAACTTGTCTAACGTTATAATTGAATTAGGCAAGGGTGTTGCCGTTGCACAGCATGAATTAGATCAATATTCTTTGGATATTCAAAATAAAATTTTAAGAGACGATAAATTGTATGGCATGGGGTTGCAGGCAACATGGTATGTAATGCCTGAGGTTGAATTTACCATGAAAATGGATTATTCAGTTTATGAAGAAAAAAAAGAGGACGGAACTATTACTAGAACTGATGTTAACATGTTGCCTAGTAATGCAACTTATTCCAACTTGTTCAAATCTTCAAAGAAAGAAGAAAGTTCTGTAAAATTGAAAATAGTGCCTATACCAGCAGGAGACAAATTTGTTGCAAGACGATATATGCCGAATTTGAAAAATGGCAATGTATCAACCATTGGAGAGTTAAAATCTGAACTTGAACGAGTTGGTATTTCTGCCTATAAAATTTTACCGGAAGATGTTGATGTGTCTGATGATTCGATGCAGATAGAAGTTATTCGTCAGGATCCTCTTGAAAACAAACTTTTGGTAATAGGAATTGTTCCCGAAATTCAAATTAAAGTGGTGAAAAAGTAACAAGGAGATTGGATAATGGCTGAACTTTTTAGAACTAGACTTCGTAGGTTAACGCCGATTGCAACGGCTGTTGCGGCTTTGTCTCAAGAAGAAAAAGAAGCTTATGAAAAAGCTATGGATGAAGTGGAAGAAAAACTTCAAGAATTAGAATTAAAAAAGAAAGAAGTTGACGCGATGCAATCAACTTTGGCCGAGAAAGGTGCCGAGTTGGCTAAGAAAACTTGCGAAATGCAAACCAAAGAAAAAGAATTTGAAATTCGATATGCTGAATTGGAAAAAGAAAAAAAAGATTTGGCGGATAGATTAGAAGATATTGATAAAAAGAATGCTAGTACTTGTTACACTACGGATGATATATCTTCTTTTTTGAACAAAACAATAAATGATTTTAACGCGAATACAGATTCAGATAGTGATGTTGCTAAGTATGTCATTAATAGCATGGATGTTGATTTGAAAGTACGTGTTCTTGAAGATTGTGATGGAGATGGCAAAACAACCTTTAAATTTCTAGCGCCCAGAATATCTGAAACATCTGAAGAAAGCTTGAGTAGTATCAAAATTTCTATTCAGGCTGTACCGAAATAGTGTAATAGTTTATTAAACATAAATAAGGTTCAATTTCACTCAGGAGGTTTGCCCAAAAGAGTGTGATGACCAAAATGGGTTTCAGGGATTAGTTGCTGAAAGGTTTTTGGTCGCACTCGAATTAGAATTCTATCGAATGTAAAAATTGGTCTAAACAGAGTATTTCGATGAGAAAAATTTTTTCTCTACTGATTTTATCTGTTTATAAGTTATTAATCAGAAAGGAATAATCAATATGGCGTCAATCGGACAAGAACTATTAAATGTTCCGTTTGGAGACATGGTCATGCAGTTGGCAAATGCGATTGCAGAAGGTCAGTTCAAAATGGATATGACCAGCTGTAAAATTGCAAGACTGATGGGCGATGTCGATACATGTGGAATTGAAATTCCTAATTTCGGTGATTCGCTGACTGGAACGGAAAAGGTCTCCTTAATTGGTGCAGGTTTTCAACCGACTTTTTACCAGTTTACGGATACGATTATCGAAGTTAAGATTTCTATCACGATGTCGATGTCTATGGAAGTTTCTGCTTCTGCCAGCTACAAATGTTTGTGCGCATCTGTAAACGCGTCCTTTTCTGCAAAGTATTCCTACACGGCAGAAGGTTCTAGCTTGATTAGAACAAAGATTACACCTGTTCCGCCTAATGCTTTTATGCAAAAATTGCTGGATTTAAAAGCTCAGTTAGAACAGAAAAAGTTCGAGAATACGATGAAGTTGATCGAACAGGAAATCGCGAAAGAGCCTGTTGCTAATAGTAGTAATACTGATGAACAGAAGCAAACAGATGAGGGTAACGAACAACCTCAACAACCAGGAGAAAATGGTGATTCTAGTTCTACATAAAATGTAGGAACTTAGTTGCAAATTCCCCTGAACCAAACAATTAACAAATAAAAAAGGAAAAAACAATATGAGTATTGGTCAACAACTTTTGGATGTACCTTTCGGTGAAATGGTGTCTAGTCTGGGAATGGCTATTGCTGAAGCCCAATGCAATCTTGATAAGAATTCCATTGAAATTCTTAAATTGATGGGCCAGCAGGACACGGTTCAACTTCCTATGGTTTCTGTAAGTTACAACAAGGCCAATGGAATTGTCGTTTCGGATAAGCCCTATACGACCTCCATGATTGGTGCTGGTTTTCAGCCTACATTCTATCAGTTTGCGGAGACTGTGATTGAAGTGAAAATCGCAATATCCATGAGCTACGAATCTTCATCGGAATATGAGTACGGTTCGAAAACAGAACTTAAGAATAAGAAAAAAACCTTTGCTAGAACAACGACGGTGGATGCTTCTTATTCTAGCAAGTACAGCTATAACGCAGAAGGTGCCAGCCTTTTAAGGACTCGTTTGGTTCCTGTTCCGCCTAATACGATTATTTCTCAAGTTATTGATCTAAGAACGCAGGCGATGAACAAGGTTTTCCAGATAGAATCTGAAAAATTGGCTAAGGATATCGAAATCGCTAATGTGGGTTATGATACGGATCACCCAGCAGAAAATCCCACACAGTCGAAGCCAAACGAGGGTGCACAGTCGAAGCCAGATGAGGGTGATGAGTAATCCTCCGCAAATCTAAAGAGCATTCTTAGGGGCAAAACCTCTGAGAATGCCTGTTTCTTTCAAATTCCCATTAAGTCACAAAGATGTATGAGTGAAAAAATAGACGACAACTCGTTAATAGATGATATTGAAGGCTTGTTGTTTTCTGAGGAATTTGCCGATTCCGAAGATAATTCGTCGATAATATCCGAAATAGCCTCCTCGGAAATTTTAGAAAGGAGTGATGAATCGGATGAAAATACTGAGAATCCCTCAAAAAAAGAGACTGATAAGGATAATCCCGAAAAAACAAGTGTTGAAGAGATTGTTTTAAATATTGCAAAATCGGATAACTTTTTTGAGATTGATTTTAATTTTGCTTCTTTAGAAAAAATACGCAATTCTATATGGGCGAGTAAAAAAATAAATCATTCTACTATCGGATTGGAAAAGCCAAAGTATTCTGTAAGAGAAGGACTCGCTGCTCAGACTTTACGAGACTCTTTTGGTGGTTGCAAAGAACAAAAATGTCCTTTAGCTGAGATTGAAAAAGCAAGTTTTTTTATAAGAAGGGGCTTTGAACCGGAATCTTTGCGGGAATTCATATGGGATAAGCAAGACGCTTTTAAACCTTTAATTGAATCGGGTTATTCAATATTTCCTATGGGAGACGTTTCCAGAGCGAAACCCTTTTTTGACACCTTGACATGTGTCGAAAAAAACAAAATTGTTCCGATTTGTCAGAAAGAAACTAGTGCTACTGTAGAAAAAAATGATGATTCAAAATCTTCATATGCGCCCGTAGAAACATATAAAGTGCTTAGGCAACCATCAAAAAGTATTGAAAAATCGAATGCTTCAATAGATTTAGAAAAGAAAAAAGATGTTGCAAGAGGTCCTCTCTGTGCCGATTGTTTAAATAATTTTGTAGAAACTCATAAAGAAACGGGCTTAATAACTGAAAGAAGTTCTTCCGATAAAAGGAAATTACTTAATCTGGAAACTAATTGCATAGAAAAATTGAAACCCTCTAGTTCTATAGGAAAAACGAAGTTTTCTATAAAAACTAGAATGCGGAGGGAAAATGTAACGAATGACGAAACTTCTGTAGGCTTCCAAAAATCTTCTGTTCAGAAAAAAAACTCTGAAATAGCATGTGAATTCAAAGAAAACAGCATACATTCTACGAATGTGGAGAAAACTAGGGATTCCTTAAGTTGGGAAAAAACAAATTGCTTGGTTGGTTCTGAAAAAGCTAGTGCAATTGTGAGAAATTGTTTTGAAACAGAACTAATCTGTCGAAAGCAAACTAATAAGAATGTGAAAAGTTTTTTGGCAAATTCTGAAATTGCAAAAAAATCTGTAAGTTTGAATGAAACGAAAATTTCTGTTGCTTCAGAAAATAGAACATTGATTGAAAATATTGATCAAACTAAAAATTTTGAATGCTCTGAAAAAAAGAAAACTATTTTGAACGAAAAAAAAAGTGCGAAAACTTTGCGAGATTCTGTTGAATGCAATGAATCTAATAACGAATCGTTTGCGAATATAAAGAAAAATGAAGAAATTGCTGATGCAGGAAAATCTAAAGCTTCTTTAAACAAAAGAAAATCCGAAAGAATTGATGTAGGTGTGGCGCCATCTCAAAAAAATAATGGACTAAAAAAGGAACAAAAAAACATTGCATCAAGTAGTGCTGTATCTATAACTGCCAATAATAATCTTGATTTAGCATCATCTGCTAATAAGAAGCAAGAAAAGAATTTCTTTTCTACGATAGAAAAACGAAAAAAGAATCTCCCACGAAAGAAAGCATTTGATGATTTTAATAAAGGAATAGAAAAACAAACTTCTCAAATAAGGGTTTCTTCGTTCCCTTTAAAAAATGATGGCTTTGTATCAAAATTGAATGGCGACAGGACTTTTGAAAAAAAAGAGATGTCGTTGCTCTATGATAAAAGAAAAACTGCTTATAAAAACATGGAACGTGATTTTAAATACAAAAAGGATCTGTTTTAATGGCTACCATAGGATTTGATGAACAAATTGAAATGATTGTCAAACAGCTAACGGAAAAAATCAATATGGCGATTTCTTTCGCGTTAGATGAAACTAAAACCTTTGAACAAGCGGAATCGATTTTCAAAGAAGCGATAACTGTTCTGGAATATTATCAATGTGGAGATACTGCTGCTGAACAGCTTATGAACTTTTCAAAAGTTGCCTATTTTAGAAAGGAATGTAGAAAGGCTTTGCTTTTTGCTTCGGACGCTGTTGAAAAATGTATCTCAGACGATATGCGAAATAAAGCCTTGGATAATGTTCACAGCATGGCTTTCAAGTTGCTTGAGTTTATATTGGTCAATGAAAATGACAAAATGAAAGTAACCTTTGAGGATGTTCAAGGATTTATAATGCCTCAGGATTATTGTTTGGCTTTGCAAAAAGCCTATGAGGCTACGGACCGTATAAAAACAAAAGATGATCAGACTTTTCTTACTAGCGTATTGACCAAACTTTCTTTAGAAGTGCTGAAACAAGGGCTGAGGCGAGAAAAAAATGGTGATTATGCTGATGCTTTAATGCTGTTAAAAGCAGTGTTACCTTTTTTGAATTCTAAAAGAGCTGAAATTGTAAGTAAGGAAATTGAAAAAATGGAGAATATGGATCATGAAAACTAGTCCTATGCAAGGTATTGCTGATGCTCTTTTAGAGATGGATAAAAGAGCTGCGCTTTTTGTGGCTAATCAAAATTATGATGATGCGCTAAAGGCTTATAAAGAAATATTAAGAGCTCAAGAACAGCTGAAATTAGAAACACTTTGTGGACATACTTTATTGAATATGGCCAACATTTACATGATTCAAGATGATTATGAAAGTGCTTTGCAAAAGATTAACGAAGCTGCATTGATAAAATCAATGCAGACGAATAATGAAGATCGAGGAAATCTTAGGCTTTGCCATGCAAATTGTTTGTTTCGGTTGAACAAGGCTAAAGAAGCTGAGAGCGAACTGAAAAATGAATTGATGAAGAATTACAGTAAATCGTTATGTGGTAAAATGGAACTTCTGCTTTTCTCTTATTATCGGGAAACTAATAATAGAATGGCCGCGAGAACATATGTTGATAAGGCTATAAACCATTTCAAATTAGATAAAAATAATAATGAGTTGTTGCGCGCATTACGAAGTCGTGTTGATTACTTTAGATCAATTGGACAAGAGCAATTTGCTCGTTATGATGAAAATGAAATTGAATGTTTAACCAAATCCTAAAAAAGGAGTAAATTAATATGCAGATCGATTGCCACTATTATGGAACGTACTATATCGCTAGAAAAGCTGGATTTGACCATGATGACGCAAAAAGAATCGCATGGGCGGCACAAACTGTTGATGAAATGAATCATGAAAATGTGAGTCGGTTGATTCACAGTGATTTAGTTACTGATGGTGTAGGAAATACGTATGTAAATAATTATAATACGAAGTGTGAAGAGGTGATAAAAGCGTATTCCTGTTTGGTTACGTTAACGACGGATAAAGGCTATTTGTACAAAAATAGAACAGATTATACAGAAAAACTCAGAAGAAGAATCATATATGCGTGGACTCCGTTTCACTTTTTGCCTTGTGGTAAGGATGAATTAGAAAATAAAAAACTAGCAGGGATGGATTACAAAGAAATTCCCGAGCACGTCAAAGGTGTAAAAGATAAAGAGGATCAAAAGCAAAGACTTTGTAAAGATGTCGATCTTATTTGCAAGACATCAACAAATTTATGCAGTAATATGATTCAAGAAGCAATGTCTTCACTACAAACGTGTGGAAACAGCGAACTGGAAAAGAATAAAGCGCTATATAGAATTGGAATCGCTATGCATGTTTTGGCGGACACCTGGTCTCATCAAGGATTCACTGGTGCTTGTGACGAGTATCTCAACTCTGTTGAAATTGATGAGCTTGATGATTGTGACACAAAGATCGAAGGTACCTGCGATGGAGATTGGGATTTGGGTACTGTTGTGGTTGGATCTTTCGCTGACGTCTCTCAGGAACCATTTTCTCCAGCATGGACAGGACATGGATCTGCTGGAAGTAATCCTGATATTCCTGGCTTCAATTATAAGATGTTGTATGAAGAAATTGAAAATGATTCTGAAAAAGAAATTTTCACCAATGTGTACAATCCTGTGAGATATACATATGCTTTTTACCAAATGTACAAAGCGTTATTGTATGTTAGAAATCCAGATGAATTTGTTAAAAGTACGAATGTAGAAGATGTAGATAATAACATTTTCCTTATGGGGGATAATAGGCAAATTTTCCTCAATGATAATTTTTCTCAAGATGTATCTTTTCTACTGAAGGCTGATCTTCCAAAATGGGAAGAAATTCAGAAAGATATAAAATCGTGCTTTTTGCCTACATCCAAGATGAATGAAAGAAGCGCTAAATGGAAAGAATGTATTGTCAATAGTTATAAAGATTCAACAGAGCTTTTTGAATTTCGTAAAGATGAGGAGGCAGAATATTTTTTAGATAAAACAAAAAAAGAACAAAATATAAAAGCGTTTTTGGAAGCGGCAAAAGAACATCGGACCTTTATCATGGGAAAAATAGGTCTTGATTCATACGAAGCTGAGGTAACAAAGGGGGTTGCTGATGAATTGAAGGAATATATTAAAGGTTACTTCGAAGATGCCGACGAGAAATATATAGAGGAGATGGAAAGAAAGCGTAAAGAAGAAGAGGAAAGAAAACGTAAAGAGGAAGAGGAACGTGAGCGAAAAAAAGATCAGGTGATATATGATAGTGGTGTTCCTGTTAACCCGGGGCATTCGTCTCCCAATAAATGGGGGCAAAATGAAAATAATGAAGAGAAAGATTCGTATGTTGCAATTTGTACCGGAATGGAATGTGCTGGCAATAGTTTGATTAAGGGTATGAGGTGGGATAGTGAATTTTTCCCCGCTGAAGAGAAATGCTCCGTGAGTTCAAATAATTCATGATTGCTTGAATGAATATTCATCGTATTGAAGGAATTAGATAATGGCAAATAACAAGATCTTTGATGGTTGTCCTGATCCGTTTAGCGTTGCTGAATTTATCAAGGGCGAACGAATCAATTGGTCTACAAAAAAAGACGAGTATGATGCTATCGCTGAATGCTTTGGCATAACTAAAAAAGGGTTTGTGCAAAACGCTTCGACCCTTTTGAACCCGCAGGTTTCTACAAATGCGAAAGGTGATTTTATTGTTATTTCAGAAGAAGACGCCGAGAAAAGGCTTGATTCGCTACTAAAAAAATTTGCGAGGTCTCAATCGAAAAAAAGTACAAAAAGCTCGAATCTAGAACAACGTCGTAAGAATATTGTTAAATCACTATTGTATAAGCAAGTTTCGGATGTTAGCAAAATGAAGCTTGTCTATGATGATGATAGTTCTGCTAGTGAAGATGATTTTTATTTGCCTGATGGCTTAAAATGGATGGATAAGGGGTACTTTTTCAATGAAACTGTTGATTGGAGGGATGTCTGTCAAAATGCTATTGGAGATTGCTATTTCCTATCGGCATTATGCTCTATAGCTTTTGTCAATCCGTTTTTAATTAAGAATGTAACAGCTTTTAGAAAAAAATGGAATAAAGATGGTGGCAAAGTTGCAAAATATGCTCCTTGGCATGCAATTGACTTTTATGTCCCCAATAGTAGCCAGTATGAATCATCTCAGGCTTGGAGTGATCAGAAAAAGACGGTACAGACAATTGTTGTTTCTGAAGATGTCCTTGTAAATAAAGATGGTCTTAATTATGGTGTGAGCGGCCATAAAGAAAAGTCGTATCGTATAAATGGTGGACGGCTTCCAAAAAGAAAATCGGGCAAAGACCCGTGCTGGCCCGCGGTTTATGAAAAAGCATATGCAAAATTCCTTGAAAAATCTACATCAGATCATCCCTATATGTTGTCTAGGAAATATGCGAAAAATAATGGGATGAGGGTCGCTTTTATTAATGGTGGAAAGGCTGCTGCGGCAATGAAAGAGCTGCTCCATACGGAAAAGGTTACTGTCAAGGAATTGTCATCCATGAATAGTGATGAAATTTATAATGCGGCTCGAAAAGCTTATTTGCGGCCTACTTGTGCGGCAATTCATCGTGAAACGAAAGTGATAAATGGGCGAGAAACTAGTTGTGGTAAGGACGGAACTGAAGAAGAATATTTGAATTTGGGACTTCATGTTGGACATTCATATTCGTTGATGTATGCGCTCACTATAAACTCAAAAAAATATATTGTGCTTCGCAATCCGCATGGACGTAACCCGATGGAACTAAAGAACAACCCCAAGGTTTACCATCAGTCTTGGAGTGTAAAAGCGGATTGTAATATTATGGATACCTATCGAGGCTGCTCGGATATGTTCTGGGAACTTGCGGGCAACGATAATCCGTATAAGTCTAATGGGGTGTTCCTGCTGGAAGTTGACGAATTCAAACGCCTATTCCATGATGTGACTTTCTATAGTGGCCCTCAATTGAATTATGGAACTACGGCTCTTGTGCCAGATGAACCTGTCCTAAAAATAAAAGTCACGAATGGTTCTGCAAATGCCATAAAAGTAAAAGTTCAGAGTCAGAATCCTGATACTGGAATTACATCAACAAAAACTGTATGTACTTCACTGGATTATAACAAAAGTAAAATCATAGATTTGTCAGAAAGAAATATCGAATCTCGGTCTAGGGTGAGAATCATTATCGTGTCAGGTGGTAAAAGAAGCTATTCGAAATATTTCTTCTATCATTCAGAAGCGTCAAGAACAGTCAATCTTAAGTATTTTGCAGAATTGAATTAAATGGAATCCCTATGGCGGCAAAAAAAATCATTGCTCTTAGTCGTGAACATCTTGAACAGCTTATTGAAGAAACTATTGAAAAAGAGGGCTTGAATTGCGACCTTAATTTTATCAATGTTTCTAAAGTAACCGATATGAGCGGCTTGTTCTATTGCTCCTCATTCAATGGTGATATCAGTAAATGGAAGGTGACGAATGTTACCGACATGAGCGACATGTTCTGCGGTTCTGAATTCAATGGAGATATTAGCAAGTGGAAGGTGGCGAATGTCACCAACATGAGCTGCATGTTTCTGGGGTCTCAATTTAATGGCAATATCAGTAAATGGGACGTTTCGAATGTAGTTGATATGAATGGCATGTTCTGTAGCTCTAAGTTTAACGGCAACATCAGCAAGTGGAATGTATCGAATGTGTCCGATATGAACAGCATGTTCCTAAAGTCTCAATTCAACGGCAATATCAGCAAATGGGATGTATCGAACGTGACGGATATGAATTGCATGTTCCAATTTTCGAAATTTAATGGAAACATTAGCGCATGGAAAGTCTCTAAGGTGGCTGATATGAGTATGATGTTTTATCACTCCGAATTCAATGGAAATATAAGCGGCTGGAACGTGCAAAAAACGGCAGACATAAGCAGAATGTTTCATTTCTCTGCTTTAGAGGATGCCGGTAATGTTCCTGAATGGTATAATGTGCTTATGAAAAACCTTTATATGGCCCGCTAAATTGTCAGTTTACTCCCCCAAATATTCCTGTTTGGACTAATTTATGGCCTCTTTTAGGGGCTTTTTTTGTGGGTGATTGTTGCAAGAGACCTGTTTTCTTATATATATATTAATGTCTAGTTGTTCTTAAGAAGGGATAATATGAAGAACAAAATATTTTGCAGCCAGGTTCGAAAACGAACTTTTCCTGTTTAGTAAGTGGTACAAGGAACATGGTTCCCCCACGATGAGCTTCCAAATCCATTCAACCATATTGGATCCCGAAAAACTGAAGCCCGTTTGGGATATTCTGGAACGCGTGTTCCCCGAGACGCCGTGGTTCGGTAACTCGACTAGCGGAAATATTGTTGATTGCGAACAGATGGTCGATATTTCGGTGTCAGCAATCATTTTCGAAAAAACCTCCAGCAAGTTCAAGATTGTGCAGTACGACTTATCCAGGGAGTCTGTCGGTGGCATTGCAGGCCAGATCGTGGCTGAAGCCGACAAGGATCCTTGGTCAAGGTTGTAGAAATTTATCACTGCATTTCGCCCTTCTCGACGACGGCTCTTTGCGAAGGGCTTGACAGCCTTGCTCCGAACATTCAGGTTTTTGGCGGTATTGTTTGCTCTCCCGATATTACGAGCCCGAATTCCTGCGTGTTCTCGTCGGTGGGTGGATTATCTAAATCGGGTCTGCTAGTGGTCTTTTACGGTGGTGCGGACTTGCATGTGGATTCCCGCAAGATTAGTGGCTGGAAGCCGATTGGCCGTAATTTCCATGTAACCCGCTCCGACGGAAACATCCTCTACGAATTGGGAGGAGTCCCTGCCTACGAAGTCTACAACAAGTATCTGAGCATCAAGAACGACCAGAACTTCTTTTATAATGCACTTGAGTTCCCGATGCTCTATGAGCACAATGGAGTCTCGATTGTGCGTGCGGCTGGCGCGAGTAATCCGGATGGTTCGCTCTCCATGTCTTCGGATATTGATGAGGGGTCCATTGTCCGGTTGTCGTATGGTGAACCGCAATTGATTGAGGAAAAGATTAAGGCTGAAAGTGAAGTGTGCGAAAATTTTGCTCCCGAAGTGCAGCATATCTTCTCTTGCGCGGCCCGAAAGGCGTTCGGTCCCAGCATGAGCCGACTTACGAAATTTCTCCGTTCTAGGGTCTGGCTCTAGTACCGGATTTTTGCATGATATTGGCAAGATGGGTATTAGCGACAGTGTTCTTGGCAAGCCTGGTAAGCTAACGGATGATGAATTCTCGATCATTAAGCAACACTCGGTGATTAGCGCCAAGATTCTGATGCAGTCCAACTACACCCACGAACTTGTGCAGATAGTATTGCATCACCATGAACGTTACGATGGTCGCGGTTACCCCGAAGGCTTGAAGGGTGAAGAAATTCCTATCGGAGCCCGTATCATTGCAATTGCGGACTCTGTTGACGCAATGACCAGCAAGCGCGTTTACCGCGATGCTTTGTCGTTGGAATACTGCCGCAATGAAATCGAAAAGAACCTGGGCGTGATGTACGATCCTGCCATTGGCAAAGTGGTGCTAGATCATTGGAACGAGGTCGCAGACTTGCTCATGAAACTGCAGAGCGGTCGCCCGAAAATCGTCAATCGCTCCAATTGATAGACCTTGCAACAAAAGCCGCCGGATTTATTCCGACGGCTAAGCCGAATGGACTCCGAGCGGTCTTTTACCTTTTATCGCGGTCGATCCAGGGGCGGGCGGTATGGCCCGTGTAGATCTGGCGCGGACGGTTGATCTTGGAATTCGGATCGTCGTGCATTTCTTTCCAGTGGGCAATCCAGCCGGGGAGTCGGCCGATGGCGAACATCACCGTAAGCATGTTCGTCGGAATGCCCATGGCGCGGTAGAGAATGCCCGAGTAGAAGTCCACGTTCGGGTAGAGCTTGCGTTCGATAAAGTAGTCGTCCTTGAGGGCGGCTTCTTCGAGCTTGAGCGCAATGTCCAGAAGCGGGTCGTGGAAGTGTTCGCGTTCGAACACCTGGTACATGAGCTTCTTCAAGACCTTCGCGCGCGGGTCGTAGCTCTTGTAGACGCGGTGGCCGAAGCCGGAAAGACGGAACGGGTCGTTCTTGTCCTTGGCCTTTGCCATCACCTGGTCAATGGTCATGCCACTCTGCTGAATGCGCAGGAGCGTTTCGAGCACGGCCTGGTTTGCACCGCCATGAAGCGGACCCCACAAGGCGCAAATGCCTGCACAGATACTTGCGTACAAGTTAGCGTGAGAGCTGCCCACCATACGCACGGTAGAGGTAGAGCAGTTCTGTTCGTGGTCGGCGTGAACAATCAGAAGCGTGTTCAGCGCCTTTTCCATAATCGGATCCGGATGGTAGGAACGGGCCTTGCTGCTGAACATCATGTTCAGGAAGTTGCTGCAGTAGCTGCGTTCCGCTTCGGGGTACACGAACGGTTCGCCGATGCTTGCCTTGTAAGAGAAGGCGGCAATCGTGCGGATCTTCGAAATCAGGCTCGCGGTCGTGAGGTCGAACACGTCGGCGATGTTTTCGTCGTCGTAGAAACGCGGCGTAAACAGACCCACGGCGTTCACGATGGAGCTGAGGATGCCCATCGGGTGGGCGCTCGGCGGCATCTGCCTAAAGAAGTGCAGAAGGTTTTCGTGGAGGAGGGCGTTTTCGGTCAACAACGTACGGAATCGCGCGAGCTGCTGCTGAGTCGGCAGTTCACCGTAAATCAGGAGCCAGGCGGTTTCGGGGAAGGTTGCCTTTTCGGCAAGGTCTTCGATGCTGTAGCCGCGGTAACGCAGAATTCCCTTTTCGCCGTCCACGTAAGTGATGGCGCTGCGGGTGCTACCGGTGTTCAGGTAGCCGTAATCCAAGGTTACCAGGCCGGTTTCCTTGCGGAGTTTGCAGATGTCGAGACCGTGTTCGTTTTCAGCACCTTCAACAACAGGGAGCTCGATGCTCTTTCCGTTGTAACTTAAAATGGCGTTGTCGGACATGTATCCTCCAGGTGATTAATTAAGAGTTCGGAATTCAGAGTTCAGAACTTAAATAGTCGCGGCGTAGCCGCCTTATTAACAACTCCGAAATCCGAAATCATAATTCTGAATTTAGAATGAAATCTACGATTTCATTTCCATGATGCAATTATAGATATTGTCGAAGAGCTTGGGAAGCTTTTCGGTCGGCACGGCAGAGAATGCGAGGCGGATCAGGCCAGAAAGCATGATGGTGCCCGTGCTGTAATCCTTGATGAGCTTTTCGCGGAGTTGTTCTGCATCGACGCCCTTCGGCTTGATGCACATAAAGTAACCGCTGTTGCACGGCATCGGGTCGAAAGCTTCCTTGTATTCCGGATGGGCGGCGAGGACTTCCTTGATGATGTCGTAGCGCTTCTTGAGGGTCGCGTACTTTTCGGCCTTCTGCAGGGCGTATTCCGGGCTCTGGTAAGCGGCAAGCAAAATCCTCTGGCTGATGGAAGGGCCATTCGAGATGTTACCGCGGACGGTGCCGGCGGCCTTGTCTTCCATGGCCTTGAGTTGGGCTTCGGTTGCACCCTTGAAACCAAAGCTCATGAAGCCCACGCGGAAGCCCCATACGTAGTCTTCCTTGGTCGGGCCGTCGAGCTTGACGGCGAGGAGGTTTTCGTGAGCGTCCACGAGTTTGACGAACAGGGATTCCTTGGTCACGCCTTCTTCGTACACCAGTCCGAAGTAGGCATCGTCGAGGAGGGCCACCACTTTGTTGCCCTTGGCGGCACATTCGGTGAGGATCTTGGCGATTTCAACGGCTTCGGTTTCGGTAGCGGTGTAGCCGGTCGGGTTGTTCGGGAAGTTCAGGAGCACGACCTTCTTGTCGCCCTTGCTGTTTTCCAAAGCGGCCTTCAAGGCTTCGGTATCGAAACCGCCGTTCTTGAAGGTGTTGAAGGTCTTGATCTTGGCGCCGCGGGCGTTTTCGAACACGAGCTCGTAGTTGTCCCAGTACAGGTCCGGGATAATCACTTCGTCACCGGCGTCGAGGAACAGGTAGCCGGCGCAGCTGATGGCGTGGGTGAGGGCGCAGGTCACGACCGGCGTGCTGAAGTTCTTGTTTGCAAGCGTCGGGTTCTTGATGATGACCTGCTTCTTCCATTCCTTGCGGAGGTCCGGGTTACCGAAGCTCGGGGCATACAGGAAGGACTGTTTGGGCAGATTCAGGGACTTGAGAACGCAATCCAGCACGAGCGGAGAGCCGTCGTCTTCGAGGGCGGTGCCAATCGTAGCGTTGATCTCGGAGCCCTTGGCTTCGGCGCCCTGGCCGAGGATTCCCTTGCGGGGGAAGAAAATCGCCTTGCCCTGTTCAGAGAGCATGTCGAGAACTTTGCAGCCGTTTGCAGAAAGTTCTGCATTCAGAGCCTGTGCTAAAGGATTGTAGTTCATGGTTTGTGTCCTTTGAAAATTTTACGAGGCCAAAGATAGAAAAAATCACCTATTTTTTCTAATTGCAAATTGCTTACACTTCGCCGATACGGGTCATTTTAAGGAGCGGCATGCCCGCGTCGCGGCATTCGGCAAGATTCACATCGAAATCGATGCTCCAGTCGTTAAAGTCTTCTTCGTCTTGCAGCATCTGCTGCACGTGCATGATATCACCTTCGTAGGTGATAATCGTATGGTGCAACGAGCGGCCTTCGACATCGAGACGGAACTTGTGGTGTTCTGCGGTATAGGCGGCCATGATTTCCATGAGGCCGTTTTCGGTCCAAGGCTTTCCGTCGCCGTCCTCGAGCATCTGCCCTTCGGCGAGGTCATCGGCGAGCATGTCGAGCACATCGCCATAGGCCTGCTTCTGCAAAGCGGACATAAGCTGGAAGATGCGCTGGCGTACCATGACGATAAAGCGTTTCTTGTCGTAGGTGATGTCGGCGGCCACCTTGTCGGCCCCGAAGGCGGTCTCGAGTTCCGTGGCGCCTGCGGCTTCCATGCGCTTCTGGTAGTCTTCGGGGTGCGCCATCTTTTCCCATTCTTCGAGCAGGCTCGAGTCGGTGCGACGAATCATGTCGCCGAGGTAGTCCTGCATGTCGAGGAGCTCTTCGTTCTTGTAGCCGTCGGGAACCGTCTGGCTGAGCACCTTGTAAACGCCGTTGATATGCCGGAGTAGAATTGCTTCCATGCGCTGCAGGCCGTACTGCTTCACGTAGCCGCTAAAGGTGCTGAAATTTTCGAACATTTCGCGCACGATGCTCTTGGGTTCGATATTCACGTCGACCCAAGGGTGTTCTTCGGCAAAGGCGTTGAAGGTGTCGTAAATGAAATCGCGAAGCGGCTTGGGGTACTCAACTTTTTCGAGTTCTTCCATGCGCTGGTTGAATTCAATGCCCTGCGCCTTGAGTTCGTCGAGGCGGGCGTTACGCGCCTTGTTCTGCTGAATGCGGAGGATTGCATCCGGATTTTCCACAATGCTTTCGCACAAAGTAATGACATCGAGGGCGTATTCGGGGCTTTCGCGGTCCAGTTTCGGGAGCGTATCGACCAGGTACAGCGAAAGCGGCTGGTTCATGGAAAAGTCGTCTTGCAAGTCCATGTTGACGCGGAGTTTGCTGTAGCCGGGCGCAATCGGTGTCACAAATTCAATGATATTCTTCTTGACGAGGCTCTTGAAAAGCTGAAAAGCACGGTGTTGCAATTTCTTTTTGCTTGCGATACTTTCGTGGCAATCCTTGAGCAGGTTGCGCATGGCGGTGCAGCCGTCCGTAGGGCGGCTCAGAATGTTCAAAAGCATTCCGTGACTCACCTGGAAACTGGATGTTAGCGGTTCCGGCGAAGCTGCTATCAATCGCTTGTAGGTGCTTTCGTCAAAGGGAACGTAGCCGTGTTCGGGCGGTTTCTTTTTCTGGAATTTTTTGCCAGTCTGCTTGGTTTTGGCCTCGAGTTTCAGGTTCTCGATCACATGCTCGGGAGCCTGCGCCACTACGTAGCCGATGTCGTCGAACCCCTTGCGGCCTGCGCGGCCTGCAATCTGGTGGAAATCGCGGGCGGTCAGGATCGCCGTCTTGTCGCCGCTGTACTTGCAGAGTTGCGTGAAAAGCACCGTTCGAATGGGAACATTCACGCCGACGCCCAATGTGTCCGTGCCGCAAATGACTTTAAGCAGGCCCTTTTGCGCAAGTTTTTCGCAGAGAATGCGGTACTTGGGCAAAAGTCCCGCATGGTGCAGGCCGATGCCCTGCTTGAGCCAGCGCTTGACTTCGGGGCCGTAGGGGCTGCTGAATCGGACTTCCTTGATGGCGTCGTTAATGGCTTGCTTTTCTTCTTTAGTGCAGAGGTCCAAGCTCATGAAATTCTGGGCGTTGGTCGCCGCGGCGGCCTGCGTAAAATGCACCACATAGACGGGTGCCTTGCCGCCCGACACAAGCTTTTGCACCGTGTTCGAAATTTCGGTTTCGGAATAGCTGAAATCGAGTGGAACCGGACGCTGCGAAGACCTTACCGTCACCGACTCGCGGCCCGTATGCTTCGTCATGTCGCGTTCGAAAAATTCGGTGGCGCCGACGGTTGCGCTCATGAGCAAAAATCTTGCCTGCGGAAGCGTGAGTAACGGAACTTGCCAAGCGACGCCGCGTTCCTTGTCGGAATAGTAGTGGAACTCGTCCATGACCACGTCGGTAATGGTGAGCTTTTCGCCTTCGTTCAGCGCCATGTTGGAGAGAATTTCTGCGGTACAACAGAGTATCGGTGCATTGTGGTTTACGGTTGCATCACCTGTCGAAAGTCCTACATTCTCGGCACCGAATTCCTTGCAGAGCGCCATCCATTTTTCGTTGACCAGCGCCTTGATGGGGCAGGTGTAGACGCTTCGGCGTCCATGGGCCAAGCTGTCGAAATGGAGGGCCAAGGCGACCATCGATTTGCCGGAGCCCGTGGGTGTGTTCAAGATGACGTTTTTGCCGTCCAAAAGCTCCAAAATGGCTTCTTCCTGGGCGGGGTAGAGTGTGGTGCCGCGGGATTCCGCCCATGCCATAAACGCATCCAACAGGGTCTCGGCGCCTTCGCCGGCGTTAAATGGGGTTTGGGGCAAGAAATCTTTTAGGCGTTTGGGGGCGTTTTCACTCATAAAGCCAAAGATAGCTTTTTTATATATAGTGCGTTTTTTCTAAATTATACAGACATCGTGTGTTAGAGGAAAAACGCTTTATGGCTACGAAGAAAAAAGAAGATACCGATCTTGGAGAACTTTTAAAGGAACTGGCCAAAAACTGGCCCATTATGGTTCCTATTATGCTACTCGCCGGCATCATCGGCGTATTTGTCGCGATGTGGGTGAGACCGGTTTATCAGGTGGATGCGCTTCTGCAAATCGAATCTAAAAATAGCAAGCCCTCGGGAATGATGGGTAGCCTCGGCGCTTTGTTTGCGACAAGTAGTCCCGCCGAAACTGAAATGGAACTAATCAAGAGCCGTCAGGTGATGGGCGCTGCCGTTGAAAAAATGCGCCTTGACCTAGTCGCAGATCCTCAAAGCAAACTGGACCGTCTCATGCACAAAGAAGGCCGCCTAGAGCTGAGCAACTTCAATGTGCCCTGGAACAACGTCCCTAAAGAAAAACGTAATCTGCCCTGGACCGTCGTCGCCAAGGATTCCCTAGGCAACTTTGAGCTCTTCGACCAAGACAAAAAATTGGTCCTCACAGGAAGTGCTGGGCAAACCTATCATTTCACTTATGCCGGCGATACGGCCTCTTTCGGAATTTTCCGTGCCGAGGTTCGCCCCGGTCAAACATTCTCCGTATACAAACTCAAGCGCCTCGACGCTATCGAAAAATTTCGTGGAGCGTTCAACGTTTCCGAAAAAGGCAAGAAAACAGGAATCCTTGAATTTTCGTACCAGGATATTTATCCGGACCGCGGTGTAGAAATTTTGAACGAGGTTGCATCTTCTTACTTGCGACAGAATGTCGAGGAACGCAATGCGGAGGCCCAAAAGACCCTGGAATTCCTCGAAAAACAGCTTCCCGATGTCAAGGCCCAGATGGATTCGTCCCTCATGAACTTGAACACCTACCGTAACCGCGTCGGTTCGGTAGACATCAATGCAGAAACACAGTTGGTGTTACAGCGTCGTATGAAGCTGCAACAGGATATTCTCGCCCTACAGCAGCGCAAGCAAGAAGCAATCCGTCTGTTCCATTCCGAGCATCCCACCGTAAAAACTCTGGAAGATCAAGAAGACGCTCTACGCCGTGAACTTGCGGGAACCTCCAGCGAAGTAAAGAAGCTTCCCGCCACCCAGCAGGAAGTGCTTAAGTTGCAGAACCAGGTGGAACTGACAAAGGTCATGTACACCACCATGCTCAACAACATCCAGCAGTTGCGTCTCGTTTCTGCCGGTGAGGTCGGCTCGGTTCGAATCATTGATTTCGCCGAACAGGTGACAGTCCCCACAAAGCCAAAGAAGAAAGTTATCCTGTGCGTTGCCCTGTTCCTCGGATTCCTGTTGGGCGCAACAATCGTCTCGATCAAGTCTAAGTTTAGCAGTGGCGTCAAGAGCGCGAATTTCATCGAGAAAGAAACAGGCTTCACCGTTTATGCCAAGGTTCCCAAGGGCAATCCGAAGGGAACCAAGGGGACCCGTCCCCTGGCCGTGGTGGAACCAGACGACGTCGCAGTAGAATCGCTCCGAGCATTGCGTTCATCCCTTGAATTTTCAATGATGGACGAAGGAGGCTCCATTATCGGCGTAAGCGGCCTTATCCCCGGAGTGGGCAAGAGTTTTATCTCGGTAAACCTCGCCGCTCTGTTTGCCGGTCTCGGCAAGAAGGTGCTGCTCATTGACGCAGACCTGCGTAAGGGTCGTTTGCACAAGGAATTCGGCATCAAGCGCGGGGACGGACTTTCCCAGATACTCCTCCGCAAGGTGGAACCAGAAGACGTGATTTTCCCCACCGAAGTTGAGAACCTTTTTGTCATCCCGTGCGGCAATGTTCCCGCCAACCCGGCGGAACTCCTGGGGTCCAAGCATTATTCCGAAATAATCAACAAATTCAAGCAGGAATACGACCTCGTAATCGTCGACACTCCGCCCATTATGCTCGTCACCGACGCCGCGCTCGCCTGCCATGTCGCCGACCAGATCGTGATGGTCATTGAATTCAATAAGCATTCAATCGAAGCCATCAAGGACGGTATGTCGCAGATTCTCAAGGGCAACCCGCAGGCCCACGCCTCGATTGTCATCAACAAGTACGAGCACAGCCGCACCGAAGGCTACGGCTACAAGTACGGTAAGTACTAATTAACCGACGAAGGAGTCAATATGAAAGGAATCGTTCTCGCCGGGGGCTCCGGAACAAGGCTTTATCCGCTGACCATGGTCACCAGTAAGCAGCTTTTGCCTGTTTACGATAAGCCCATGATCTACTACCCGTTGTCAACACTGATGCTCGCCGGCATTCGCGACATCCTGATTATCTCGACCCCGACGGACTTGCCCAACTTTGAACGACTCCTGGGCGACGGTTCTACCATGGGACTGCACCTAAGCTATAAGGTACAGCCTAGCCCTGATGGCCTTGCGCAAGCCTTTATCCTCGGCGAAGAATTTATCGGAAACGACTGTTGTGCGATGGTCCTTGGCGACAACATCTTCTACGGCAACGGTTTCAGCCCGCTCCTCAAGGCGGCAGTCAAGAATGCCGAAGAAAAAGGTCGTGCAAGTGTCTTCGGCTACTACGTCGAAGACCCGGAACGCTTTGGCGTCGTAGAATTTGACGACAACGGAAAGGTGATTTCTGTCGAAGAAAAGCCGAAAGAACCGAAGAGTAATTACGCGATTACGGGCCTCTACTTCTACGACAACCGAGTTTCCAAATATGCAAAGGCTCAGAAGCCCAGCGCTCGTGGCGAGCTTGAAATTACAGACCTCAACCGTGTTTACCTGGAACAAGGGGAACTCGACGTAAAACTGCTCGGCCGTGGTTTCGCCTGGCTTGATACCGGCACCATGGACAGCCTCATCGAAGCAGGCGAATTCGTGAAGATGGTCGAAAACCGCCAAGGAATCCAGATTAGCGCAGTCGAGGAAATTGCCTATATCAATGGTTGGATTAGCAAGGAAAAGCTCCTTGAATCCGCAGCCAAGTACGGCAAATCCCCCTACGGTCAACATCTGCGCAAAGTTGCAGAAGGAAAGATTAAGTATTAGTAAGCAGTAAACAGGACGATCTTGGTTGAAAATCCTAATCACAAACCACCAACCACCAACCACTTTTCACTATGAAACGATCCATTGTCATCACCGGCGGTGCAGGCTTTATCGGAAGCCATGTCGTTCGACTCTTTGTCAATAAGTATCCTGAATACAAGATTATCAACCTCGATAAGCTTACCTATGCGGGCAACCTCGCGAACTTGAAGGACATCGAGAACAAGCCGAACTACAAGTTCGTGAAGATGGATATCTGCGACTTTGACGCGTTCTACAAGCTCATGCAGGATGAGCATGTCGACGGTATCATCCACCTGGCAGCAGAAAGTCACGTGGACCGCTCCATCAAGGACCCGTTCACCTTCGCGAAGACCAACGTGATGGGAACTTTGAGCCTGTTGCAGGCCGCGAAACTTTACTGGGAATCCTTGCCCGAAAAGTACGAAGGCAAGCGTTTCTACCACATCTCTACCGACGAAGTCTATGGCGCTCTCAAGATGAACCACCCGGAAGGCATCACGCCCCCGTTCACCACGACGGCTTCCAGCTCCGAACATCACCTGGCCTACGGCGATGATTTCTTCTACGAGACCACAAAGTACACGCCGCATTCTCCGTATTCTGCATCCAAGGCGGGCTCCGACCACTTTGTGCGCGCGTTCCACGACACCTACGGCATGCCGACGATTGTCACGAACTGCAGCAACAACTACGGTCCGTACCAGTTCCCCGAAAAGCTGATTCCGCTATTCATCAACAACATCCGCCACAAGAAGCCGCTCCCGGTTTACGGCAAGGGCGAGAACGTCCGCGACTGGCTCTTCGTGGAAGACCACGCCCGCGCCATCGACGTGATTTTCCATAACGGCAAAATCGCCGAAACTTACAACATCGGCGGTTTCAATGAATGGAAGAACATCGACATCATCAAGGTCGTCATCAAGACTGTAGATAAGTTGCTCGGCCGCGCCGAAGGCGAGGACATGAACCTCATCACCTACGTGACGGACCGCCTGGGCCACGACGCCCGCTACGCCATTGACTCCACCAAGCTTCAGAAGGAGTTGGGCTGGGAACCGTCCCTGCAGTTCGAGGAAGGAATCGAGAAAACCGTGCGCTGGTACCTCGACAATCAGGAATGGCTGGACAACATCACCAGCGGCGACTACGAGAAGTATTACGAAAGTATGTACAAGGGAAAGTAGAACTTAGAATTTAGAACTTAGAATTTAGAACTTAGAACTTAGATTTATTTGTTCGTCTAAGAGCGAAGCGGTCTAAGTTCTGCCAACTACCAACTAAATATGTCCAAATTCAACTTTATCAAAACCTCCATCGAGGGCGTGACAATCATCGAGCCGACGGTCTATGGCGACCATCGCGGCTATTTTATGGAAACCTACAACAAGGCTGAATTCGACGCAGCCGGCTTAAACATGGTTTTCGTACAAGATAACGAATCCAGAAGCAAAAAGGGCGTGCTTCGCGGGCTCCACTTCCAGAAAAAGAATCCGCAGGGTAAGCTCGTGCGCGTCATCGAAGGTGAAGTCTTTGACGTCGCTGTAGACCTGCGCAAGGGAAGTCCCACGTTCGGCAAGTGGGAAGGCGTCACGCTTTCTGCCGAAAACAAGAAGCAGTTCTACATTCCCGAAGGTTTTGCCCACGGTTTCGTGGTGCTCAGCGAAACAGCGACTTTCGTGTACAAGTGCACTCGTCTCTACGACCCGAAAGACGAAGGCGGCCTGATGTGGAACGACCCTGAAATCGGCATCGAGTGGCCGGTAGGCAACGGCTTCGAGCCGCTTCTCAGCGAAAAGGATACGAAGAACCCTGCTCTTAAGGATTTGAATTTTTCTTTCGAGCTTTAAAGCCAAATAAAAAAGGAACTAAGAAGAATTAAAAGTGATTTTAATTCTTCTTTTTTTTGCTGTCATTTCCGTTAATTATTTATAACAATTACATGTCTTTTTTCTATCTTAGCATCCAATGAAACACATTCTAGTTGTATGCACAGGTAATATTTGTCGAAGCCCTACAGGCGAATACTGCCTCAAGAAAGAATTGGGCCCTGAATTTGAAGTGATGAGTGCCGGCCTCGGGGCATTGGTTGACCATCCCGCACATGAACTCAGCCAAAAAATCGCGCTGGAGCATGGCATCGATATGAGCGCACATCGAGCCCGTCAAATCAATCTGGACATCCTTAAGTGGGCCGATTTGATTCTCGTTATGGAAAATGGCCACAAGATGGAGCTCCTGCACCGCTATCCGTGGCTAGAAGGCAAAGTTTTCCGCTATGGTGAACCTCAGCGGGTCGACGTTCCCGACCCGTACCGCCGTCCCGAGAACGCCTTTGTTCTCGCATGGAACTTCATCTCCAAGCTGACTCCTTATTGGGTTGAAAAAATCAAACAAAGTGAAGGCCAGGCATAGCTGGCAGAAAAGGGTTGATTTATGAAAAAAATGTTTTTAGGCCTTTGCTCCATGGCATCCGTCGTCTTGACCGGTTGCTTTGCCGGTCCACAGATGCAGATGTCCTTGCCGAGCGATTCTGCCGAATATAACGGCATGACGGTGCAAATTCACTCCATCGACCAAGGCGATCTTGGCAAGAGTGTCGTAACCGCCGATGGATCATCTGACCTTGGCGATTTGAAGGACCTGGTTGTCGATTCCCTTCCTGAACTGGAATACCGCATTGGACCTCTGGACATGGTTCAGGTGGTGGTGTGGGAACACCCGGAACTGACCTCTCCGATGGGTCAGTACCAGCCCGCAGGCCAGAAGGTGACTACCGACGGAAAGCTTTTCTATCCCTACGCCGGTGAACTCCAGGCGGCAGGCCTGACAGCCCAGGAACTCCGCGCCGAAATTACGAAGCGTCTCTCCGACAAAATCTTGAACGACCCGCAGGTCGATGTCCGCGTTACCGGCTACAACAGCCGCAGGGCATTTGTGGCTGGCGCCGTGGAACGTCCGGGTTTCGTTTCGTTCAACGAAAATCCGATGACACTCCCCGACATGATTGCAAGCGTCGGCGGATTCACCAAGGAAGCTGATCCGTCTGCAATGCAACTTCGCCGTGGCGACAAGGTCTACAGCATCAACTACCTTGACGCCTTCAAGTCCAACCTGCCCCTTGAACGCATGATGGTTCAACCCAAGGACCAGCTCTTTGTTCCGGCACTGTCCGAAACGCAGAAGGAACAGAAGGTCTACGTGATGGGCGAAGTCGGCAGGTCTGGCATCGTGAATATCTACAGCGGCAAGTTGACCCTCGCCGAAGCTCTCGCCTCCGCCGGCGGCTTGCAGGCTTTGAACGCCACGTCCCGCGGCATCTATGTGATCCGCAATTCTTCTGAAACCAAGATTGACGTGTTCCAGCTGAACGCCAAGAACGCGATGGCACTTGCGATGGCCGACCGTTTCGAACTGAACGCCCGCGATATCGTGTACGTGGATGCTTCCGGTCTCGCCACCTGGAACCGCCTCATCAGCTTGATCCTCCCGTCCGTCCAGACGGTCTACTATGGTATGCTGGCTACGCATAACGCCTACATTGTCAAGGACGACATAAAAGGCAAATAGTAAGGAACTAACCGAGTATGATTAACTTGATTCTTTGTGGCGGTTCGGGCACACGCCTCTGGCCCGTGAGCCGTTCCCTGATGCCCAAGCAGTTCGCACCGCTCTTTGACGGGCAGTCGCTCTTCCGCAAGACGGTGGTCACCAACTCCGCCGTCTGCGAATCCCAGTTTATCGTTTCTAACGCCGACCAGTTTTTCCTCGCGAAGGACCAACTCGAAATGGAAGGCATGACCGGAAGCAAGTTCCTCCTGGAACCCGTGGGCCGCAATACCGCTCCCGCAATCGCCCTCGCCTGCCTCACCATGGATCCGGAGACCATCGTGCTCGTGTCCCCGTCGGACCACGTGATTCGCAAGAAGGACGAGTACAAGAAGGTTCTCCTCCGTGCGCAGGAACTCGCCGAGACGGGCAACTTCGTGACCTTCGGCATCACACCAACGAGTCCCGAGACCGGCTACGGCTACATCGAAGCCGCCGGCGAAGACGTGAAACGTTTCGTGGAAAAGCCCGACCTTGCCACCGCCGAAAAATACCTGCTCTCCGGCAACTTCTACTGGAACAGTGGCATCTTCTGCTTCAAGGCAAAGACTTTCCTCGCTGAGCTCGGTAAGTATTCTCCGAAAATGCTCGCCACCGCCCAGAAGGCGCTTTCTAACGCGACTGTCGAAGACGGCGAACCCATCCGCATCGACCGCGACGACATGATGGCCATCCCGTCGAACTCCATCGACTACGCCGTGATGGAAAAATCGAGCAAGGTGAAGGTGGTCCCGAGCGATATCGGCTGGAGCGACCTCGGCAGCTTCGACAGCCTTTACAACGAATATCCGCACGACGACAATGGCAACAACGTGAACCCGCGCCACATCGCCGTCGGTTCCAGGAATTCCCTCGTGATGGGTAGCCAGCGAGCCATCGCGACAATCGACCTCGACAAGATGCTCATCGTCGACACCCCGGACGCGCTCCTCGTCGCCCCGCTTTCCAGCAGCCAGAAGGTGAAGAAGGTGGTGGAAGAGCTCAAGCAGCGCGGTTCCGACCTCATCAACGTGCCGCAGACTGTAAGCCGTCCGTGGGGAACGTATTCCGTGCTTGAATCTACCGAACGCTACAAGATGAAACGCATCGTGGTGAAGCCAGGCAAGCGCCTCAGCCTGCAGAAGCACCTGCACCGTTCCGAGCACTGGGTGGTCGTAAGCGGTACAGCCACGGTGACCGTCGGCAAGAACGTGTTCTACGTGCGTCCGAACGAATCCACCTACATCCCCGTGGGCGAAGTTCACCGTCTGCAGAACGAAGGGAAACTTCCACTCGTGATCGTCGAAGTCCAGGTGGGTGAATACACCGGCGAAGACGACATCATCCGCATGGAAGACGACTTCCACAGAAACTAAACCATATTCGGAATCCAGAATTCGGATTTCGGAGTTGAGTAATAATTATATGTCGGACTTGTTCCGGCATTTTTTTATAACCGTCACAGCCCACTGTCTACTTCCAACTTCCTACTGTCTACTTCCTACTTCTTGCTATATTATAATCATGAGCGATTCTCTTGTACAGACCGTCCGTACGGATACTTTTGAAATGGATTACGCCAGAATCGGTTCTGGCGAAAAGCCGTTAGTCGTCATTCCCGGGATTTCTATCAAGAATCCCCTGAATTTCGCGAACTCCTTTAGCGTACCTTACAAGATATTCTTGAACGACTACACGCTCTATTTCTTTGACCGTAAAAAAGAGGCAAAACCCGGTTACACGCTTGAACAAATGGCCGATGACCAGGTTAACGCCCTCAATTCCATCGGAATCGAAAAGGCCGACATCTTTGGAGTATCGCAAGGTGGCATGATTGCCCAGTACATGGCAATCCGTCATCCGCAAATCGTAAACAAGCTGGTTCTCGGTTCATCCACTTCGCACGCGGAACCACTGCAACTAGAAACCATCGGCAAATGGGCGCGTCTAGCCGACACTCATAACGCCCAGGAACTCGTCGATTCCTTCCTCGACAAATGCTTTAGCGAAAAATTCCTGACGCGTTACCGCAGGGCGCTCAAGGCGATGTACGAAAATGTCTCCGATGCCGAAATGGATCGTTTTTCCATTTTCGCTCATGCCTGCGACTTTGTCAACACCTACGACGATCTCGGAAAAATCAAGAGCCCGACATTAGTTCTTGGCGCAGGGAACGATCTCGTGACCACCCCGGAAGCCTCCATCAAGATTGCAGACAAGTTAAAAACCGAAAGTATCCCATACGAATTCTATATGTACGAAGGCTACGGTCACGCCGTATTCGATGAACTGAGCGATTACAAGAAACGAATTTTTGAATTCCTGGAAAAGTAAAAATCAGTTACTTGCCGTATGGAAACTCCCCCACAGACCCCCGATGCCAAGCCCCGCTACGCCTTTGTCGATTTGGCCAAGGGCATTTGCATTATGCTGGTGGTTTGGCATCACATCGCTAGCACCTGGGGAATCGAAAGCTACCCGCTCAAGGAAACCGTATCGCTTTTCCGCATGCCTCTCTACTTTTTCCTGTCGGGACTTTTCTTCAAGGAATACGCAGGTTTCTTTGACTTTTGTCGACGCAAGGTGAACAAGCTTCTCATTCCGTTCGCCTTCTTTTTTGTGACTCTTTCTTGCCTATTGCCCTTTGCACTGCATTACCTGCATCTGCGGGCAAATCCAGGCGCGAGTGTCTGGTATTCGTTCTTTTGGAAACAGACATTTCCGAATATCCCCGTATGGTTCTTGCTAAGCCTATTCTGGACGAACCTGATCTTTTACGGTTTACACCTCGTCGTAAAAAAAATAGTGGCGAAAAAATTTCCGAAGCACACCACGGCATCGCTCGTCAGTTTATCCGTCATATTGGGCCTAGTCGGTTTCTTCCTCGGGCGAAACGGCATCAAGCTTCCGATGTTCCTCGCCTCTTCACTCACGGCAATTCCCTACTTTTGTGCAGGACACGTGGCTTTCCGCTACACGAAAATTCTGGCGCCGAACCGACTGGACCGTTGGAACATTCCCTTTGCTCTCTTACTCTTTGGAATCACCCTCGCACTTTCCTTTAACGCCCCGCCGGAATCCGTCAGCTATGTCAGCAACCGCTACTGGTTCCCGATATGGAACATATACCTATGCGGGCTCCTGGGCACCATCGCCGTTCTACTGCTATCCAAGGCCATCGGGAAAATTCCACTCGTTTCCTACTTCGGTCGCTATTCCATCATGATCCTGGTGACGCACGGTTGGGTCCAATGGGGAATCATTAAGTTTTTGCAGGAAAATCACGTGCATTGGCCGAGGCCTGTGGCGCTTGCTTTTGTCTTTGTGACGACCATGCTCCTGTACTTGGGCATTATACCGCTCATGAAGCGCTTCTTACCTCACGTGACCGCACAGAAAGACGTTATTTAATTCGGAATTCGGATTTCAGAATTCGGAGTTCAGAATTCAGATTTCTGAATTCGGAGTTCAGAATTCAGATTTTCTTTTGACTCACTTCCTACTGTCTACTGCCTACTGTCTACCGTCTACTCCTCATTCTAGCTTTTTTCGCCGCATTTTTGTATATTCACCGTTGTAAAATTTGATTTTTTGCGTATTTCGGAGATTTTATGGATATTGGTGCGCTGCATTTTCAGAATCCCGAGGCCTTCTGGCTCTTACTTTTAGTCCCTGTTTTAGTCGGCTGGTACATCTACCGTGAACACCGCCGCAAGAGTACCATCAAGTTTCCGGCACTCTCGATTGCAAAGCGCGCTGTCCCGAGCAGACGCGTCCGTTTTCGCCATATCGTGCCGATTTTACGCCTCGCCGCACTCATCTGCTTTGTCGTGGCGCTTGCCCGCCCGCAGAACGCCATGGAAGTGGAATACACGTCGACCGACGGCGTCGACATCATGCTCGCGCTCGACGTTTCGGGATCCATGGGCACGCTCGACATGCTCACGCGTATGGAACAGGCGAAGCTCGGTGTCATGAATGCAGAACGCATCCTGAAATCCGGCGACTACTGGAAATATAGTCGCTTGGGTTATGCCCAGCAAGTGATTGCAGACTTTATCCAGAAACGCCACAGCGACCGAATTGGGCTTTCTGCCTTTGGTGCACGCTCGATTACGCAGTGCCCGCTGACGCTCGATTACGGATCCCTCCTTGAAATTCTGAAAGCGACCGATGACCTTGCCCGCGATTCCATTATGGGTAGCCGCACGGCCATTGGAGACGGTCTTATGAATTCCCTTGCGCGTTTGCAAAAGTCCGAAGCCAAGTCTAAAGTAGTGGTTCTCCTGACCGATGGTCGCGATAACGCTAGCGTGGTGCCGCCGATGCGTGCCGCAGACGTAGCGCAGTCGCTGGGAGTCAAGGTCTACACGGTTGGCGTGGGTAAAAGGAACGGCAAGATTCTCGCCTTCCAGCAGAATCCGTGGACAGGCGATATTTCTTGGGGCGAACGCGATATCACTCCCGAAGAGGGCATCGACGAAGGCGTATTGAAAGCCGTGGCACAAAAGACCGGTGGGCGTTTCTACCGCGCCGAGAACAAGGAAGAACTCGAGAAAATCTATTCCGAAATCGATGAACTCGAAAAGACCGAAATTGAAACGGTCGCCTACGCCCGCTACGCCGAAAAATTCTACCCGTGGCTCCTGGTGGGCGCCCTGCTGATTTTACTTGAATTGTTGCTTGCGAATACGCGCTTTGTGCGCATCCCGTAATGGAGGCTTTAGATGCGATTTGCTGAACCGATGTTCTTGTGGGGCCTACTTACGCTCCCTCTGTTTGCGCTCCTTTTTGCGTATGCCTATCACCGTCGCAAAAAGTTGGCAGCCAGATTCGTTTCGCTTTCGATGTTACCTAAGCTTTCGACTTCGGTGTCGCCTTGGCGGCGCCTGGCGAAAGTAACCCTCTTGCTTTTTGCAATCGCATTCCTGTTCGTTGCGTTGGCGCGACCGCAATGGGGTCGCAAGATGGAGCACATTGAACGCCGCGGTCTTGACCTGGTACTGTTGCAGGACATTTCACTTTCGATGCTCGCCGAAGACGTGAAGCCGAACCGCCTTACCCGTAGCCGCCACGAAATTTCTTCGTTTCTGGAATCGCTTTCGGGCGACCGCGTTGGCCTCGTGGCATTCTCCGGAGAAGCTCAGGTGATGGTGCCACTCACCCTCGATTACGGCACCGTGCAGATGATGCTCCGAGAACTCACTCCGGGCTGGCTCATGCCGGGAACGAATCTGGAAAAGGCTATCCGCAAGGGGATGGACCTGTACCGTAATTCCGGAAGCGCCGGGCAATAC
The DNA here is from genome assembly GCF_900142475.1 of Fibrobacter sp. UWH4. NCBI lineage: Bacteria > Pseudomonadati > Fibrobacterota > Fibrobacteria > Fibrobacterales > Fibrobacteraceae > Fibrobacter > Fibrobacter sp. UWH4. The sequence goes on from NZ_FRAY01000002.1 coordinate 601,944, forward strand.
TCCGTGATGATCTTGATGAGCGACGGAGAAGAACTCGAAGCCGCCGCCGTCAACGCCGCGAAAGAAGCCGCCGAGATGGGAATTCGCATCTACACCATCGGTATCGGCTCCCGCGAAGGCGTGCCTATTCCGGTGCCCTCCAAGAACGGCGAAATTGCCTACAAGAAGGACTTGCAAGGGAACATTGTCACGACCCGTCTTGAAGACGGAACACTACAGGAAATCGCAAGCGCAACCGGCGGACTCTACTTTTACGCAAGCCCGGGAGAATTCCAGTTGCAAAAGGTGCTGACAGAAATCGCAAGTCTCGAAAAGAAGGAACAGGCTTCCGACCGTATGGAAAACTACCAGGACCGTTACCAGATTTTCCTTGGCCTTGCCGCGCTTCTGTTCCTGATTGAAGCGCTCGTGTCCGAAAGGGGCCGAAAGCGTCGCGTTGGAGCCGGCCGGTTTAGCTAAAGGTAAAATATTTTTACCATGTGTTTGCACGCTATTTGCACACTTGCTTAAAATGCAAAAATCTTTTTAGGTGCGATTCTATTTCTTTTTTGCTATTATTCCAATATGGTGTAAAAAAATAGGGTAGATTTTCCCCAATCACCCTGCTTGAATAGGTTTGTTTGGTTTTTGTTCATCCATTTTTACACAAAAAATCACTATTTTGCGGGTGATTAAAGTAAATTTCGGATGAAAAGAAAAAGTCAACCAACGGAGTCTTTATGCTCGACCTTTTAGCCGTCCAGTCCGGCACCGCCAATGCCACCCTTATCACATTGGCGTACACCTTGATTCTCACGTTTATCCTGTCCTCGGTCATTGCCTGGACCTACGAAAAGACCTTCCTCGGACTTTCGTACTCCCGCAACTTCGTGCAAGCAATCGTGCTCAGCGCAGTAGTCGCCGCAACGGTGATGCAGGCTATCGGAGACAATGTCGGACGAGGCCTCGGTATGATGGGTGCTCTATCGGTGGTTCGCTTTAGAACGAGCTTCAAGGATCCCCGCGACATTATGTTCGTGTTCGCCTCGCTCGGCGCCGGTATCGGATGCGGTGTGTACGCATGGGGTGCCGCAGCGGGCGGTACGGTCGCCTTCTGCCTCGTCGCGTTCCTGCTTTCCCGCACGGGTCTCGGAACCAAGCACTTCTTTGACGGTATGCTCCGTTTCGCCCTTCCGAACGAACCCAAGGTACGCGGTCAGATCGAAGACATTATGAAGTCCAGCCTCAAGACCTTCATCTTGATTACGATGCGCGAAGTTGATGGCGGAGCAAGACTGGATGTCGCCTATCAGATTCGCCTGCGCGCGACAAAGCCCGCGGCAGAAATCCTGAGCGAACTTTCTAAGATCGAAGGCATCTCGGACGTACAGTTCATGATGCAGGACGCCACGACGGAAATGTAGGGAGTAAATATGAGCAAGCTTGAAGATTTGATTGACAACTTCTGGAACACCCACAAGAACAACGCGGGCGTTGCCTACCTTTACGGTCATAAGCTCTCTATCGCCTGGGTTCTCTGCGTCATTATCGCCATTATTCTTGGCGTTATTTACCAGGGCAAGATCGCCACTTTCCAGGGCATTGCCGAAGCGACCGAAACCACGATTAGTCTCCCGAGCCCGACTGAAGTGGTCAAGATTCACGTGATGCCCGGACAGTCGATCCAGCCCGGCGACACCATCGTAGAACTCAACCGTCCGGACCTCACCCTCCGCATCGCAGAACTCACCCGCGAATTGGACGCCAGCGAAGGCCGCAGCAACCTTTCCGCTGCGGACATCGATCAGAAGGTGGCCGCTGTCAAGGCAGACCTCGCTACCAAGACGCTCACACTCAAGTCCGAAATCAACCGTCTCGAAACGGAATACAAAAAGAACAAGGAAATTGCCTCCAAGCTCAAGAGCCTCCAGGGATCCAACGCCAATAGCGACGGGAACGACGCCATGGCCATGCAGATCAAGAACCTGAAGAACGAACTCGCCGTCGCAAACGCCAACGCGAATGAACAGATCAAGCTTCTCAGGAGCAGCAACCGACTGCAGAAGGATGCGGGCAAGAGCGAAGCCGAAAACCTGAAAAAGGAACTCGAGGAACTCCAGAAACAACAGGAAGAACTGGTCCAGATTGCCAAGGAAAACTGGGTCGTCGGTTCCGTGAACGTCCACGACGGAGAAAAGGTTTCGAGTTTCGCCCCGATTATCACCCTCACCCACAAATCCCCGACGCTTGTCCGCGGCTACATCCACGAAAGAATGTACCAGCGTATGGATATCGGGGAAACAGTGAAGGTCAAGACCCTGAGTGGAACCGGCAAGCCCGTCAAGGGCAAGATTGTCGGTCTTTCGAGCCGCATCGTGGAATTCCCGGTACGCATGTGGAAAATGCCGGAAATGCCTATTCACGGCCGCGAAGTCATCATTACGATTCCCGCCGAAAATCCGTTCCTCCTGGGAGAAATGGTCACTATTTCGGAATAGTTTAAGTCTTTGCGAGGCAACTGCGATCGTTCGAAATTATAAGTAACGTCATTGCGAGGGGCAAAGCCCCGAAGCAATCTCTAGATAAAGGTTTATATGAAAAAGTGTGGATATGTCTTTTTGCTTCTGGCCGCTCCGCTGCTTGCCGCTCCCCTCACCTGGGAGACGCTGATCAAGTCCGCCGACGACGATTTGCGCTACCAGTCTTCCAAGAAGCGCACGAACATCGCCACGTCGCGCAACACCAAGCTTTGGGACAAGATGGAGTTGCGCTACAAGCTCGACGGTTTTAGCTTTGCGAGCCACGATTTTGAACTCCGCATGACTCCGAAGGCTTTTGGCGAGGGCTCCGCCGATCGCGCCCATTACGAAGCGCAGATGGTGTATGCTAATGCCCAGCTGGCCGAAGACCGCGGCATATTGCTCTACGACCGCTACGAACGTGCAATTCATTATCTGATGCGTCAGCGAATCAACAGACTGAACAAGGAACTTTACCAGGTCAATTCCGACCGTATCGAAGTCCTGCACATGAAAGCGGGTTCGGCCACGTTCAATCCGCAGGACCTGATGTCCGCTCTCGAAAAGGAAGCGACTATCCGTGCGGCCCTCATTAGCGATTCCAATTCGCTCCAGAATTCCGAGAAGAAACTCCGCCGCTGGATTCCCGATTTTGACGGCATCGAACTGGATTCTTCCTGGCTCCCGTCCATGGAAGAAATTGAGTCCCAGCTTTCGGGCGGAATCGAAGTGAACGACAATTACCCGCAGATTGCAATGGCGAAGGGCAAGATGGAATCCGAAAAGGCTCGCGCCAAACAGGATGTCGCCAGCCGCCGCGACTACATTACGCATATCGGCATCGGCTACTCGATGAAGATCGAATCGCTGATGGAAAAGTACAAGGACCTGGATGCAGGAGACGTCGCCTACGAATACAACGAGTACATGGACGACTACCTTGAAAAGTATCCGGATGCCACTGCGGACGACTCCCGCACCATCCGCAAACTCGTCGCTGACAAGGACAGTCGAAAGACCAGCGACAAGTTCTACGCGACTCTCGGCATCAAGCTTCCGTTCTTTGACAGCAACAAGGACAACGACTTGCGCAACCAGGTCGCCGACCTTGATGCAGAAGGCGACTATATGGCCAAGGCCCGCGACGTGAACGTGAAGGTCAACCGCCTTGTAGAACAAGTTAACAGCTACCTAGCCCAAAGGAAAGTCCAGAAGGACTTTGCCGACAAGGTCAAGGCCGGAAACATCTTTGAGCAGTTCGCCAAGGATGCCGGATCCGAGCCGTTACTCCTGTTGCGCGCCCGCGAAAGTGCCCTTGAAAGCGAACTGAACGCCGCCAAGCTCGAAACGACCATCTACGACCTTTACCTGGAACTGCTCCAATACGCAGGAAAACTCTCCAAGGAAGGCGTGCAGAACCACCTGGTAGGGGGACTTAAGTAATATGGCCGAGGCCCGCGGATTTAGCCTTCTCGAAAGGTTCGAACTCAAGTACCACATTCCTGTGGAATGGGCCGACCGTATCGGCGCCTTCCTCGCACCCTATTGCGAAGAAGACTACTACTCGAAAATCACCCCAGGTGGATTCTACTGGATCACGAACCTCTATCTGGATTCGCCCAGCTGGACGTTCCTCGGCTGGAAAAAGAAACAGTTGCTGGACCGTTTCAATATGCGCATTCGCACTTATGGTGAGCACCCGGCACAAGACGGAACGTTCCACTTCGAATGCAAGCGCAAGATCAAGAATATCTGCTACAAGAGCCGCGGCACCATCAAGGGAATCAACCCCGGCGAAGTGTGGAACATGAAACCCGAGGACTGGCCGTGCAAGGGAGAAAAGGACCGCATGTACGTGAAGGATTTTCTGTACAAGACGGAACTCTATAACGCACACCCGCGCCTACTCACGCAATACAAGCGCCGCGCCTGGTTTGGACTCCGCGAAGAATATTCCCGCGTGACCATCGATACCGGCATGCGTTTCCGCGAAGAAAATGGTTTCGACTACACCGTCGATCCGCACTACATGCACTCAACCGGCATACCGAGATTTTTCCAACCCGGTTGCGATGCCGTACTCGAGCTCAAGTGCCCCTGTTCGCAGGTGCCTTACTGGATGTTTGACCTGATTAAGTTCTTGAACTTGAAACATGCTGCGTTTTCCAAGTTCGGCAATGCCGCCGCGGAATGGAAACGTGTTTACGAGAACCCACGGCGATTCAAGACTCCCTATTGGACAAAACTCGCCGTCGGCGCAGGTGAAAATTATTAAAATAGTAGAAAGTTTCACGAGGATACCACTATGGATATCAAAAAAATTCTTTTGACGGGTTCGACCGTGGCAGCGTTGGCATTCGTCGTTGCCTGCTCCGATGATTCCTCTTCGGGGCCCAAGAACGAAGATCCGGCCTCCAGCGCCTCCATCGATCAGCCGACTTCGTCTGACGGAACCACCCCGACATCCAACGGCACCGAGACGGGTTCGTCCAGCAGCGCAACTGAACCGGACGAGCATCTTTCTTCGTCGATGGATGCCAGCGTGACGAACATGGTCATCACCGAAATCATGTACAACGCCCCCGACGCCTCCGAACTCGAATGGGTGGAAGTGGCGATTGCGGCCGGTCCCGACCTTAAGAGCATGGCATTCTACAAGCTCCGTCTCGAAGGAGCCATCACCTATTCTTTCCCGGCAGAACCGCTAGCCAAGGGCGAATATGTCGTCGTTACGAACAACGTCGAATTGTTCAAGGAAACGTATCCGACCTTTACAGGCCGACTCTTTGGCCCCTGGGATAACGATCCCTCTACCGGTACGGTTGCAAAACTTTCGAACGAAGGCGATGTTATCGATGTCAAGCTGACCGGAAACGGTGACGTCAGCTGTTCCTACAGCAAGGAACCGCCTTGGCCCTCCCTTGCCAACGGCAAGGGCCGCACCCTCGTCTACAAGGGCGGAAACGCCGCTCTTCCCTCTTCCTGGGGCGCAAGCAAGATCCTGAAGGGTAACCCCGGTGTCGGTAACGACGAATGGCTGACGACCTCCAATGTGCGCATCAATGAAATCATGCCGACCCTGACCGGTCAGAATGCATGGGTAGAACTGTACAATGCAGGAACCGAAAATGTCGACGTAACAGGCTGGCAATTTGAATCCAAAGTCCGTAACGAAACCCTGACCATCAAATCGGGAATCGTTCCTGCCGGAAGCTACCTGGTCCTGGATGCGGCTTCCGATTTCAGCGAAGAACTGATCGTCAGCCCCATTGGCGGCGCCTACTATCTGTATGGAGCCACCGAAGGCGATGAATCCAGCCTGTTCCTGCCCTCCAGTGAACTTTCGAGCGGCGTCGTTGACCTGGCCGACGGTTCCATGGCTCAGGGAGCCCTTACCACGGCAACTCCGGGAGCCATTAACACGAATCTGTATATCGGCCCGGTCGTCATCAACGAAATTCATTATCACCCCATTGACGACAATGCAAACGACGTCGAATTCCTGGAACTCAAGAACACCTCTGCAACCCCGATCACTCTCTACGAAAAGGTGAAAACGACCAACAAGGGCTGGAAGGTCGAAGGTATCAACATGGACTTTACAAGCTCCGACATCCTGCCCGCAAACGGTCTCGCAGTCCTGTTCCCGGAATCGCTTTCAACCGCCGTGGGAGAAGCCGGATTGCGCACCCGCTACTCCATCGCAAGCGACGTACTCGTCAAGTTCTACAAGGGTAAGCTTTCGAACCGTGGCGAAATGATCGCCGTCAAGAAGCCCTTCGACTTCAGCGATGATCCAACAAGCCCCTCGGGCATCCAATGGTTCTACAACTGGTCCGATGCAACGCTCTATAGCGACGGCTGGAAGGGCGAAAACTTCGCAAAGACAGACGGATTCGGATATAGCCTACAACGCAAGGACTACAGCACCATGGGTTATGAAGCTTCCGCCTGGGTTGCCGCAGAACCGACCCCCGGAAAATAGTCACGGAACGCGGCCTCATTTATAACAAATAAGTCACCTTTTCAAGGTGGCTTTTTTTGTAAAAAATATATATCTTTTACATAGTATGAAAAAGAGTGTGTTACTGGGTTTGGCGACAAGCGTCGCCGTTTCTGCCGCGCCTATTTCGCTTTCCGACGCCATCAACATGGCAAAAGCCGGAAATTCACAAATCAAGGCCGAAAAGGCAAAAGTCGACATGGCCGAAAGTGGCCAGTCCGAAGCCTTTTCCCGTTTTATGCCGCAGCTGTCGCTGACCGCAAGCGTTACAAAGATCAACGATCCCATCTACATAGACCTGAACCAAATCCGTTCGGGAATGATTCAGGTACACGGTGCCGAGGCATACCAGTCCTACTACAGCCAGTATTATTCGGATTACTATAAGCAGTATTACGATCAGGCCTACGATGCCGCCAAGGCGCAGGGTGCCGACGACGCAACCGCTACAGCGACTGCCAAAAAGGCCGCCGACCAGGCCGGTCAAAAAGCGGGAACCGAGGCAGGTCAAAAAGCCCAGCAGCAGACCGAAGAAAAGCTGAACGAGGCTCTGCCCTCCTTTGAAAAGAAGGTGCAGGACGATGTCTTTTTTAACGCGCGCCTGACGGCCATTTGGCCCATCTTTACGGGTTTCAAGATCTATTCCGCCTACGATGCCGCCAAGGAAAACGTGAACGCCAAGAAGGCGGCCTTTGACATGGCACAAAACACCATCCTGATGGATGTGGCGACCAAGTACTTTACGCTGCGCTTGGCCGAAGAACTCACGCAGCTTCGCGAAAGAACCAGGAAGAACCTGGAAGAACACTTGGCTCGCTCCAAGAAACTTGAAGAAGGTGGTCAAATCAGCAAGGCTGAACGCCTGCGCGCCGAAGTGGCCTTGGCCGAAGCGGAGAATGCTCTCGAAGATTCCTACCGTGACCAGACTCTTGCTCGACTTGCTCTCGCAAGCCTGCTGCATACTGATACGAACCTTACCGCCATTACGCCGGTGATGGCCCCGGAACAGACTTTCGGCATGGAAGAGTTCAAGCAACTCGCCATGGACAGACACCCGGGACTGCGACAGCTGCGTACCGAACGCAAGCGCAGCCAGGATGCCGTGAGCGCGGCACGCGCCGATTATTACCCGACGGTCGCGCTTTTTGCCTACAAGGAACTTTACACGCGCGACCTTACAATCCTGGAACCCGAATGGGCCGTGGGAGCAAAGCTTCAGTGGGATTTGTTCAAGGGCGGCGAGACTCGCTCCAAAGTGAGTAACGCGAAAGCGCTTGACAGGTCGCTTTCGAGCATGGAAGAGCAGACCATGGATAACATTGGCCTCTTGGTGGAAAAGCGCTGGCGTGAAATGGAACATGCCAAGAGCCGCTTGGAAAGCTTGAAGAAGACTCGCGAACTCGCCGAAGAAGCGCACCGCAGCCAGACCTTGGCCTACGAGGCGGGACTTGCGACGGGCCTCGACGTGGTGGATGCCGAGCTTGCGCTTTCGCGCTTGCAGGTGGCTGACTTGAAGGCTCATTACGATGCGGTAATCGCCTGGCTTGGACTTTTGGAAGCAAGTGGAGAAGTGGTGAATGCGGGCGAAATGCTCAAGAACGTAAAACCAGTGGAAGAAAAATCGGCTGAGGTGTCGAAGCCTGAAGAAGCGAAGGCTGAAGAAAAGAAACCTGCCGAACCTGCTCCCGCTGCTGTCGAAACGGTTCCGCCCGCTGTAGAAACCGTTGCAAGCGACTCTACAAACGCTGCCGCGAGCCCCTCAACAAACGTCATTGCGAACCCCTCTACAAACGTCATTGCGAACCCCGAAGGGGTGAAGCAATCTACAGCGGCAGATTCGGTAAATACGGCTCCAGCCCCTAATCACTAACCACTTTATACTGTCTACTTCCAACTATGTACTTTTAATCTGGAGTAAACTATGAACGTCTTGAAAGTTATCGGAAAGGTCTTGGTCGTCTTGGCGTTGATTGCCCTGATTGGCCTTGGTATCGTTACCTTGCAGAAGTTCGCGACTGAACCGCGCGACGCCTATTTGCAGGGCCAGATGGAAGCTCGCCGAGTACTTGTGGCGGGCAAGGTTCCCGGGCGCGTTGAACAGCTGTTCTTCCGCGAAGGTGACATGGTCGAAAAGAACGCCATTGTGGCAATCATCAGTAGCCCAGAAATCGAGGCGAAAAAGATGCAGGCGCAGGGTGCTTTAGGTGCAGCCCGCGCTCAGGCGAACAAGGCGAAAAACGGAGCCCGCTCCGAAGACATTACGGCCCTCAAGGCCATGGCCTCGCGCGCCCAGGATGCCGCAAACCTCGCGAAGAACACTTACGACCGTGTGCAGAAGCTTTATAACGAAGGCGTGTTGCCGCTCCAGAAGCGCGATGAAGCCGAGACCCAGATGAAGGCGTCGCAGTCCGCTGCCGACGCCGCCAAGGCCCAGTACGAACAGGCTCTCGCCGGCGCCCGCAGCGAAGACAAGGCTGCCGCAAACGCACTCGTGCTGCAAGCGAAGGGCGCCAACGCCGAAGTCGACGCTTACCTCGAAGAAACCAAGATCCGCGCGCCCATCGCCGGTGAAGTTTCCGTCAAGCTAGTCGAAGAGGGCGAAGTCGTAGGCTCCGGCATGCCGGTAGTCGCCATCACGGACCTCGACGATTCCTGGGCAGTATTTCACCTGCGTGAAGACTTGCTCAAGAACATCACCAAGGGAAAATCCTTCAGCGTTTTCATTCCGGCGCTCGACAAGAATGTCGAAATGGAAGTCAGCTACATTGCGTCTGTAGGCGATTACGCCACCTGGCGCAGCTCCAAGGAAAGCGGCGGTTTCGACCTCAAGAGTTTCGAGGTGCGCCTGCGCCCGAAGCAGAAAGTCGAAAACCTGCGCCCCGGCATGAGCGTGCTTTTCCCCGTAGAACAGATTCAGTAATTTTTTGAGAAAACAGGAGATGCCCGACTAAATCGGGCATGACAATGCGATTTGTTTATTTCTTTCTTTAAAGCAGTCCGCAAAATCTACATCAGCCACAACATCGTGCTGTGGTTGGTTCTCCTGATTTTGCCGGTGGTGACATCGGTCTTTATGGTGAATTTCTTTTCGGCCGAAATCATTCAGCATGTGCCGATTGGCCTTTTAAAGCAAGACCGCTCGCAGCTGTCCGATAAAGTCGAAATGGCCTTGCGGGCAGACCCCGTGCTCGAAGTCGCGGTGGAATGCCACGACCGTAGCGAATGCGAACATGCGGTGATTCGCGGTGACTTGCAGGCGTTTATTGTGCTCCCGTACGACATGGAACGACGAGCTCTCCGCCTTGAAACGCCCGTGATTCCGGTGTATTCTAGCGGCCAGAATTACCTCACGAACACGTTTGCTGTCAAGGAAATCCGCTCGGTGATTTCGGCGATTGGTGCCGACCTGTTTACCAAGCAGATGGATGACCCGATTCATGTGGAACTTAAGTCGGTCAGCAATAATAGCGGTAACTACCAGGGTTTTTTAGGGCTCGGGCTGGTGACGGCGATTTTCCATCTGGCAGGAATTTTAGCGGCGGTGTACCTGTTCAGTTTTCCGTTCCGCGATCACCGCGTCCGCGAATTCTTGCAAGCGGCAGGTGGCTCGCGCGTGGTGCTTGGCGCTGCGACAGTTTTGCCGCTGGTTGTGATTCAGTGGCTGTCGATGGTGGCGGTGTATGCGTATGCTCGACGTGCGCTCACCCCGATGACTTTCGATGAATTCGTGGTGGTGTCTGCGGGGCAGCTGGCGATGTTTCTCGCATGCTCTGGAGCGGGGGCCGCCTTTGTGGGCATTACTGGCAACATGCGTATGTCGTCTAGCGTGGCAGGTGTAATTGCAGGTCCTGCGTTTGCATTTGCCGGGCAAACTTTCCCCGTGATGGCGATGCCCTTTGCGGTGCGTTGCTTCGCGTTCCTGCTTCCGCTCACCCATATTCTCAAGGTGCAATCGACAATGCTTCTCGGTTCTGTCGGCAAGGCTCACGCCTGGGAATCGATAGCCATCCTTTTATGCATGGCGCTGTTCTGGCACCTACTCGCCTCAAAATTGTTGTTCTTGCGTTGGAAAGTCGCCATTGAAAAAGAAGCAGACTGGGAAGCCCGCGAAAAGTTGCACCTGAAGGATAAGCTGAAAAATATTGCCGGAGCCGTCTATTCGGACTTAAGCATTCGCAAGGCAATCGCTTCTGATATGGCTGAAAGGGGGCGCAAATGATAGACCTCTTTAAGCGACTTTTCAAGGTGGCGTTCGCCGAATGGAAGCTTTTTTACACCGACCCTGCTGCGGTGTTGTTGCTGGTGGTGGCGGGCGTGCTTTACGCCTTCTATTACCCGACGCCTTACATGAAACAGACGGCTACAGATGTGCCTGTGGCTGTAGTGGATCTTGATCATACGGTGATGTCGCGCGAACTCACGCAGATGTCTGCCGCTGCCCAGCAGATTGATGTGCGCTATGTGTTTTCGGATATCCGCGAAGCGGAACAGGCCATGGCCGAAGAAAAAATCTACGGGTTCATGGTAATTCCCAAGGACATGGAAAAGACGCTCCGTAACGGTGGCAAGACGAACGTGAACGTGTTTACACACGGCGCCTACGTGATGCTCCACGGCAACATCGGAACGGCGTTTACTACATGCGCATTGACTGTTGGGGCAACTACCAAAGTCAAGCGGATTGCTTTAGGTAAAAAGGTTCCTGCAGCCAAGGCGATTGCTATGCGCGACCCGATTCCCATCAGCGTGCAGACCATGTACAACAACACGGGGAGCTACTCGAACTATGTGGTGCCGAGTGTGTTGGTGCTAATTTTACAACAGACGCTAGTGATTGGCATTTGCATTCTGGGCGGTGCCCGCGCTCATCGCAAGTTCCGCAAGTTGCAACGCGACAGTTCCGTCGAAAACGAGCTGATGCCTTACCGCTACTTTGGCCGTTCGCTTGCGTACTTCTTGCACTATTGCAGCTTTATCTTGTTCTACCACTTTGTGGTGTACAACGTGTTCGATTTTCCGCGCCGCGGCGAAATTTTGCCGATGGTGGCGTTTGCAATCGTGTTCCTGTTCTCGGTTATCAACTTCGGGATGGTGCTTTCGCAGGTGTTCTTGCGTCGCGAAACGAGCATGCAGTTGTTCCTGTACATGAGCATTCCGATCCTATTCCTTTCGAACTTCAGCTGGCCTACCGAACTGATTCCGGCCTGGATGAAGGGTTTCTCTTGCCTGTTGCCTTCGACGTTTGCCATTCCGGCATGGCTTGCGATTGAACAGCGTGGCGCCGACATTTACGATGCGGCATCGCTTCTGTTGCCGCTTGCGATGCAGGCGGTATTCTACCTGTTGCTCGGGCTCGTGCTTACCAACCTCCGCGACGGTAGCAAACTGAAAACCGGCGATATGTAGCCATTCCTGTCATCCCCGGCTTGGCCGGGGATCTCCGTGCTGAGCGTGACAATTTGAAAATGAATTTTGTATATTACGATTAGAGGTATTTTTATGATGTTCGATCCTTTATACATGATGATTCTCCTGGTGACGCTCGCTTTGTCTGGTAGCGTTTCCTGGATGGTCAAGTCCCGTTTTAACGCTGGCCAAAAAGTCGGCATTTCGAGCGGCCTTACCGGTGCCGATGTGGCGAAGGCAATCCTCATGGATGCGGGCATTACCGACGTGAAGGTGCTGCAGCATCACGGATTCCTGTCGGACCATTACAATCCGCTGAACAAGACTCTGAACTTGTCACCTGAAGTTTATAACGGCCGCAATGCGTCTGCCGCGGGCGTTGCCGCTCACGAAGTGGGCCACGCCATTCAGCATGCGCAGGGGTATTTCCCGCTGTGGCTGCGTTCGTTCATTGTGCCGGCCGCAAACCTCGGCTCTAATTTGGGTCCGTGGCTTGTGATTCTCGGCATCATCCTGATGAGTGCGGGCCGTGCGCTGGGCTATTCGCTCGCCGTGGCGGGTGTGGTACTGTTCGGTATCGCAACGCTCTTTACGCTGGTGACCGTGCCGGTGGAATTCGACGCTTCTTCCCGCGCGAAAAAGGTGCTTGCTCGCCTCGATATCGTGGCTCAGGGTCGCGAATACAATACGGTTTCGGGAGTGCTGTTTGCCGCGGGGCTTACCTACGTGGCTGCCGCCATCGGCTCCATTATGCAGTTGCTTTATTGGGCTTACCGCGCCGGACTTATCGGCGGTCGGCGAGACTAAGTAAATTCAGAGTTCGGAATTAGGATTTCGGAATTGAATTAATCGCGGCAAAGCCGCCTGACAATAAAACTCTGAAATCTGAAAACTTAATTATCAGTGTGGACTTCGATAGACGGAAATTCGTCATCGTCGTCGCCGGTTTCGTCATTGCGAGGAGCCGTAGGCGACGAAGCAATCCCATTTTCATTAGCCTGGGTGTCGTAGAACGCCTGGGCTTTTTTCATGAATGCTTCGAATTCTTCGTCCGTCATGTTGTCAGCGGGCTGTGGCTCTTCAGCCAGAGCCTCATCGACAGGTTCTTCGCTCACGTCATTGCGAGCCTCTGGCGAAGCAATCTCTTCCACCGGCGTTTCTTCAGCAACCGGCGTGCTTGTTTCTTCCACAACCGTTTCAGTTGTCGGCGCGGCTGTGTCAGCAACAGGTTCTGCAGGTGCGTTCTCTGCCGGGGCCTGAGTCCCTTCAGTCGGAGCCTGCGCACCCTCTGCGCCCGAAGCATTCTCCGCTGGAGCCTGAACACCATCAGTCGGATCCTGGGCATTTTCCGCCGCCTCGTCTTCCTTCATCATTTCGGCAAACGGGTTTTCCTGCACTTCGCTCAAGTCTTCGCGACCTTCGAGCATGGCGTTCAAATCGTCTTCGCTCACGTTCCGTCCGCGTTCCGTCCACAGCACGGCTTCGCGCATCACCGCGGCCAAGTCGCCCACGGTCTGTTCCTTGGAGCGTGCAATCGCCTGGTTGCGGATTGCTTCCACAAGGCCCGGCTTCACTTCCGGATCCTTGCTGAAGAACACAGTCTCGTGCGCCATTTCTTCGGCGTAGTCGGCATTGTTCTTCTTGCGGTAAATCCAAATCGGTCCGAACAGTTCACTCTGGCGGAACACGATTTCGTCCGTCTTGATCATCTCGAGCATGGCCATGAAGGTCACCGCCGCCACAATCGGGTGAGAATCGTTGTCAAGCAAGTCTTCGAACAGGGCGCGGCCATTCACCGCGAGATAATTGTTAATCGCCTGCTGACGGTCCTGAATGGTCACGTAATCGAGTTCAATGTGGTGAATCGTTTCCGAAATCTTGGTCTTCAGGCTCTTCTGGTAGGCGCGGAAAAGCTGCCAGATATTTGCGTCGGCCAAAGTCTCTTCGTCGGTCTGCGTTTTTTCGAGGCGGCCGCGGGAATACGTACCGAAGTTTTCGCTTTCCATTTCCTGGAGACCGCTCGCCACCTGCTTAAAGCGCTGGTATTCCAGCATTTCCTTCATGAGCTGTTCGCGGTCTTCGTTGTATTCCGCTTCCATCTCGGGGTCGCGCTGCTCGGCCGGCAAAAGTTCCTGCACCTTTAAGGCCATCAAGCGGCTCGCCATGTACAAGAAATCACCCGCCTTCGAAAGGTCGGTACCCTCGTACTCGTTCACCCACTTTAAGAACTGGTCCGCAATTTCGGCAATCGAAATCTGTTCAAGCGGAACTTCCTTCTTCTGAACAAGATAGACGAGCAAGTCCATCGGGCCGTTGAACGCCCCGATGCGTACTTCGTATTCTTCCTGTTCCTCCACATCAATCATCAGGTACAAATGTAGTAATTTATCGGAGCCGAATCGTCAATAGAGAGATAAAGAAAAAACGGAACGCGCGCCATGGGTGGCGCGAGCCTCGCCGCAATGGCGCGAGTGATTTGCAAAAACGGTATAGATAAAAAGAAGGGCACCGCTCGCCGTTAGATGGCAGGAGGCCGTGAGCCGCAAGCGGCAAGTATCAACTTGCCATGGCGGCGGGAGCGTAACGAAGCGGGGCGGTATAAAAAAAGGAGCCCCTCGCCGTTTACGGCAAGGGGCCGTGAGCGACAAGTGCCCGGTATTGACCGGGCATGGTCGCGAGAGCGAGCGCCGGTCGGAGTTGCACCGTTACGATAGCGCGAGCGGTCATATAAAACGAAGAGGCCCCCCGCCGTTAGGCGAGGGGCCTCGAGAATCCAGCGGCGACCTACTCTCCCGGGCCCGTGGGCCAGGTACCATCGGCGATGAGGGGCTTGACTTCCGTGTTCGGAAAGGGAACGGGTATGA